>NZ_CP101283.1:0-310000 GCF_024298925.1 Phenylobacterium sp. LH3H17 | reverse complement strand
GCACGGAGGCCCCCCTCACCCTACCCTCTCCCCCCTGGTAGCGGGGGGAGAGGAGGTGTCAACATTCCGAGCGGTGGGCGACTATCCCCCCTCCACATCCACCCCCACGTAGCGCGCCCTTGGCCGGATGAGCTGGTCGGTCTGGCCTTGCTCGATGGCGTGGGCGATCCAGCCGGCGCAGCGGGCGACGGCGAAGAGGGCGAAGGGCGCGTCCCTGGGCAGCTTCAGGGTCTGCGCCAGGGAGACCAGGGCGAAGTCCACATTGGGGGCCAGGCCGGTGACCGCCGTGACCGCGCCCTGCAGGGCCTGCATGTCCGGCGTCGGCGTGAACCGCTCCAGCAGAGCCTCGGCGCGCGGGTCGCTCTGCGGATAGAGGTTGTGGCCGAAGCCGGGGATCAGCCGGTCCTCGGCCAGCAGAGCCGCGATGGCGGCGCGGGGACTGGTGGCCGCGGCCTGGGCGGCGAAGCTCTGACAGGCCGCCGCCGCCCCGCCGTGCCGGGGCCCCGACAGCGCCGCCAGCCCCGCCAGCGCGCTGGCCGCCAGGGAGGCGCCCGTGGAGGCCGCCACCCGAGCGGCGAAGGTCGAGGCGTTGAGCTCGTGATCGGCCAGCAGCACCAGGGCGCGGCGGATCAGGTCGGCCCCCGTCCCGCCCGGTCCCAGGCCCCAGGCCAGGGCCAGCCGGTTGGCGATCGCTCCTCCGCCCACCTGTCCCGCCACGGCGTCGGTCAGCACGTCCAGCAGGGTCGCGGCCTCCACGGCGAGCGCCATGGGATTGCGCCCCCGCGCCGGTGGGTCGACCCCGGCCCGGGCGGCCAGGGCCGCGAAAGCCCGCGAGCGCATGTCAGGCCCCTCCGGCGGGCTGGGCCGGTCGGTTCGTTTCAGCGCCACCCCATGTCCGCCGCGCAGCAACCGGGCCACGGCCTCCAGGGTCTCGGTGTCCGACAGGGTCACGGCGTCGCGGCCTCGGTAGTAGAGCCGTCCGCCCGAAATGGTGGTGATCGCCGAGGCCAGGACCGGCTCGCCCCAGGCGATGGCGCCGGCGGCCACCTCGGCCACCTTGCGGCTCCGGGTCTTGCGATCGGTGAGCGCGGCGATGTCGGCCGCCCGATAGAGGCTGCGGCGGGGATCGCGGGGATCGACCCTGACCTGGACCCGGCCGCGACTGACATAGGCGTAGAGGGTCTGGGGCCGGACGCCCAGGCGCTCGCGGGCCTCGTCGGCGGCAATCCAGTCGGTCTTGGCGGCGTGGCTGGTCATATATTGATTATATTGATCAAGATTGACGCACTCAGCTTGGCGGCAAATATCGCTTCAAGCAAGAGGAGATGCGCCATGTCCGATGGCCTTGAGAACGTCGTCGCCGCCGAGACCGTGATGTCCGAAGTCGATGGCCAGCGCGGCGTGCTGATCATTCGTGGCCGGTCGCTGGACGACCTGGCCGGCCGCACCCGGTTCGAGGAGGTGGCTCGACTGCTGTTCGACGGCTTCTTCAACGACCTTCCCGACGATCTGACCGCGGCCCTTGGCGCGGCCCGAGCCGAGGTGTTCGGCGAGGTGGCGGCCCTGGACACCGGCCTGATGGACCGCAGCCCCATCGAGGCCATGCGGGCGCTCACCGCCCGTCTGGCCGACGGCGACGACCTGGCCACGGCCTTGCGCCTGACAGCCGCGCCGGCGGTGTTCACCGCCGCGGTGGTCCGCGCCCAGGCCGGCGAGGCGCCCATCGCCCCCGATCCGGGCCTGACTCACGCCGCCGACATCCTGCGCATGACCCGGGGCGGCACGCCCACCAAGGCCGAGACCGAGGCGCTGGACACCTATCTGGTCACGGTCAGCGACCACGGACTGAACGCCTCGACCTTCGCAGCCCGGGTGATCGCCTCGACGCGGGCGGGCCTGACCTCGGCCGTGGTCGGCGGGATCAGCGCGCTCAAGGGCCCGCTGCATGGCGGCGCGCCGGGCCCGGTCATCGACATGCTGAACGAGATCGGCCGGCCGGAGAACGCCCGCCAATGGATCGAGCAGGCCCTGGCCCGCGGCGACCGGCTGATGGGCTTCGGTCATCGGGTGTACCGGGTGCGCGACCCGCGCGCCGACGCGCTCAAGGCCGCCGTTCGGAAGCTGCGCGAGGGCTCCAACAGCCAGCCGGCGCGGGTGGAGTTCGCTGAGGCCGTGGAGGCCGCGGCGCTCGCCATCCTCAAGGAGCACAAGCCCGACCGGGCGCTGGACACCAATGTGGAGTTCTACACCGCCCTGCTGCTGGAGGCCCTGGCCTTCCCGCCCAGCGCCTTCACCTGCGTCTTCGCCATGGGCCGGGTCGCCGGCTGGATCGCCCACGCCCGCGAACAGGTCGCCGGCGGCCGCCTGATCCGCCCGCAGTCGCGCTATGTGGGACCGGCGCCGCTTAAGGCGGCGTAGAGCCCTCCGGCGCGGCGCGCGGGGGGAGGATCTGGAGTTCGCGCAGCCCCCCAAGATGCTCCCCCTCTGGGGGAGCTGGCGGCGAAGCCGACTGAGGGGGACTTCGGCCTGCGTCCGGCGCCGCGGAGACTCCCGGTTGAGAGTCATTCTCGGTGGGATCGGCTGAAGGCTCGCATTAGACAGGCGGGATGAACCCCGCCCAAGGCCTCACCACCGCCGAGACCGCCCGGCTGACCCGAGGGGTCACTCTGCTGTCGATCGGCGTCGCCCTGGTGCTGGTGTCGATCAAGGCGGTGGCCTGGCGGGCGAGCGGCTCGGTCTCCCTGTTGGCTTCCATGGCTGATTCCGGCCTCGACCTGCTGGCCTCCATGGTGACCTTCTTCGCCGTGCGGTACGCGGCCGCGCCGCCCGACGCCGAGCATCGCTTTGGCCACGGCAAGGCCGAGGCCTTCGCCAGCCTGGTGCAGGCGGGCCTGGTCTTCGCCTCGGCCGCCCTGATCGGCCAGGAAGCCATCCGCCACATGCTCGAACCTCACGAGTTGCGGGAGGAAGGGCTGGCGGTCGGCGTGATGGTGATCTCCACCATCCTGACGGCCGCCCTGATCGCCGCCCAAAGCTGGGTCCTGCGGCGCACCGCCTCCGTGGCGATCGCCGGCGACCGGGCCCACTACGCCACCGACCTGGCCTCCAACGCCGTGGCCTTGCTGGGCATCGGTGCGTCGGTCTGGCTGGGGCTCAACAATCTCGACGCCGCCGCCGCCCTGGTGGTCACCGCCCTCCTGCTCTGGGGGGCGGTCAGCGTGTTCCGCGAGGCCTCCAACCAGCTCCTCGACCACGAACTCCCTCAGGAGGACCGCGACCATATCGTGCGGCTCGTCACCTCCGACCCCAGGCTGACAGACGTTCACCAGCTCCGCACACGCGCGTCGGGCCCCTATATCCATATGCAGATGCACGTGGACCTCGACCCCAACCTGTCCCTCGAGGACGCGCACGCCGTGCTCGTCGCCGCCGAGAAGCGCGTGCTGGAAGTCTTCCCCCGCGCGGACATCCTGATGCATCCCGACCCGCGCGGCTCGGCCGAGCCGCACGGCGGCGCGTTCGCGGAAATGGGTCTCGGTAAACGCGGCCTTAACGCGGACGAGCGATAGTCCGCCACTGATGAGCGCAGAACGCACCCTTCACCACTTCCCGCTGGACCCGGCCTCGCGCCAGGTGCGTCTGGCGCTGGGCGAGAAGCGGTTGCCCTTCGCCGAGGAGCCGGCGAAGTACTGGGAACGGCCGTCCGAGCTGATCGCCATGAACGCCTCGGGCCTGACCCCGGTGCTCGTCATCGGGACGGGCCGCGACCGGCTGGTGCTGTGCGAGAGCCGCGCCATCCTCGACCATCTGGAAGAGGCCCATCCCGAGCCGCCACTGCTCGGCCGCGAGCCTGCCGAGCGGGCCGAGGCGCGACGCCTGCTGCAATGGTTCGACCGCAAGTTCGACTATGAGGTCGGCGGCTTCCTGCTGCACGAGAAGATGGAGAAGCGGCTGCTGGGCCTGGGCTCGCCCGACCTGGCCGCCCTGCGTCAGGGTCGCGACGCCCTGCGCCAGCACCTGGTCTATGTGGAGGGCCTGCTCGCCTCCCGCGACTGGCTGGCCGGCAAGCGCCTCTCCCTGGCCGACTTCGCCGCAGCCGCGCACCTGTCGGTGATCGACTATTTCGGCGACGTGCCCTGGCGCGACTTCCCCGCGACCAAGACCTGGTACATGAAGCTGAAGTCGAGGCCGGCCTTCCGGCCCCTGCTGACCGATCGTTGGCCCGGCCTCGCGCCGGCGCCGCATTATGACGATCTCGACTTCTGATCCACGCAAAGAGCTGATCGCCGCCAAGGCCGCCGAGCTGGGTTTCGACGCCTGCCGGTTCGCCGACGTCACGCAGGCCTGGCCGGCCGGCGAGCGGCTGATGGAATTCCTGGCCCAGGGGCGCCACGGCGAGATGGGCTGGCTGCAGGAAACGGCCGAGCGCCGCGGCCATCCGCGCGCCATGTGGGCCGGCGCCCGCACCGCGATCATGCTGGGGACCAACTATGGCCCGGACGCCGACCCCCTGGCGGCGCTGGCGCGCAGGGACCGCGGGACGATCAGCGTCTATGCCCAGGGCGACGACTATCACGAGCTGATCAAGGGCCGGCTGAAACAGCTCGCCGGCTGGGTGGTCGCCAGGTTCGGCGGCGAGCTGAAGGTGTTCGTCGACAGCGCGCCGCTGATGGAGAAGCCCCTGGCGGAGCAGGCAGGCCTCGGCTGGCAGGGCAAGCACACCAACCTGGTCAGCCGCGAGTTCGGCTCCTGGCTGTTCCTGGGCTCGATCCTCACCGAACTGCAGTTGGCCCCCGACGGCCCGAGCGGCGGGTCCTGCGGCCAGTGCCAGGCCTGCCTGGACATCTGTCCGACCAAGGCCTTCCCCGCGCCCTACCAGCTCGATGCGCGGCGCTGCATCTCCTACCTGACCATCGAGCTGAAGGGACCGATCCCGCGCGAGTTCCGCGAGGCGCTCGGCAACCGGATCTATGGCTGCGACGACTGTCTGGCCGTCTGTCCCTGGAACAAGTTCGCCGCCGTGGCCCGCGAGCAGCGGCTGCACGCCCGCGACGCCTTGCGCGCGCCGACCCTGGAGGATCTCGCCGCCCTGGACGACGCCGTGTTTCGCGCCCTGTTCGCCAAGAGCCCGGTCAAGCGCATCGGCCGCGACCGCTTCGTACGCAACGTACTCTACGCCATCGGCAATTCGGGCGAGGCTCGGCTGGCGGCGGCGGCTGAGCGGTTGCTGGGCGATCCCTCGCCCCTCGTGCGGGGCGCCGCGGTCTGGGCCCTGTCGCGCCTGCTGGATGCGGGAGCATTCGGGGCGCTGCGGGACCGCTCCACCGAACTCGACCTCGATGTACGGGCCGAATGGAACGCGAACCCGCTCACCCCGGCGGTCTAGGCCTGCCAGTCGGGGACAGCCTCGCTCGCCTGCGCCGCCTTGGCGCCTTTGAAGCCGTCGCGCTCCTGCAGCCGGGCCCAATAGGCGGCCACCGCGGGGCTGAACCGCTCGTGCAGCCCCAGGGTCTGCGCTAGGAGCAGGGCGTAGCCCACCGAGATGTCCGCCGCCGTGAACCGGCCGGCGCAGAGGTGCTCGGCGGTTTGCAGGGCCGTGTCCACCGCCCGCAGCCGGGCCATGAACCAGCGGCTGTAGTCCTCGGCCACCTGCGGATTGCGCCGCTCCCTGGGCTCCAGCCGCGTGTAGCGAAGTACGAGGGTTTGCGGGAAGGTCAGGGTCGCCTCGCCCAGATAGAGCCAGTTCAGCCAGGCGCCATAGGCTGGGTCGTCGGGGCTCACCAGCAGCGGGCCGCCGTGCTTGACCGCCAGGTACTGGACGATGGCGGAGGACTCGGTCATCCGCGTGGCCCCGTCGACCAGCAGCGGGATGGTGCCCAACGGGTTCTCGGCCAGATAGTCCGGCGCGCGGACCCTGGGCGGGAAGGGCAGCAGCTTCAGCTCATAGGGCACGCCCAGCTCCTCCAGGGCCCAGAGGACGCGGAAGGAGCGGGCGTCGGCGCAGTGGTAGAGGGTCGGCATCAGTCGGCGTAGACCGCGGCGCGCTTCTGCATGTTGGACATCACCGCCTCGACCTGGTTGGGCGAACCGATGAGAGCGGTCTGTTCCTGGCTCTCGGCCAGCAGGATGGCGTGCTGGTCGGCGTCCGGCGCCATGTCCAGCAGCCGCTTGGCGGCGCGGATGGCGTGGGGGTTCTTGGCCGCGATGTCCGCCGCCAGGGCCAGGGCCTCGGCGTAGGGATCGGCGCAGACGCGGGTGGCGAAGCCCATTCGCAGGGCCTCCTCGCCGTTGAACTGGCGGCCGGTATAGGTCAGCTCCCGGGCCACGTCGTCGCGCACCAGGCGCTTCATCAGCACCAGGCCGGCCATGTCGGGCACCAGGCCCCACTTGATCTCCATGACCGACATGCGGGTGTCGGCGGTGACGAAGCGGATGTCGGCGCCGAGCGCCAGCTGGAACCCGCCGCCGAAAGCCACCCCGTGGATCGCGGCGATCACCGGCACGGTCTGTTCGCGCCAGACCATCACCGCGTGCTGGGCGCGGTTGGATCCGCCGGGGGTGCGCTTGGTCGTGACCAGGGTCTCGCCGGTGGACGACTGGCCGCCCGATCGCTCGCCGGAGGCCATCTTGCCGAAATTGCCCATGTCGAGCCCGGCGCAGAACGCCCGGCCCTCGCCCGAGAGCACGATGGCCCGGACGCCGGGCCGGGTCTTCAGCGCCTCGCCGGTCTCGATCAGGGCTGAGAACATGGCGTCGTCGAGGGCGTTCATCTTGTCGGTGCGGACCAGGCGGACATCGGCCACGCCGTCCTTCAGCTCCACCTTGATGCGGTCTTCCATGGGGCGCTCCTTCAGGCCTTGCCGACGCGATAGCCGGCGCGGGGAAAATGGATGTGGGTCTTGCCCAGTTCGGGCGTCTCGCGGGCGATGACCACCCGCTCGGGGGTGGCGGCGACGAGGGTTCCGGCGACGGGGTCGCGGCCGTAGTCGTCCGCCTCCACGGTCACCGCCGCGCCCACCGCCAGGGCCTGCGGATCGGCGTGGTCGTGGATCGGCGGCGCGGCCGGCTCGGCGTCGTGGGCGACCTGCAGAGCCTGCGCCCCGGTGATCTCGCGGCGGGTCCCGTGGCCGATGGCGGCGACCCGGTCGCGCCAGGCCTGGGTCCGCGGCATGCCGCTCAGCAGCCCATAGGCGACGGCGGGCAGGCTGCGGGCCAGGAACCACAGGTTCATATAGGCGGCGATGTCGGAAAGCCCGGGCGCATCGCCGTCGAGCCAGTCGCCGCGCGCCAGGCCCGCCTCGATCCAGGCCGCCTGGGCGCGCCATTGGGGCCGCATGACGCCGGCCGCGGCCTTCATCGCGGCGACGTCGAACGGCCGGCCGGACAGCTTCTCGCGGTCCAGGATGAACTCGCGCGAGGTGGCGTCGCCCAGCTCCCCGAAGATGATCGGCACGGTGACACCGAAGAACAGGCGGTCGGCCCAGAAGTTGACCGCCCAGCCGGCGCCGAAGACGCTGGGCGGGCTGGGGGCGCGGGCCTCGATCTCGGCCAGGATGACCTGGGTGTCGCAATAGATGTCGGCGCCGATCTGCATCACCGGGATGCGGCGATAGCCGCCGGTCAGGGGGACCAGGTCGGGCTTGGGCATGATCACCGGCGCCTGCACGGAATCCCAGGCCAGCCCCTTCAGGCCGAACATCAGCCGCACCTTCTCGGAGAAGGGCGAGGTGTCGTAGTGGTGCAGAATCAGCCCGGCCATCGTCGTTCCTCGCGCGCCTCCGGCGGGCCCGCTGGCCTTACGCTGTCACGGATCTGGCCGCGAGAACACTCTGACCCGACGTCAGCCGGGCTTGCCGTCGGGCGCCAGGACAGGGATCGCCGGCTCGGTCCCCAGGCTCTCCACGACCGGGGCCTCGGCGTACTGGGCGTCATGCGCATCGAGGCGGATGCGGATCTCGGCGTGCCGAACCGAGTCGAGCCGCCATCCGATCAGGCAGGCGCCGCCCAGCATGACGAAGACGATCGGCCCCGCGATGAAGGCGATCTCCAGGCTGCGGATCGCCTCGGGCGTATTCACCGCGCCGGCCGCGGCGTCGTACCCAAGCTGTCCCAGAAGGGGGAAGGTGACCCCGATGGCGAAGGCCGCGGCGATCTTGGCGCCCAGGGAGTTGAGCGCGTAGATCAGGCTGATCTGCTCGCGGCCCTGCTCGAGGCGAACCTCGTCGGCCACGTCGGCGAGCATGGCCCGGATCATCAGGTCGAACCCCGCGGCCATGAAGCCGCACCACAGCATCACCGGCAGCCCCCAGGCGACGCTGCCCTTGGGGACGAGCATCACGGTGCAGAGCGCCAGCGAGTAGGCCGTGGTGGTGGCCATCAGGGTCTTGTGCTTGCCGAACCGGGTGGCGACGAAGGCCGTGGTCGGCGCGCCGAGGACGCCGGCCACCACATAGACCAGCAGCAGGATCGAGGCCTGTTCGGCGCTGTAGCCGCGCGCGTCGGTGAAGAAGAACAGGTAGAGCGCGCTCATCCAGCCCGGGCCCATGGTCAGGGACATCTGGGCCAGGAACAGGCGCAGCAGGTCAGGCTTGAGGAGCAGCCGGACATAGTCCTTGAGCGCGAAGGCCGGCCCAGGCGAGAGAGGCAGCAGCTTCTCCGGCGTCCGGGCGGTCAGCAGGACCGCCAGCGGGATCAGGCCGAGGATGAACCAGCCCTGGGCCTGGACGCCCTTGGCCTCGCTCAGGCCCATCCCGTCGGCGATGATGGGGATCATCAGGACCGCGACGGCCCCCACGACCCCCGCGGCGGCCAGCACCCCGAAGACCCGCGAGCGCTCGTTGTACTCGGGCGCCAGGGTGGCGGCCCAGGCGGAGTGTCCCAGGCCCAGGATCGAGGTGCCGAGATACAGCACCAGCAGCCAGCCGATCAGATAGATCGACCCAATGCCCGCCGGCGCGAGGAACAGCGCATAGGTCGCCGCCATCATGATCGGGCCGCCCAGCAGCATCCAGGCGCGGTATCGGCCGAGCCGGGTCCGGGTCCGGTCCATGGCGACGCCCAGGATCGGATCGACCACCAGGTCGATCAGCCGCACGACGGCCCAGGCCCCGCCGATCACCGCCAGGCTGACTCCCAGGTGCTTGGCGAAGTAGGCCGGAAGATAGACGGCGACAGCCACTGCGTAAGCGCCGAGCGGCACCGAGAGGGACGCGAAGCCGAACACCAGGGATAGGGGCAGGCGCCGGTCGCGCGACGGTGGGGCCTCGGACAACTGGACATGCTCCTCAGCGCCAAAGTGACGCGGGCGTCATTGATCGCGGCGCTCCCAGGCGGGGTCAAGCCACGTTGATCGCGTTACCCCGCCTTTGCAGCCGCGTCGGTTCCGGGCATAAAGACGTACATTGTAAATCCCAGGAGACGGCCATGAACCGCGACGCGGAGTTCGACATCATCGTCTATGGAGCCACCGGGTTCACCGGCCGGCTGGTGGCCGAGTACCTGGCCCAGCGCTACGGGGTCGGCGGCGAGGTGAAGTGGGCCATGGCCGGGCGCAGCCCCGACAAGCTGGCCGCGGTGCGCGATGAGATCGGCGCGCCCAAGGACACCCCCCTGGTGGTCGCCGACGCGGCGGACGCCGCCTCGCTCAAGGCCATGGTCGGCCGGGCCAAGGCGATCCTGACCACCGTCGGCCCCTACCAGCTGTATGGCGACGCCCTGATCGCGGCCTGCGCCGCGGCCGGGACCGACTATCTGGACCTGTCGGGCGAGCCCAACTGGATGGCCGCCACCATCGCCGCCCACCACGAGACCGCCAAGGCCAGCGGCGCGCGGATCCTGCACTCGGCGGGCTTCGACTCCATCCCCTTCGAGCTGGGCGTGTTCTTCGCCCAGGAGACCGCCAAGGCGAAGCTGGGCGGTCCGGTCCCCCGGGTGAAGGGCCGGGTTCGCTCCATGCGGGGCGGCCTCTCGGGCGGCACCGCCGCCAGCGGCCGGGCGACCATGGCCGCGATCATGAAGGATCCCAGCTTGATGGCCTTGATGGCCAACCCCTTCGCGCTCACGCCCGGCTTCACCGGTCCGGAACAGCCGCGCGGCGACCAGCCCGAGCACGACCCCGACATGGACGCCCAGGTCGGCCCCTTCATGATGGCGGCGATCAACACCAAGAACGTCCACCGCTCGAACTTCCTGATGGGCCATCCGTACGGGACGGACTTCGTCTATGACGAGATGAGCGTGGTCGACCCCAAGGCCCCGGCCAGCTTCGCCATGAGCGCCGAGGGCGGACCCCAGCCCGGCGAGGGCCCCAGCAAGGAAGAGCGCGACGCCGGCTTCTACGACCTGGTGTTCATCGGGATCGCCAGGGACGGGCGCAAGGTGAAGGTCAGCGTCCATGGCGACCGCGACCCGGGCTACGGCTCGACCTCCAAGCTGATCGCCGAAACCGCCATCTGCCTGGTCAAGGACGCCCCCGAGGTCGGAGGCGGGGTGCTGACCCCCGGCGCGGCGCTCGGAAGCCGCCTGGTCGACCGCCTGCAGAAGAACGCCGGCCTGACCTTCAAGGTCGAGGGCTAGGTAACCCGCCGCCGCGTCAGCCTGTGACGCGGCGGCGTCACCTAAGTAAACTATATGTAACCAGATTAATGAACTTCCTGTAATACTCTTAAATCTCTGTCATTACTCCGACTTAACAAGACTTCGTCACTCATGAGGTCTACCTCGTTGGTCATCGGCCGCCCAGGGCGACCAGCAACGGGAGAAACCAGATGTTCAAGTCCACCCTCGCCGGCGTCGCCACCCTGGCCCTCGCCATCATCCCGGTCGCCGCGCTCGCCACGGCCGCCCACGCCGCTCCGGTGACCATCCGCGCCGCCGACATCGACACCCTCAGCCCCGAGGGCGTCCAGGCCTTCCACGACCGCGCCGAGGCCGCCGCCCGCAAGTTCTGCCGCGCCGAAACGGCGAACCAGCGCGGCCTAGTCGCCAACGCTCGGTGCATGGAAGCGGTGAAGGTCGAGATCTCCGAGAAGTTCGCGGCCCGCAACTCCGCCCTTGCCGCCCAGCGCCAAGCCAACACCCTGGCCAGCCGCTAACCGCCGCTGTCAGACCCCGTCCGGACCCGGCTCCCCCCAGGTTCGGACTCCCAAGGCCCGCCGCCCCACGGCGGGCCTTTTCATGTCTGGATGTCACGCCTCCCAGCTGCTCCCCTCCTGGGGGAGCTGTCAGCGAAGCTGACTGAGGGGGACTTTGACTCACTCGCGCGCGCTTCAACCCCCTCCGTCGCGCCGCCGAAGAGGGCGACGCGCCACCTCCCCCAAACCCCGCTGCGCGCTGGGGGAGGATCGGAGCCGGCGCCTACTCCCGCACCAGCGGCAGGCTGACCCCTTCCCCAGATGCTCCCCCTCTGGGGGATCTGTCAGCGAAGCTGACTGAGGGGGACTTTGACTCACTCGCGCGCGCTTCAACCCCCTCCGTCGCGCCGCCGAAGAGGGCGACGCGCCACCTCCCCCAAACCGCGCTGCGCGCTGGGGGAGGATCGGAGCCGGCGCCTACTCCCGCACCAGCGGCAGGCTGACCCCTTTCCCAGATGCTCCCCCTCTGGGGGAGCTGTCAGCGAAGCTGACTGAGGGGGACTTTGACTCGCTATTGTGGGCTTCAACCCCCTCCGTCACGTCGCCGAAGACGGCGACGCGCCACCTCCCCCAGAAGGGGAGGATCTATCCACCTCTCACCGATAGCGGATCAGGGCTTCCTGGGCGGCCGAGGCGACCAGCTTGCCGGCGCGGTTGAAGATCGATCCGCGGTTGAAGCCCCGCCCACCGGAGGCCGAGGGGCTGTCCTGGACATAGAGGTGCCAGTCGCTGAAGTCGGTGGCCTCGTGGAACCACAGGGCGTGGTCCAGGCTCGCCACCTGCAGCCGCCCCTCGCTCCACACCACCTCGTGCGGACGCAGGGAGGTGTCCAGCAGGGTCATGTCGGAGGCGTAGGCGAGCGCGCACTGGTTTATCGCCACATCGGCGGGCAGGGGCTCGCGGGCCTTGAACCAGACCGACTGGGTCGGCTCCATCTTCGGCGCCTTGCCGTGCGGCATGGGATCGACCGGACGCACCTCGATGGGCCAGGTGCGGCGCGCGCTGTCGTCGCCGGCCGCCTTGCGCAGCTCGTCCTCGTCCATCAGCCCGTCGGGGCCGGGCGGGGAGGGCATCTCGATCTGGTGCTCGAACCCGGTCTCGGGGACCTGGAAGGAGGCGGCCAGGTTGAAGATCTGCTGGCCATGCTGCAGGGCCACCACCCGGCGCACGGCGAAGCTGCCCCCGTCACGCACCCGCTCCACCTTGAGCAGGATCGGGATCTTCGGGTCGCCCGGCCGGATGAAATAGGCGTGCATTGAGTGGCAGTGGCGCCCGTCGATGGTGCGATAGGCCGCGGTCAGCGCCTGGGCGATCACCTGGCCGCCATAGATGCGGCGGGTCTCGCCCTCGGGGGTGTGGCCGCGGAACATGTCGAGGTCGATGGGCTCGATGTCGAGGATGCGGACCAGTTCGCTCATGATCAGAACGCCGCCGCCGGCAGGTCCCTCAGCCGGGGCAGGACCTTGTCCTTGTCCGACAGGGTGGGCTCACCGGTGAAGCCCCAGTCGATGGCCAGGTCCGGATCGTTCCAGATGATCCCGCCCTCGGTCTCCGGCGCATACTGGCCGTCGACCTTGTAGAAGAGCTCGCAGTTGTCGACGAGCGTGCAGTAGCCGTGGGCGAAGCCGCGCGGCACCAGGATCTGCTCGCCGCCCTCGGCGGTGAGCCTCGCCCCCGCCCACTGGCCATAGGTCGCCGAGCCCTGGCGGATATCCACCGCCACGTCGAAGATCGCGCCCCTCAGCACCCGGACCAGCTTGGCCTGGGCGTGGGGCGCCTTCTGGAAGTGCAGGCCGCGCACGGTTCCGGCCCGGGCGCTGAAGGCCTGGTTGTCCTGCACGAAGTCATGGTCGAGCCCGGCCTGCGCCATCACCCGGCGGCTCCAGGTCTCGGAGAACCATCCCCGCCCATCGCCATGGCGCTTGGGCGTGATAAGCAGGACTTCAGGGATCGAGAGCGGCGTGATCGACGTCATGGCGGTCCGGGAGCTTTGGAAAACCGCCACCGCATGGACGACCGCGCGCAGGAAGACAAGGCACCCCTCATCACCGTGTGCGTGATCGCCTGGAACTCGGGGCCCACCCTGCGCACCTGCCTGGAGCATCTGGCCGCCCAGAGCTTCACCGACTTCGAGACCCTGGTCATAGACAACGCCTCGCCCGATCCCGGCGACGCGGCGATCGCCCGGGCGTTCCCCGGCATGCGGCTAATCGAGAACGCCGAGAACCTCGGCTTCTCCGGCGCCGGCAACCAGTCCGCCCGCGAGGGCCGGGGGAAGTGGCTGGTCTTCCTCAATCCCGACGCCTTCGCCGACCCCGACTGGCTGGCCGAGCTGGTGGCGGCCTCGCAGCGCCATCCCACCGTGCGCTCCTTCACCTCGCGCCAGCTGATGGACGAGGATCCCGCCCTGCTGGACGGACTGGGCGACGTGATGAGCGGCTACGGCATCCCCTATCGCGGCGGCTACCTGTCGAAATGCCCCGACCGGATACCGGAGGGCGAGGTCTTCTCCCCCTGCGGCGCGGCCATGATGATCGACCGGGCGCTGTTCCTGGAGCAGGGCGGCTTCGACGAGTTCTTCTTCTGCTATTCCGAGGACGTGGACCTGGGCTACCGGCTGCAGCTGGCCGGCGAGCCCACCGTGCTGGCGCCCAAGGCGGTGATCCGCCACGTGGGCTCGGCCTCCACCGGCGGCCGCAAGTCGGAGTTCGCCGTCTTCCACGGCACCCGCAACCGCTTCTACGGGGTCTATAAGGACACCCCCTGGCCGCTGCTGCCCATCGTCGTGCCGCTGCACCTGCTGGCGGTGGCCTATATCTCCTCGCGCCGGGAGAACTGGCCCCAGGCCCATATCGTCTGGCGCGCCTTCAAGGCCTCGCTGAAGGGCCTGCCGACCGTGCTGAAGAGCCGTCGCGAGGTCCAGGCCCGGCGCAGGGTCTCCGCCTGGGCCATCGCCCGCGCCATGACCTGGAACCCCCGCGACCTGACGGGCCGCCGCCCGGTCATTCGCCGCGTGCGGCCCAATCGACCAGGCGAGCCATGAAGGCCGCCCCGCGCTCCATCTGCGAGCGCTCGACATATTCGTTGGCCTGGTGGGCCTGGTCGATGCTGCCCGGACCGCAGATCACCGTCGAATACCCCGCCTGCTGGAACTGGCCGGCCTCGGCGGCGTAGGGCACCACTCGCGGCGGGCCGTTGTCGCCGGCCAGCCGCCGGGCGAAGGCCTCGGCCGCCCCGTCCTTCTCCACCGACATGGCCGGCGTGCCCGAGCGCCGGGAGATCTTCGCGCCGGCCTCCGGGAAGCGGGCCTTCATGGCGGCGTCCGCGGCGGCGATCTGGCCGAAGAAGGGCTCCAGGACTTTCATTGGATCCTGCCCGGGCGGACAGCGCAGGTCGAACTGGAAGCTGCATTCCCGCGCCAGGATGTTGCCGGCCGTCCCGCCATGGACGAGGCCGATGGTCAGGGTCGTATGCTTGGGCACGAAGGGTGAGGCCGGGTCCGCCTCGCGCTCCAGCCGCTCGGCTAGGTCCGACAGGGAAGCCATGAGCTTCACCGCCTCCATATTGGCCGAGACGCCTAGATGGGTCTGGCTGGAGTGAGCCTCCTTGCCGGTCACCGTGACCACGAAGCTGGAGATCCCCTTGTGGCCCGACACCGCCACCATGTCGGTGGGTTCGCCCACCACCACCAGGGCCGGACGCGGCAGCTCGGCGGCGATCAGGGCGATCAGGTCCGGCGCCCCCAGGCAGCCGATCTCCTCGTCATATGAAAAGGCCAGGTGCACGGGCGCCCGAGGCTTGGCCGCCACGAGGTCGGGCACCGCGGCTAGCGCCAGGGCCAGGAACCCCTTCATGTCACACGTGCCGCGCCCATAGATCCGTCCGTCGTCCTTGGGCGTCAGCACGAAAGGATCGGTGACCCAGGCCTGGCCGTCCACCGGCACCACGTCGGTATGGCCCGACAGCACCACCCCGCCCTCGACGGCGGGTCCCACCGTGGCCAGCAGGTTTGACTTGGTCCCGTCGTGGTTCGGAACCCGCCGGTGCGCCACCCCGTGGCCGTCCAGATAGGCCTCGACCCACTCGATCAGGGCCAGGTTGGAGAGCCGCGAGGTGGTGTCGAACGAGACCAGGCTCGCGAGGATGTCGATGGCGCGGGGCGTCAGGGCTTCGGCTGAGGGCATGGCGGCGACCCTAGCCGGTCGCCCCGCGCGCTTCCAAGCGATGAGGCTCTCCGGCGCGCTGTAACTTGACGGTCAGCCTAAAGTCGGGGCTTTGAGCGGCGCCATGATCCTGACCCTCTCCTGTCCCGACCTGCCGGGCATCGTCGCCCGCGTCTCCAGCTTCCTATACGAGCGCGGGGCCAACATCCTCGACGCCCAGCAGTACGACGATGTCGAGACCGGCCACTTCTTCATGCGGGTGGTGTTCGCCGCTCCCGGCGCGGACACGGACGCCCTGCGCGGCGAGTTCGGCGACCTGGCCCAGGGCTTTTCCATGCGCTGGAGCCTGCGCGACGCGAAGGTCCGGCAGAAGGTGATGATCCTGGCCAGCCAGCAGGACCACTGCCTGGCCGACCTGCTCTATCGCTGGCGGCGCGGCGAGCTGCCGATGGAGATCGCCGCGGTGGTCTCGAACCACCCGATCGAGACCTACGCCAAGCTCGACCTCAGCGATGTTCCCTTCCACCACTTGCCCGTCACCCGCGCCACCAAGCTGGAGCAGGAGGCGGCGATCTGGGCGCTGATCCAGGAGACCGGGACCGAACTGGTGGTGCTCGCCCGCTACATGCAGGTGCTGTCCGAGGGGCTGGCGGCCAAGCTGGAGGAGCGCTGCATCAATATCCACCACTCGTTCCTGCCGGGCTTCAAGGGCGCGCGGCCCTATCACCAGGCCCATGAGCGCGGCGTGAAGGTGATCGGCGCCACCGCCCATTACGTGACCGCCAATCTCGACGAGGGCCCGATCATCGAGCAGGACGTGGAGCGCATCAGCCATCGCGACACCCCCGCGGCCCTGATCCGGAAGGGCCGCGACATCGAGCGCCGCGTCCTGGCCCGCGCCGTGCGCTGGAAGCTTGAGGACCGGGTGCTGCTGAACGGGGCCAAGACCGTGGTGTTCACGGACTAGCGCCGAGCGCTTCAACCCCTTCCGACTCTCCGCTTCGCTGCGAGCCACCTCCCCCAGACCGCGCTGCGCGCTGGGGGAGGATCTAGGAAGCTCCGAACCGGATGCTCCCCTTCTGGAGGAGCTGTCACCGCAGGTGACCGAGGGGGACTTTTGACTCTTGCCCCTCCCCCTGGACTACCGGGACGGCAGGCGCCTAGCCTCCCTCCAAAGTCCAGGGAGGACGCCAATGGCCGAAGAACCGATCCTGCTGATCGACGAGCCCGCGCCGCATGTGCGCCGGATCACCCTCAACCGCCCGAACAAGCGCAACGCGTTGTCAAACGCCCTGCGGGCCGAGATCTACAGCGCCCTGGAGGCCGGCGACCGCGACCCGGAGGTGCGGGTGATGATCGTGCGCGGCGCGGGAACTTGCTTCTCCTCGGGCTATGACCTGGCCGGGCTGGGCGAGCTGCCGTGGCACACGGCGGGAAACCAGGGCCAGTGGGCGCGCCATGTGGTCGAGGGCTGCTTCAAGGTCTGGGACCTGGCCAAGCCGGTGATCGCCCAGGTGCATGGCTGGTGCCTGGCCGGGGGCTCGGAGCTCGCCACCTCCTGCGACCTGGTCTATGTCGCCGAGGACGCCCAGATCGGCTACCCGGCCGTGCGCACCATGAGCCCCGCCGACAACCATTCCCATGCCTGGCTGATGGGCATGCGGGCGGCCATGGAGCAGATGCTGACGGGCGATTCCATCGACGGCGCCGAGGCCGTGCGGCTGGGCTTCGCCAACCGCGCCTTCCCCGCCGACCGGCTTGAGGAGGAGGTCTTGGCCATGGCGATCCGGGTGGCCAAGGTCGACCCGGAACTGGCCCAGCTCAACAAGCGCGCCGTGCATCGCCAGATGGAGGCCATGGGCATGCGCACCGGCATCCGCGCGGCCACCGACGTCCATGCCCTGGGCTGGCACACCAAGGCGTCGCGGGACTACATGGCCCAGATGCGCCAGGGCGTGACCCAGGCGCTCACCGCCCGCGACAGCGCCTTCGGCGACTACCGGACCGGCGAGAAGTCGTAGTATTTACATAGTAAGCGAATAGAGCGAAGGTCGCCGCGCCAATCGCCTGGAGTCGCGCCGTGACCGACCTCGTCCTCGCCATCGCCCACCACCTGCTGGTCTTCGCCCTGGCCGCCATCCTGGCCTTCGAGCTGGCCCTGGTTCGCCCTGGCCTGGCGGGCGCGGATCTCAAGCGCCTGGGGATGATCGACCTGCATTACGGCCTGGTCGCGGGCCTGATCCTGGCGGTCGGGTTCGCCCGCGTCTTCCTGGGCGTGAAAGGCCCCGACGCCTATCTCGGCAACTGGGTGTTCTGGGCCAAGATCGCCGCCTTCCTCGTGGTCGGGGTGCTGTCGGTCCAGCCGACGATCCGCATCGCCGGATGGCGGCGCGCGGCGAAGGCCGAACCCGGCTTCGCCTTGTCCACCGAGCAAGCGGCTTCAGTGCGCGGCTTCATCGTGGCCGAACTCGCCATCTTCGCCCTGATCCCCGCCCTCGCCGCCGCCATGGCCCGGGGCTACGGGCTGTAGGAAGACCAGATCCTCCCCCAGCGCGCAGCGCGGTCTGGGGGAGGTGGATCGTCGCCTCTTCGCGACGAGACGGAGGGGGTTGAAGCGCCCGAAAGAAGGTCAAAGTCCCCCTCACCCGGCCATGCGGCCGGGAGCTCCCCCAGGAGGGGAGCATCTAGGATCAGCCGATCCGGCTGGACATCCCGCCATCGACCATCAGCACCACGCCGGTGATGAACCGCGCCTCGTCGGAGGCCAGGAACAGGGCCGCATAGGCGGTGTCCCAGGCCGTGCCCATCCGGCCGCCCAGGGGCACCCGGGCGTTGCGGGCGTCGCGGACCGCCTGCTGCTCCTGGCCGCTGGCCTGAGCGATGCCGGCCACGGCCATCGGGGTGTCCATCAGGCCCATGGCGATGGCGTTGCAGCGCACGCCCTTGGCCGCATTGGCCTGGGCCGTCGAGGTGGTCAGCCGGTTCACCGCGGCCTTGGAGACCTCGTAGGCCACCTGGTTCCCGCCGGCGATGGAGGCCAGGGACGAGATGTTGACGATCGCCCCGCCGCCCTGCTCGCGCATGATGGGCAAGGCGGCCTTGGTCGACAGCCAGGTCCCCTTGAGGTTCACCGCCAGGATGCGGTCGAAGGCCGCCTCTTCCAGCCGGTGGGCCGGGCCGTCGCCGCCCCCGCCGATGCCGACATTGTTGACCAGGATGTCGATACGTTCCCAGCGGGCCTTGGCCGCCTCGACCATGGCCTGGCAGTCGGCCGCCTTGGTGATGTCGGCGCCGAAGGCGGCGGCCTTGCCGCCCTCGGCGACGATCATCTCGGCCGTCTCCTCGGCCCGCTCCACCAGCCGGTCGACACAGAGAACCTCGGCGCCTTGCCGGGCGAACAGCAGCGAAATAGCCCGGCCGTTGCCGATGGTCTCGCCCGGCGTCTGGCCCGCGCCGACGACGATGGCGGTCTTGCCCGCGAGCCGCATGCTCAGAAGCCCTTCAGGTCGGGATCGAGCACCTGGCCGGCGTCCAGCTGCACGCCGAACGAGTTCAGGATCATCGAGACCTGGGTGTACTGGCCGGCCGTGAACACCACGTCCATGCACTGCTTGTCGGAGAAGTGGCGGGTGAGCGCCGCCCAGGTCCCGTCGGTGATGAACTGGTCCTTGTGCAGCTCGTCGGCGGCGTTCAACAGGGCCCGGTCGGCGGGGCTCCAGTTGGGCGCGTCGCCGCCCTGCTTGATCGCCTCGATCTCGGCGGCGGTCAGGCCCTCGCGCAGGCCGATGGCGTGGTGCTGGGTCCACTCGTAGCCGGACTTGCAGAGATAGCCGATGCGCAGGATGACGATCTCGCGCTCCCGGGCCGGCAGGTCGTTGCGGCGCGAGAGCACGTAATTGCCCCAGGCCAGGAAACCCTTCGCCGCCTTTGGGGCCTGGACCATGGTGCGGAAGATGTTCAGCACCCGATCGCCCATGGGCGCGAGGATTTCCTTTTGGTCGGGGGTCAGGTCGGCGTCCTGGACCGGCGCGATCCTGGGCTTGGTCAGTCTCATCCGTGTGTTTCCCCATGCTGATTTGGGGCCAACAAACAGATGCCGGGCGATGCGCGCAATAGGCTTTCCGCCAGGGGTCCTCTATCGGCGGGTATGCGTCAGCCCTGGCCGATGCGACCCGGACCGGGCAGAACGTCGATCAATTCGATACGGAAGATCAATACACTGTTGCCCGGGATCTCGCCGCCGCCCGCGCCTTCTTCGCCATAGCCCAGGGCCGGCGGCACATAGAGCACCCACTCGTCGCCGGGCCGCATGAGTTGCAGCGCCTCCTGCCAGGCGGGGATCAGCGCGCCCAGCGGCATGGCCGCCGGGGCGCCGCGCTCATAGGATGAGTCGAACACCTTGCCCGACAGCAGCTTGCCCTCGTAGTGGACCTTGACCTCGTCCTGCGGGGCGGGCTTCAGCCCGTCGGCGGGGCCCGAGCGGACGATCTTGTACTGCAGGCCCGACGGCAGGGACTTGACCCCCGGCGCCTTGGCGTTGGTCGCCAGATAGGCGGTGGCCTCGGCGGCCGCCTTGGCGGCCTCCTGGCTGTCGGCCTTGCCGCAGGCGGCCAGCGACAGGGCGGCGGCCAGGGCCACGATCAGACGTTTCATTCGCAAGACCTTCAGACGGCGCGCGGCGGGTAGCCGCGATCGCGCAGGGCGTCCATGATTTCCTGGGTGTGCTGGGCGTCGCGGGTCTCGATCATGATGTCGAACTCCGCGCCCTTGGCCGGCACGTCGAGGGCCAGGCGGTTGTGGGCCACCTCGACGATATTGCCGCCCATCTGGCCGATCACCGTCGAGACAGTGGCCAGCAGGCCCGGCCGGTCGTCGCCGATGATCCGCAAGCTGACCAGCCGCTGTTCGCGCACCAGCTCCCGGGTCAGGACCGAGGCCAGCAGCCGGGTGTCGATGTTGCCGCCGGTGACAATCAGCCCGACCTTCTTGCCCCGGAACTGCTCGGGATAGGCCAGCAGGGCGGCGAGCGACGCGCCCCCGGCGCCTTCGACCACGGTCTTCTCGACATTGCAGTACAGCGCAACGGCCCGCTCGAAGTGCGACTCCTCGATCAGCAGCACCTCGTCGATCAGCGGCCGGGCCACGGCGTAGGACAGGGCGCCGACCTGCTTGACCGCGATGCCCTCTGCGATGGTGGCCCCGCCCGTGATCCCGTTCACGCCGCGCATCTTGGCGGTGAAGGAGGGGTACATCGCCGGTTCGACGCCGACGATCCGGACCCGCGGGTTGATCGACTTGGCCACGGTGGCGCAGCCGGCGATCAGCCCGCCGCCGCCGATGGGGATGGGCAGGACCTCCAGGTCCGGCACGTCCTCGAACATCTCCAGGGCCACGGTGCCCTGGCCGGCCATGACCTGCAGGTCGTTGAAGGGGTGGACGAAGGAGAGGTCCCGCTCATTGCAGAGCGCCATGGCGACACCCGAGGCCTCGTCATAGTTGTCGCCTTCGATCACCACCTCGGCGCCGTGAGCGCGGGTCTGCTGCACCTTCACGAACGGCGTCCCGCGCGGCATGACGATGGTGACGGGGATTCCCAGGCGCGCCGCGTGATAGGCCAGGCCCTGGCTGTGGTTGCCGGCCGAGGCGGCGATCACCCCGCGCCCGCGCTCGTTGTCCGAGAGCTGCAGCAGGGTGTTGAGCGCCCCACGCTCCTTGTAGGCCGCGGTGAACTGCAGGTTCTCGAACTTCACCCAGACCTCGGCCCCGGTGATCTCCGACAGGGTGCGCGAATGGCGGCAGGGGGTGCGTTCTATATGCCCGGCCAGCCGTCCGGCGGCCGCGCGGATGTCGTCGATGGAAAGCGTCATGGCCTAGCCGATGTGGTGCGGGACGCCACGTCTAGCGGCGAGCGCGCCAATCGGCAATGTGCGCCGCCTCGGCTACCGAAGCCCTCGCCACTGATCCATGCGGCGCATCGCCTTGCCGGGCAGTTCGGAAATCTGGCCCAAGGGCAGGGCTTCCGCCACACGGCGCACCCCATAGGCGACCGCCCGCGTCAGGGTCGCGGGGGAGGGGGCGCCGACGAAACCGTGGGTCACCCACTGGCCGTGATTGGCGAGGTCGCGCTTGAAGCGGTAGTCGCCGGGGCCGAGGTCCAGGCGGCGATAGGGCGTGTCGTCCATCCAGCGCAGGATGGACTGGAACAGCAGCAGACCCGGGGAGTAGCGCTCGAACTCCGGGTCGTGGGCGATGATCCAGCCGTGGATCGTGCGGCGCCCGCGCAGATGCAGGTGCGCCGCCGCCAGCCGGTCGCCGAAGTGCAGGGTGAACATGACCCCGCCGAAGTCCGGATCGCGGCTGGCGAACATCTCGGACATCAGGTCTCGGGTCCAGCCGGTCTCGAAGATGTCGGTCTGGCCGGTGGCCTTGAGCTGGGCGCGCTTCCACGCCATCAGCTTGTCGAAGTCGGCGCTGGAGCGGGAGAAGGCCTGGAAGACCGCGGGACCGATCTCGCGCTCAGCCTTGCGGCGCTTCTTGTCGCAGTCCTTCAGCACCGAGGTGCCGGCCGCGCGGCGCTCGGCCTCATAGGCCTCGTAGCCGCCCTCGACATCGATGACATGGGAGACGAACCGGCCGCGGGCGAAGCGACGGAACGCCGGCTGGCTCTCCAGCATGTGGGAGAAGTCCAGCCGATGGACGCCCAGGGCCGCGACCATGGCGCGGGCGTCGACGGCGACCCCGGCCTCGGCCACCACGCCCTGGTAGTCGCACATCGGGGCCCCGGCCGGCATGGCGGTGAAGGAACCCACCCTGACCGGCATGAACGCCACGTCGCGGCCGTCCTTATGGGCCACGGCGACGCGGACATTGCGCGCGCCCTCGCCCTGGATCCGCTCGATCAGCCGCGCCCAGCCCGGCGCGAGGAAGGGCGTATCCAGCTCGATATCGGCCGCCTGGAGTTCGCCCCAGCGCGCGACGCGCTCAGCCGAAAGGTCCTGCGGACGTAGGACGTCGATTTGCAAAGGCGCGGTCCCCGGACCCGAAACTTGAGCGGTCAAGGATAACGCCCAAGTCTTTCCGGGACCTTGCCGCGCTACAGGAGGTCGCTTCTGCCCTTGGCCTTGAGCGCGTCGACCGCGGCGCGGACGGCGCCGGGGGCGTCGCGGCGGGTGACCAGGACCACCCCGTTCTCCACCACCACCACCAGGTCATCGACCCCGGCCAGGACCACGGCCGGGCCGTCGGTGCGCGCGAGCGAGCCGCGGCTTTCCACCGCCGTCACCTCGCCGTCGAGCGCATTGCCGTCGGCGTCGCGGACGGACAACTCCCAGAGCGCGTCCCAATTGCCGACGTCGGCCCAGCCGATGTCGGCGGCGACCACCCCGGCGCGGTCGGTCTTCTCCATCACCGCCACGTCGATGGCGATGCTGGGCGCCGACAGGAAGGCCTCGCCGAGGCTCACCAGGCCGCCGGCCCGCGCGGCGCCGGCCACGGCGGCCTCGGCGGCGGCGGCCACCTCGGGCGCCAGGGCTCGAGCGATGTCGAGGAATGCCGCGGCCTTGAACAGGAACATGCCGCCGTTCCAGGAGTAGTCCGGGTCGGCCACGAAGCGCCGGGCCGTAGCGAGGTCGGGTTTCTCCACGAACTGGGCGACCCGGCGCACCGGGCCTTCGCCCGTGGCGCGGATGTAGCCGTAGATGGTGGCCGGGCCTGCGGGCTTCAGCCCGAACAGCACGATCTGCCCGGCCTCGGCCGCCGCGCGACCGGTCTCGATGGCGGCGTGCAGGGCGGCCACGTCGGCGACCAAGTTGTCGGCGTGCAACAGCACCATCAGGGCGTCGGGGTCGCGCTCGGCGCCGAAGGCGGCCACCGCCACCGAGGCCGGGCCTGTGTTGCGCGGCGCGGGCTCGGCGATCAGGGCCTGGGGCGTCACCCCGACCTCGGCGAGCTGGGCGCGGGCGAGGTCGGCATGGGCCGCGGCGCAAACCACGATCGGCGCCGCGAACATCTCGCCCACCACCCGCAGGGCGGTGTCCTGGATCAGGCTGTGCTCGCCGCCCAACCGATGGAACTGCTTGGGCCGGGCCTGGCGCGACAGGGGCCACAGACGCGTGCCGGCGCCCCCCGACATCAGGACGGGGATGATCTTGCGCGCCACTCAGGCGACTCCGGCGGGCGGGTCGTATTCGGAGACCAGGTGTCCGGGGGCGATCTCCTTGAGCTCCGGGACATAGACCTGGGCCAGCGGGTCGGCGGAGAGCCGCGAGGGCAGGAAGCGCAGGGCGCTGCGCGGATCGAGCGGGGAGGGCGGCTCACCCACCAGCTTGACGCGGGCCCGGGCCCGCTCGCGCACCGGATCAGGGATCGGCGCGGCCGAGAGCAGGGCCTTGGTGTAGGGGTGCTGCGGCGCCTCATAGAGCCGCTGGCGGTCGGCCTGCTCCATGACCCGGCCCAGATAGAGCACCATGATCCGGTGGCTGATCTCGCGCACCACCGCCAGGTCGTGGCTGATGAAGATCATCGCCAGGCCCATCTCCTTCTGCAGCTCGATCAGCAGGTCGATGATCTGAGCGCGGATGGAGACGTCCAGGGCCGAGACCGCCTCGTCGCAGATCACCAGCTTCGGCCGCAGGATCATCGCCCGGGCGATGCCGACCCGCTGGTTCTGACCGCCGGAGAGCTCATGCGGATAGCGGTTGATGAGGCTGGGCGAGAGGCCGGCGCGCAGCATCATCGCCTTGACCTCGGTCTCGCGCTCCGCGTGGGTCATGCCGTTGCGGAAGACCTGCAGCGGCTCGGCGATGGAGTCGCCGACGGTCATGCGCGGATCGAGGCTGGCGAGCGGATCCTGGAAGACGATCTGCAGGTCCTTGCGGGCGGACCGCATGGACTCGCGGTCCGCATGGGTGATGTCGCGGCCCAGCAGGGTGACGGCGCCGGCCGTCGGCGGCAGCAGGTTCAGCACCGCGCGGCTCAGGGTCGACTTGCCGCAGCCGCTCTCCCCCACCACGCCCAGGGTCTCGCCTTGGCGGACCTGGAAGCTGACCCCGTCGACGGCGCGAAGGGCGCCCTTGGCCCCGAACGCGCCCTGGCGGACCGGGAACCAGACCTTGATGTCATGGCCCTCGACGATCACCGGGGCGTCGGGCGCCACTGGGGCCAGGGTCGGCCGGCCGCCGCGATCGGCGCGGTCCAGGCGCGGGATCGCCTCCAGCAGGGCCCGGGTATAGTCCGACTTCGGCGCGCCGAAGATCGCCTCGGCCGTGCCCTCCTCCACATAGGCGCCGTCCTTCATCACGCAGACGCGGTCGGCCAGCCGGGCGATGACCCCCATGTCGTGGGTGATCAGCACCATGGCCGTGCCGGTCTCGCGGCCGAGCTCGGCCATCAGGTCGAGGATCTCGGCCTGGACGGTGACGTCGAGGGCGGTGGTGGGTTCGTCAGCGATCAGCAGGGCCGGACCGCCGGCCATGGCCGTGGCGATCATCACCCGCTGGCGCATGCCGCCGGAAAGCTCGTGGGGATATTGCGACAGCCGCCGCGCCGCGTCGGGGATACGCACCCGGCCGACCCAGTCCTTGGCGTGGGCCATGGCGTCGCGATCGCTCATGCCCAGGTGCAGGCGCAGGGGCTCGGCGATCTGCTCGCCGATGCGCACGTGCGGGGTGAGCGCCGTGAGCGGATCCTGGAAGATCATGGTCATCTTCGAGCCGCGGATCCTGTTGAGCGCCCGGGGCTTCAGACCCAGGATCTCCTGGTCCAGGAACTTCACCGAGCCGCTCGCGCGGCCATTGGCGGCCAGCAGGCCCATGACCGCCATGAAGGTCTGGCTCTTGCCCGAGCCGCTCTCGCCCACCACGCCGAGGGTCTCGCCGCGTTGGACGGACAGGGTGACCCCGCGCACCGCGTTCACCAGCCCGTCATGGGTGGTGAAATCGACCTTCAGGTTGTCGATGGAAAGGACGGGATCAGCCAAGGCGACCTCAACTCTGGGCAAACGCGAGGGCCGACCATAGCCTCGTCGCCGTCCATTGCGAAAGCGTAAGCCCCAAGCCGTGCGCCTGGCTGTATAGTGGCGCCGTGAGCCTGCCCGACGCCCAGACCCGCCCCGCCCTGTTCCTCGACCGAGACGGGGTGCTCAACAAGGACCCCGGCTATGTCCACCGCTGGGAGGATTTCCATTGGATTCCCGGCGCGCGGGACGCCGTCGCCGCCTTCAACCGCGCGGGCTGGTGGGTGTTCGTGGTGACCAATCAGTCGGGGGTGGGGCGCGGCTACTATGGCGAGGACGACGTGGTCGCCCTGCACGCCAGGATGTCGGAGAGCCTGGCAGAGGCCGGCGGCCACATCGACGCCTTCTACTATTGCCCGCAGCATCCGGACGCGACCGTGGAGGCCTATCGCCACCCCGATCCGCCGGACCGCAAGCCCAATCCCGGCATGATCCTGCGCGCCCTGCGCGAGCATCCTGTCGACGTCGCTCGCTCGATCATGGTCGGCGACAAGGACGCTGACATGGAGGCCGCCCGTCGGGCGGGCATCCGCGGACTCAAGTTCCCGAGCGACAACCTGATGGACTTCCTGGAGAAGGAACTGGTTCCGGCATGATCGAGGTGAAGGACGTCGTCTACGACTACCCATCGGCGCGGGCGCTGCATGGGGTGTCGTTCAAGGTCGAGGCGGGCGCTGTCCTGGCCATGGTCGGCCCAAACGGAGCGGGCAAGACCACCCTGCTGCGCTGCATGGCGGCGCTCGACAACGCCACCGAGGGGACGATCTCCATCGGTGGGCTCGACACCCGCGACGACCCGCGCGGCGTCCACGGGACCATTGGGTACCTGCCGGACTTCTTCGGCCTCTACGAAGACCTGTCGGTGCGTCGCGCGCTCACCTACGCCGCCCGCTCGCGGGGGGTTTCCGAAGCCGCCACGCCGCACGCCGTCGAGCAGGCCGCCTCCCGGGTCCAGCTCACCGACCGGCTAGAGATGCGGGCCGGGGAGCTGTCGCGCGGCCTAAAGCAGCGCCTGGCCATCGGCCAGACCATCGTCCACCAGCCCCGGGTCCTGCTGCTGGACGAGCCCGCCGCGGGCCTGGATCCCGAGGCGCGCCGGGCGCTCTCCGACCTCATCCTTCGGCTCTCTCGCGAGGGCATGACCATCGTGGTCTCCTCGCACATCCTTTCCGAGCTGGAGGACTATTCCACCCAGATGCTGATGATCCGCGACGGCCGGGTGGCCGGCGGCGGGGTGGTCGCGGCCGGCGCCGGCGTGCGCGATGGAACCCGGATCAGCGTCACCTTCGTGGGCCCGCCCGCCGACCTCGACAAGGTGCTGGCGAAGCTCGACATCGCGCTGGAGCGCCGCGACGGCGACAGCGCCATCCTGCTGGCCGCCAACGGCGACGACGACGCTGCGGTGCTGGCCAAGCTGGTCGGCGCGGGGCTGAAGGTCTCGGCCTTCCAGCCCACCCGCCGGACCCTGGAAGACGCCTACCTCGCCGAGGCCCAGTCATGAACCCGGAATTCCAGCGCAATATCTGGCTCGAATCGGCGCCCCGCCGCGTGGCCTGGGCCGTGGTCGTCCTGCTGATGATCTATGGCGCGGCGATCATGGTCCTCCGCACCAATCCCTATGGCGCCCTCACCGGCCTGGGCGGGGTCGGCGCGGTGGTCTTCGTGGCCTGCGGGATGATCTGGGGCGCGCGCGCCACGGGGGGCTCGATCCTCAACGAGATCGCCGACCGAACCTGGGACTTCCAGCGGCTCTCGGCGCTGGATCCCTGGTCGATGACCTGGGGCAAGCTCCTGGGCAGCGCCAGTCTGGCCTGGATCTGCGCGCTCACCGGCCTGTTGCTGATGGCCGCGGCCAGCCTGCAGCGGGGCGAGCCGGGCGCGGTCTCGACCCTGGTCTTCCTGATAGCCCTGGCGGTGCTGCTGCAGGCGATCTCCATGGGCGCGGCCCTGATCGGGGTGCGCAAGGCCCGGGCCGAAGGCCGAACCGCGCGCGCCGGCGGCGTGCTGGGCGGGTTGATCGTCGGCGGCGTCCTGCTGTCCTGGGTCGCCGGCTCGGCCGGCTTCCAGCGCGGGGCGGGGCTGGAGGGCTTCGGCGCCATGCTGGGCGCCAAGGGCCTCATCGACTGGGGCGGTCGATACTGGTCCGCCGACGCCTTCCGGGCCGTGTCGGTGACGCTGTTCGCCGCCTGGGCGGTGATCGGGGCCTGGCGGCTCATGCGGCTGGAACTGCAGATGCGCAACGGTCCCGTCGTCTGGCCGGCCTTCCTGGTCTTCCTGGCCGTGTTCGCCGGCGGCTTCGCCTGGCGGGACGGCGGGCTTTCCGGAGCCCTGACCACCGGCGCCCTAGTCGTGGCGCTCAGCGCCTATGCCGCGGCCTTCGCCGAGCCCGCCGACCGGGTGCGGATGCGCCAGTTCCGCCACCACGCCCTGGCCGGAGACTTCGCCCGCGCGGCCCCGCTGGCGCCCGCGCCCCTGGCCCCACTGGTCCTGGCCGCCCTGCTGGTCGTCGCCGCCCTGGCGGTCGGCGCCGGCAGCTTCGCGCGGCCGGGCCTGGCCCAGGCCGCGGCCCTGATCGCCTTCCTGCTGCGCGATCTGGGCGTCATCGCGCTCTGCCGACTGGGCGAGCGGCCGCAGCGCGGCGACTTCTCCGCCGTGGTGGCGTTGGCCGTGTTGTACGGGGTCGGCGGCGTCGTCGGCTGGTCGATCGACCGGGAGACCGGGGCGGCGCTCTTCGCCCCATTGAGCGCGGCGCCGATGCTGAGCCTGATCTCGGGCCTTGTGCAGGCGGCCATCGCCTGGGCCCTGGTCGTCCGCAGGCTGGGACCTAGCGTCCCTCCATCTGCGTCAGCATCCGTTCCAGCGTCGTAAGCTCGTCGGCCTCCCCGGCCGGCTTGTCCCAGCGGATACGGCTGATGCGCGGGAAGCGCATGGCCACGCCGGACTTGTGCCGGGTCGAGCGCTGCAGACCCTCGAAGGCCACCTCGAACACCAGGCCGAAATGGATCTCGGCCCGGACCGAGCGCACCGGGCCGAACCGCTCGACGGTGTTGTCGCGGACGAACTTGTCGATCTGCTTCAGCTCCTCGTCGGTGAAGCCGAAATAGGCCTTGCCGACCGGGGTGAGCGCCCGCTTGCCGTCGGGACCCTCCGTCCAGACCCCGAAGGTGTAGTCGGAATAGAAGCTGGAACGCTTGCCGTGGCCGCGCTGGGCGTACATCAGCACCGCGTCGATCAGGAACGGGTCGCGCTTCCACTTGAACCAAGGTCCCTTGGGCCGGCCGGCCTCGTAGATCGAGTCCCAGCGCTTGAGCATCAGGCCCTCGGCGATCTGCGGGTCGCCCGGCGGCGGCTCGCGGCGCAGATCGGTGAGCTGGGCCCAGGTCTCGAAGGGCTGCATCGGCGAGAGGTCGATCCGCGAGGTCTGGAGCCGGCCCACGAAGACCTCCAGCCGCTTGCGCCGCTCCGCGAAGGGCAGGACGCGGGTGTCCTCGGCCCCGTCGGCCAGCAGGTCATAGGCGCGGATACCGGCCGGGAAGTTCAGCAGCATCTTGGCGTCCACGGTCTTGCGGTTCAGCCGCTGCTGCAGGTCGCCGAAGCTCGCGACTGTCCCCTCGCGCATCACCAGCAGCTCTCCGTCCAACGCGCCCTCGAATTCCAGGGCGTCCAGCACGTCAGGGAAGGTCCTGGAGATGTCGTCGCCATTGCGGGTGTAGAGCCGGCGCACCCCCGCCTCGTTCACCGCCTGGACCCGGATGCCGTCCCACTTCCATTCGGCGGCGTAGTCGGCGGGATCGAGCTTGCCGAAGTCGACGGCCTCGTCGATGGCCTGGGCCAGCATCACCGGCCGGAAGCGGCCAGGCGCCACGGCTGAGGGCCGGTCCGAGCGGCCCTCCAGCCAGGCGAACAGGTCCTCATAGGGCGGGTGCAGGGCGTGCCAGACCTCCTCGATCTGGGCCACTTCCACCTGGCCCAGGTCGGCTGCGGCCTGCTTGGCCATCCGGGCGGAAACCCCGACGCGCAGGCCACCGGTCATCAGCTTCAGCAGCGCCCAGCGGCCGGTGGGCTCCAGTCCGTCCAGCCAGGCCTCGATCAGCCGCTGGACCTCGGTCCGCGAGGCGCCGCGCAGGGCGTCGACCACCTCCGAGAGTTCGGGCTCGCGGTTGGCGCCCGGCCGCGCGGGCCAGACCAGGGCCACGGTCTCGGCCAGGTCGCCCACATAGTCGTAGGACCAGCGGAACAGGGTGGGATCCATCCGCTCTTCCACCGCCTTGCGGATGAAGGCGGGCTTGGCGGCGTTGAAGCTGAGATCGCCGGTGAGCGCGGCCAGCGCCCAGCCCCGGTCGGGATCGGGCGTCTCGGCCAGGTAGTCGCGAACCAGGGTCAGCTTGGCGTTGCGCGACGCCGTCAGCGACAGTCGGTCCAGAAGCTCGGCGAAAGCGCGCATGGCGAGAGCTTAAGGCGCCCCGGGCGGCTTGGCCTCAACCCTCGCCGATCATGCCGCCTTCGCGGTCCGGCTGGCGCGGGGCGGGGGCGGCCTCATCGATCATGCCGGTCTCGGCCGGGGGCGGCTGTTCGGTGGATTTCAGGCCGCCCTCCTTCACGGGCTCCGGCGGCGGGGCGGGCTTGTTGCGCGGGTCGGTCATGGTGCGTCTCCCTTGCCGCCCCAACGCGGAGGGCGGTCCTCTGTTCCTAGTCCTCGGCCTCGTCGTCATAGCCGACCAGGGCGAGCGCCCGAGCCTTGATCCCGTGCAGCTCGGCCCAGCGGGCCAGGGCCTCCTCGCGGCCGTGGGTGATCCAGAGTTCGCCCGGGCGAATCTCGTCCACCGTGGCGGTGAGCTCGTCCCAGTCGGCATGGTCGGAGATCACCAGGGGCAGCTCGACGCCGCGCTGGCGGGCGCGGGCGCGGATCTGCATCCAGCCCGAGGCGAAGGCGCCGACCGGATCGGGGAACCGCCGCGACCAGCGGTCGGCGATGGCCGAGGGCGGAGCGATGATGATGGCGCCGGCGAAGTCCTGCCTGGTGGTTGAGGTGGCGGGGGCCAGCGGCCCCAGGGGAATGCCGTGGGCCTCATAGAGCCGGTTCAACCGCTCCAGGGCGCCGTGGACGTAGATCGTCTTGTCCCAGCCCGCCTCGCGCAGCAGGCGGATCACCCTCTGCGCCTTGCCCAGGGCATAGGCCCCGACCAGGTGCGCGCGCTCGGGAAACTGGGCGACCGAGCGCAGCAGGCGGGCGATCTCGCCCCGGTCGTCGGGATGACGGAATACGGGCAGGCCGAAGGTGGCCTCGGAGATGAAGACGTCGCAGGGGACCGGCTCGAAGGCCGGGCAGGTCGGATCGCGGCGGCGCTTGTAGTCGCCCGAGACCACCATGGTCAGGCCTTTCCAGCGCACCACCGCCTGGGCTGAGCCGAGAACGTGCCCGGCCGGGACCAGGGTCACCTCGACCTCGTCGCGAGCGATGGTCTCGCCGTAGGCGGCGGCCTGGGTCTCGTAGGCGAAGTCCTCTCCATAGCGCTCGGCCATGATGGCGAGGGTCTGCGGCGTGGCCAGCACCCGCTCGTGGCCCGCCCGCGCATGATCGGCATGGCCGTGGGTGATCACCGCGCGCGCCACCGGCCGCACGGGGTCGATGTAGAAGTCGCCGGGCGCGCAATAGAGCCCCTCGGGCCGGGGGCAGAGCAGGGCTTCGGGCTTGATCATCCTTGGCGATATGGGGGCTGGTCTGACTTCAGGAACATTACAGAGTATTCATATTGTGAAAAAGGGGTCATGACTAAGACTTAACGAGTATTCGGAAGAGAAGTTTCATATACCCCTCTCATCGGGTTGCGGTTGTCGCGGCCCAAGGAAAAAGAGGGACACCACCATGCACAAGACCTCCGCCTTCAACGGCCTCGCCAACCTCGTCCTCGCCGCCACCCCGCTGCTGGCCGTCGCGCTCGCCGTCTACACCCAAGCCTTCACCGCCGTCTAAGGCGCGGTCGGTTGAATAACGATCAGGAGACGGAGGCGCTCCGCGGCCGATAGGTCCAAGGCCGCCTCCGTCCAGATCGAAGCCTCAGAACTCCTTCGTCACCAGAACACGGAACCGCCGCGGCGCGGTATAGGCGAGGGTCTCGGCCGGACTGGCCGAGTAGCCGTAGTCATCCAGGACATTCAACGCCTGAACCCGCAGGGTGGCCCTGCCCGGAAGGCGATATCTCAAGCCAAGATCCAGCGTCGTATCCGCCGCAAGCATGGGCTGGACGCCGCCGGCCGCGCTCCGATACGGCCGCCGCCCCACATGCTCCAGGCCCGTGTCCAGCGACAGGCCCGGCATGGCGCGAACCACATAGTTGAGATTGGCCACGGCGCGGAACCGCTCCACGCCCACCGGCCGCCCGCCGGAGAGCCCATCGCGGGTCGGATCCAGCACATAGCCCCCCACCACCACCGACAGCGCCTCGCTCAGCCGTCCGGCCAGCGAGGCCTCCACGCCACGATGGCGGACCACGCCGATCAGGCCGTAGGCATTGGTGGCCGTATCCAGGCCGGCATAGGGCTTCTCGGTCTCGAACGCCGCCACCACCAGCCGCATGCCCGCCGACACGGCGTAGCGCATCCCGGCCTCCACCTGGCGCACGCGGATGGCCGGCAGCAGCTCGTTGCGGTTGGCGGCCGAGGCCGGGGCCGTGCCCGCCTCTTCCAGGCCCCGGCTGACGCCGCCGTACAGATCGAGCCGATCGGTGACCCGATAGGCGCCGGCCAGGTTATAGAGCCAGGGGGTGGCGGTGCGGGCGCTGCGCAGGCCGTCGGCGGCGATCGAGGTCTTGTCGTAGTCGGTGCGCAGCAACCCGGCATTGACGGTCAGCGCGTCGCGCCAGTCGAGTCGGTAGGACAGACCCAGGCCCCATTGGTCGACCTCGCTGGTGGCGTTGGCCCGGGCCGCGGAGAGGTCCGGCGCGGCCACCGGGCGAAGGCGACCGCCCAGGGAGACTGTCCCCAGGTCGACGATCCGATCGCCGCCGAAGCGGCTGTCGGAGAGCCGTCCGCGGCCGATCAGGGTCAGGCGGTGGCGGGTATCCTCCCACCGGCCGCCCCAGGCCAGCCGCGCCTCGCCCGACCAGGCCGAGGCTTCCTGCGCCGGGGAGACAAAGGCCACCCCCCGGGCCGTCAGGTCGCCGTCCAGGCCGCGATAGAGATGGGCCACGGCCCGGCTGGGATCCTCCTGAGAGAAGGCCCCCGTCAGGCCCAGGCTCCACGCCTCCGACAGGGGGGCCTGGACCATGACCCCCAGGATTCGCCGCTGGCCGCGCTCGACCGCCCAGTCCTGGACGGCGCGCGCACCGCGTTCCGGCCGCGGCGGATGCGCGCCATCGGCGACGGTGAATCGATAGAGGCCGCCGCGCTCATAATCGTACTCGCCGCCGAACACCTGTAGCCGCACGGCGCCCAGCGACACCCGCGCCGTCCCGCCCAGCAGCATGGAGCGGCCCGACGGACCGCCCTGGCCGTTGTCGTTGTCGAACACGACCCCCAGGCCCAGGGCCCCGGAATGTCGGTCGCGCCCGTCGCCGTGTTTCAGGAGCAGGTCGGCATAGGGCTGCTCGTATTCGTCCAGGCCCAGGGTGAGGTAGCTCGCCTCCCCGGGCTTGGGGTCGCGGATCTTGTAGTCCACCACCCCCGAGGGACCCGGCAGGTCGATGGCCAGGGCGTTGAGGCCGATCCGTACCGTGGTCGACTCGATGAAAAAGCTGCTCACCCCGGAGCTCTTGACGAAATAGCCGCCATTGACCCGGTAGTTGCCCGCCGCCTCCAGGCTAAAGCCCCGCACCGCCGTGGCGTCATAGATCCCGACCGCCTCATCTCCGGCGATGAAGCCGAAAGCGTCGTCGGCGCCGACCACCGCATTGGCGGTGGCCTGGCCGAACGCCGGCCCGGCCAGGCAGGCGACCGCCAGGGAGACGGAGACGGAAAGGAATGGACGCATGACAAGGGGGCTCCACAAGACGCGCGACCGCCGCGCGGGCCGTGGATGACCTGGAGCCTGACCGTCCGACACTCCGTTTCTTGTGCGGGAATTCGAAGCCCGCCTTCCGCTCCGTCACATTGACCGCACAGGGCCGGCGCCGCACCTTGCAGGATGACCGCAATCCCAGAAGCGTTTCGCCAGCAGGCCCGGAACATGGTGCAGTCGGTGCCCCAGGCCGCCGCGCTGGGCTTCGAACTCATCTCGGTGGAGCCCGGGCACGGCGCCATCTTCGCCCCCTGGCGCGAGGACCTGGTGGGCGACCCCGACACCGGCGTCATCGCCGGAGGCGTGGTCACCGCCCTGCTCGACCATTGCTGCGGCCTGGCGATCACGTCCTCGATGATGGGCAATGTCGCTGCCTTCTCGACCGCGACCCTCGACCTGCGCATCGACTATATGCGCCCCGCCGCGCCCCGCGCCGGCGTCACCGCCCAGGCTCACTGCTACAAGGTCACGCGGAGCATCGCCTTTGTGCGCGCCCAGGCCTTCGACACCGACCCGGCCGACCCTATCGCCACGGCCCAGGCGGCTTTCGTCCTGAAGCGCCCCGAAGAGCCGGCCAAGCCATGAGTGATCCCGCCGAACGCCTGCAGGCCTTCCTCGAGCGCGTGCCCTATGTGCGCTTCCTCGGCATGCGCGCCGAACTGGCCGGGGACGAGATGACCGCCATCCTGCCCTTCGCCCCGCACCTGATCGGCAACGTGATGATGCCGGCCCTGCACGGCGGGGTGATCGGCGCCTTCATGGAGATGGCCGCCCTCTCGCAACTCTCGCTCACCGCCCAGAGCCCGCGGGTCCACAAGACCATCGACGTCACCATCGAGTACCTGCGCCCCGGTAAGGCCCAGACCACCTACGCCCGCGCCGACGTGCGCAAGATCGGCCGCCAGATCGCCAACGTGCATGTGGAGGCCTGGCAGGAGGCCCGGGCCAAGCCGATCGCCGCCCTGCGCGGTCACTTCCTGCTGGCGGGCGAGTCCTAGGCCGCGGCCTCCGCGTTCTCGCGCTTGTTCATGGTCGCCTGGGCGGCCATGGCGATGTCCAGGATGGCGATGGCGGCGACGGTCGCCAGGGCCGCGATGGCGTAGTTCCGCCGCGGATTGTCGCGATCCACGGCGCGGGCCAGGGCGGTGATGTCCATGACGTCGCCGCCGACCCGCATCCAGAACCAGGGGCCAGGCTTGACGGGCGAGAGCAGGCCCGCGCCCGAAGCGATCTCCCGGGCCCCGAACGCGCTCATCGCCTCGTCCTCGAACTTCAGCCCGAAGAACTTCGACACCCGCTCGGGCGACGCCACGGCGACGAGCCCCAGCCCGATGGAAAACAGGCCCAAGGCGCGTTTGGCGATCAGCAGGTTCATCGGCGGCGTCCTCTCCAGTTCGGAGCAATGACGCCCAAGGCGGCGGTTGGGTTCCGGCCTAGAGACCCAGCGCCTTCCTCTGCGCCGCGATCTTGGCGAGCTCGGCTTCCGCCGCGGCCGTGGCGGCCGCGTCGCCCTTGCGCCTGGCGACCATAAGCTGGCCGGCGGCCTCCATCTCGCGCACCGGCAGCAGGTGGCTGTCGTCGGCGCGCTTGAAGGGCTTGGTCTGGATACGCTCGAGGATCTTGCGCTGGCGCTCGGCCTCGGGCCCCTCGCCGACGCCGTAGCTGAACATGAAGGCGTCGATCTTGGCCTTGAGCGTCGGGTCCAGGTCCTTGCGGCGGACCATCGGGTCCTCCGGGATGGTCGGCGAGGTCCAGATCACCTCGACATTCTTCAGGGTGTTGCGGGCCATGTCGGTCTCCATCATCCCCATCCGGTCCATGGAGGCGGTGTTGTTGGTGGCCGCGTCCAGCAGGCCCTGGGCCACCGAGAACAGATTGGCCTCGTGGTTGGCCGAGCGCAGGGTCTTAAAGCAGGCGTTGGGATCGATCCCCCGCGGCGAGAACAGGTAGGTCATGGGCGCGAGCGTGCCCGAGGTCGACTTGGCGTCGCCCATGCCGAAGTCCAGGCTCCTGTCGCAGGCCAGCAGTTTCTCCAGCGTGATCCCCGAGCCCTTCTTGACGATAATCACCGCCTGGTAGCCGTCCGGCCCGTTGGGCTTCACTGTGCGGGCGAAGACCTCGCCATTGGCCCGGCGCACCGCCTCCAGCCCCGACTGGTTGGTGAACCAGCCCACATCGGTCTGCCGGAAGCGCATGGCCTCGATCAGCGAGGTGTAGTTGGTGCCGAAGAACGGCTTCACCGGAATGCCGATCTGCTTCTCCATCTCCGCCAGGAACGGGCCCCAGTCGGCCATCATGGTCTGGCGGCCCTCGGTCGACATGATCGAGAAGTTCAGCACCGTGGGCGCCGCGGGCGTCTCTTCAGCCGGCTTCCCGCAGGCGGCCAGCGCCAGGGGAAGGGCCAGAACCATGCGCCTTGCGATCATCCGTGACTCCTCGATCTTGGCCCACAGCGGGCCAAAGCGTCAGTGTCGGCGGCTTGCGTGACACGCTCGCGACGGAGATGAGCCGAAAAGTCCGCTTGAGGCGAGGGGCTTAGGGCGTTAACGCCCGCCCATGTCCGTGACCAACGCCCTGCATGGCCTCTCCCACCAAGCCCGCGACGCCAAGAGCTGGCCCTTCGAGCAGGCCCGCCTGCTGCTCGACCGCATCCTGCGCCTGCGCCTGACCGACGGTGAACGCGACCTGGCCGCCAGCCTGATCGGCGAGGGCAAGGCCGCCGAGGCCGTGGCGACCTTCCCCGCCCTGCTGAAGCCGGTGGTCTTCGAGACCGGCTACGGTCCCTCGGGCCTGCCGCACCTGGGCACCTTCGGCGAGGTGGCCCGCACCACCATGGTGCGCGTCGCCTTCCGCGCCCTGACCGACGACGCCATCCCCACCCGGCTGATCGCCTTCAGCGACGACATGGACGGCCTGCGCAAGATCCCGCCCAACGTGCCGAACGGCGACGAGTTGGCCCTCGACCTCGACAAGCCGCTGACCGTGGTCCGCGACCCGTTCGGCACCCATGCCAGCTTCGGCGCGCACAACAACGCGCGCCTGTGCGCCTTCCTCGACGGCTTCGGCTTCGACTACGAGTTCGTCTCCTCCACCGACTGCTATCGCGGCGGTCGCTTCGACCCCACCCTGCTGACGGCGCTCGAGCGGTTCGACGCCATCCAGAAGATCATGCTGCCGTCCCTGGGCGAGGAGCGCCGCGCGACCTATTCGCCGTTCCTGCCGATCAGTCCCAGGACCGGCAAGGTGCTGCAGGTCCCGACCCTCGAGCGGAACCTCGAGCGGGGCGCGATCGTGTTCCGCGACGAGGACGGCGAACAGGTAGAGGTCCCGGTCACCGGCGGTGGCGTGAAGATGCAGTGGCGGCCCGACTGGGCGCTGCGCTGGACCGCGCTGGAGGTCGACTATGAAATGTCCGGCAAGGACCTGATCGACAGCGTCCGGCTCTCGAACCAGGTCTGCAAGGTGCTGGGCGGGACCCCGCCGGCCGGGTTCAACTACGAGCTCTTCATGGACGAGAACAACCAGAAGATCTCCAAGACCAAGGGCAACGGCCTGACCATGGAGGAGTGGCTGCGTTACGGCGCGCCGGAGAGCCTAGCCTACTACATGTACCAGTCGCCCAAGTCGGCGAAGCGGCTCTATTTCGACGTCATCCCCAAGGCGACGGACGAGTATCTGCAGCAGTTGGACGCCTATAACCGGGCCCGCGCCGAGGGCGCCAACGGGCCGGCCATCGACAATCCGGCCTGGCACGTCCACCACGGCGCGCCGCCGGAAAAGGGATCGCCGGTCAGCTTCTCCCTGCTCCTGAACCTGGTCTCGGCGGCGGACGCCTCGACCAAGGAGATCCTCTGGGGCTTCATCCGCAACTACATCCCGGGCGCGACCCCGGAGAGCGAGCCCCTGCTCGACCGGCTCAGCGACTTCGCGATCAACTACTACGAGGACTTCGTGAAGCCCTCGAAGCGGTTCCGTGAACCGGACGCCAAGGAACGCGCCGCGATGGCCGATCTGGTCGCCCGCTTCAAGGCCCTGCCGGTCGGCGCCGACGCCGAGGCGATCCAGAACGAGGTGTTCGAGGCTGGCAAGGCCGCGGGCTTCGAGCCGTTGCGCGGCTGGTTCCAGGCGCTCTACGAGGTGTTGCTGGGCCAGAGCCAGGGACCGCGCTTCGGCTCCTTCGCCGCCATCTTCGGCATCGATCGCACCGTGGCCCTGATCCAACGGGCCCTGGCCGGCGAATTGGTGGGCTAGGCGCGCCTCGCGGTCTGTCCATGCTATTGATCCGCGTCAGCGGAGGGGCCCGATGAGACTATTGCTCAACCTACTTTGGTTCATCCTCGGGGGCTGGATCTCCGGGACCCTGTGGCTGCTGGCCGGGGCGATCCTGGCGATCACCATCATGGGCCTGCCCTGGACGCCCGCGGCGTTCCGCATCGCCGGCTTCAGCTACTGGCCGTTCGGCAAGACCATCGTCGACCGCGACACGGGCGCGACAAGCCTGCTGCTGAACATCCTGTGGCTCGTCCTGGCGGGCTGGTGGCTGGCCCTGCATCACATCGTCCTGGCGGCCGGACTGGCGGTGACCATCATCGGCATCCCCTTCGCCTGGCAACACGTCAAGCTGGCGATCCTGTCCCTGACTCCGGTCGGCAAGACTGTCCTCGAGACCTGAACCGCCGGCCGTCACGCCCAGGTTACCGTCGATCACCTTGACGTAAACGGAAGGGTGGTTTTACAGTGTCAGGAATAGAAACACAGCGTCCAGGGAGGACGCCCATGCCCGCAGATTTGCGCCGGCCAAACCGCACCTTCACCATCCGCCAGCTCTGTCTGGAGTTCAAATGCACGCCCCGCGCCCTGCGGTTCTATGAGGACAAGGGCCTGCTGGCCCCGGCCCGCGACGGCATGAACCGGGTGTATTCCTACAAGGACCGCGCCCGGCTGCAGCTCATCCTGCGCGGCAAGCGGGTGGGCCTGGCCCTGGCCGAGATCGGCGAGATCCTCGACCTCTACGAGGTGGACGACGGCGGCGCGGCGCAGAACGCCAAGTCGCTGATGAAATTCCGCGAACGCATCGTCGCCCTCGAGGCCCAGCGCAACGACATCGACCAGGCGATCGAACAACTCCGCCACGGTTGTGACGCCCTGGAGCGGCAGCTGGCGGCCACCCGGCCCGACCTGCTGCCCCGCGCCGCCGATTACGACCAGGTGCTGCGCGAGCGGCTGGGCGATCTGGAACACGCCAAATAGGCTTCGACGCGTCGCCGCGGCAGGCTATCTGGAGGGCTCGCGGCGCGCCGCGAGCCCTTTCTCGTCCATCGGAGCGGACATGCCCTACCAGCCTCCCGTACGCGATCACGTCTTCCTGCTGCGCGACGTGCTGCAGCTCGAGACCTATTCCAACCTGCCGGGCTTCCAGGACGCGGCCATGGACGTGGTCGAGCAGATCATCGAGGAGGCCGGCCGCTTCACCGGCGAGGTGCTGGCTCCCCTGAACGCGGTGGGCGACAAGCAGGGCTGCACCTGGAACACCGACCACACGGTCACCACGCCGACCGGCTTCAAGGAGGCCTACGCCAAGCTGGTGGAGGGCGGCTGGCCGGCTCTGGGCGCCGAGCCCGCCTATGGCGGCCAGGGACTGCCACATGTTGTCAATCTGTCGTTCTCGGAGATGAGCTCCTCGGCCAACATGGCCTTCTCCATGTATCCGGGCCTGACCCACGGGGCCTATTCGGCGATCCTCAACGGCGGCTCCGACGACCAGAAGGACCTCTACCTGCCGAAGCTCGCCTCCGGTCAGTGGGGCGGGACCATGAACCTCACCGAGCCGCACTGCGGCACGGACCTGGGCCTGCTGCGCACCAAGGCGGTCCCGCAGGGCGACGGCAGCTACAAGATCTCGGGAACCAAGATCTGGATCTCGGGCGGCGAGCACGACATGGCCGAGAACATCGTCCACCTGGTCCTGGCCCGCATCGAGGGCGCGCCGGGCGGAACCCGCGGCATCAGCCTGTTCATCGTGCCCAAGTTCATTCCGGATGCGCACGGCAAGCCCGGCCCGCGCAACAGCGTCTATTGCGACGGCCTGGAAGAGAAGATGGGCATCCACGGCAACGCCACCTGCGTGATCCGCCACGAGGAGAGCACGGGCTGGCTGGTGGGCACGGAGAACCAGGGCCTGCGGCTGATGTTCGTGATGATGAACGAGGCCCGCATCGGGGTCGGCATGCAGGGCGTGGCCCAGGCCGAGGCCGCCTACCAGGCCGCCGCGGCCTTCGCCAAGGAGCGCCTGCAGGGCCGCTCGCTGACCGGGCCGAAGAACCCCGACGGCCCAGCCGATCCGATCATCGTCCACCCCGATGTGCGCCGCATGCTGATGGACAGCCGCGCCATCATCGAGGGCGGTCGCGCCTTCCTGTTCTGGACCGCCCTGCACGGCGATCTGGCCCATGCCAGCCCCGACGAGGCGGTGCGCCAGAAGGCCGGCGACTACATGGCGCTGATGACCCCCGTGGTGAAGGGCTACCTCACGGCCAAGGGCCTCGACGTCTGTTCCGACGCCGTCCAGATCCACGGCGGCTCGGGCTTCACCGAGCACTTCCCGGTCAGCCAGTACATGCGCGATGTCCGCATCGCCCTGATCTATGAGGGGACCAATGGGGTCCAGGCCCTGGACCTGGTGGGCCGCAAGCTGGCGGCGGACGGCGGCCGGGCGGTGATGAGCTTCTTCGCCGAGATCGACGCCTTCGTGGAGGCCAATCAAGCCGATGAGGCCCTCAAGCCCTTCACCGAAGGTCTGGCCGAGGCCAAGACCAAGCTGCAGGACGCCACCATGTGGCTGATGCAGAACGGGCTGATGAACCCCGACAACGCCGGGGCGGCGTCCACCGACTACATGCACCTATTCGGCCTGACGGCGCTCAGCTACATGTGGGCCCTGATCGCCAAGGCCGCTAACGCGAAGATCGCGGCGGGAGACAGCGATCCGTTCTACGCCAACAAGCTGGTGATCGGCCGCTACTTCAACCAGCGGATCCTGCCCGAGGCGGACGGTCACCTGGCCAAGCTCAAGACCGGGTCCGAACTGATGATGGCCTTGCCGGCGGAGGCCTTCTGATGGCGACTTACACCGCCGACATCGCCTGGGAATTGCGCGACGGCGAGGACTTCGCCAAGGGCCGCTACAGCCGCGGTCACGTCATCAGCTTCGACGGCGGCCTGATCGTTCCGGCCTCGGCCTCGCCCCATGTGGTGGGCAAGTGGGCGGTCCAGGAGGCGGTGGACCCGGAGGAGATGTTCGTCGCCGCGCTGTCCAACTGCCACATGCTGACCTTTCTCCATAAGGCGCGGCTGGCGGACTTCGTCGTCACCGCCTATCGCGACCACGCTTCGGGGATCATGGAAGAGATCGCGCCCGGCCGGATGGCGGTGACCAAGGTGACGCTCACGCCCCGTATCGAATGGGACGGCGCCGGGCCGGACGCAGCCGCGCTCGCCCACCTGCACCACGAGGCGCATGAGGAGTGCTTCATCGCCAATTCGGTGAAGACCGAGGTCACGGTGACCTAGTTGGGCTCGGCGGGGACGCCAGCAGCCTCGCCAGCCGATCGCGCAAGGCCGGTGCGTCCTTCAGATCGCACTCCCAGATCGTCTCGACCCGCCAGCCCCGGGCGCCCAGCGCCTCGACGGCCACCCCGTCGCGGGCCTTGTTTCGGGCCACCTTGCCGACCCAGTAGTCGCGATTGGCCTTGGGCACCCGCGACCCGCGCGCGCAGTCATGGCCGTGCCAGAAGCAGCCGTGGACGAAGATCGCCAGCCTGCGCCCCGGCATGACGATGTCCGGCGAGCCCGGTAGGTCCTTGCGGTTCAGCCGATAGCGGGCGCCGAGCGCCGTCAGGGCCTTGCGCACCAGCAGCTCGGGCGTGGTGTTCTTGCCCTTCACCCGGCGCATCACCGCCGAGCGCTTCTCCGGCGGATAGACGTCGGTCAAAGCCCGTCGAACAGCGCCGTCGACAGGTAGCGCTCGGCGAAGCTCGGGATGATGGCCACGACCAACTTGCCCCGGAACTCGTCGCGGCTGGCCAGGTCGAAGGCCGCCGTAAGCGCCGCGCCGGACGAGATGCCCACCGGGATACCTTCCTCGCGGGCGACCCGGCGGGCCATGGCGAAGCTGTCGTCGTTGGAGACCTGGATGATCTCGTCGATGATGCCGCGATCGAGGATCGAAGGCACGAACCCCGCCCCGATGCCCTGGATCTTGTGCGGCGCCGGCTGACCGCCGGACAGCACGGGCGAGGACTCGGGCTCGACGGCCACCATGCGCACCGAGGGCTTGCGGGCCTTCAGCACCTGGCCGACCCCGGTGATGGTGCCGCCGGTGCCGACCCCGGAGATCACCGCGTCGACGCGGCCATCGGTGTCGTTCCAGATCTCCTCGGCGGTGGAGACCCGGTGGATCAGCGGATTGGCCTCGTTGTCGAACTGCTGGGGCATGACCGCGCCAGGCGTGGCCTCGACGATCTCGCGGGCGCGGGCGACGGCGCCGGCCATTCCGCGTTCGGCCGGGGTGAGTTCGAGCTTGGCGCCCAGGATGATCAGCATCTTGCGGCGCTCGATCGACATGCTCTCGGGCATGACCAGGGTGATCGGATAGCCCTTGGCCGCGGCCACGAAGGCGAGCGCGATGCCGGTGTTGCCGCTGGTCGGCTCGACGATGGACCCGCCGGGCTTCAGGTGGCCCTTGGCCTCCATCCATTCGATCATCGAGACGCCGATCCGGTCCTTCACCGAGGCCAGCGGATTGAAGAACTCCAGCTTGGCGACCACCTCGCCCTTGGGCTTCAGCGCCGCGGTCAGCCGCGGCAGGCGGACCAGCGGGGTGTCGCCGATCAGATCGAGGACGGAGTCGAATATCTTGCCGCGCCCGGCGCGCTTATAGCGGGCGGCGTCATAGGTGGTGGATCCGGCGTCGGCCATGGGATGTCTCTGGCTGCAAGGGTCGATTGCCGGTGAACTTAGGCCCGTGGCCGGGATTTGGAAGCGCACTTCTTCTGGGGGTCGGCGGCAGAACGCCTATTCGGCCGCCATTACCTCATCGGCCCGCTTGAGCAGCGGCTCCAGGATCTCGGCGGCCAGCCAGGCCACCACCGGGACCACCACCCCGTCGCCCATGACATGCAGGGCCGAGGTGGCCGTGGATGGAATCCGATAGGTCTCCGGCAGGCCCATAAGCCGCGCGGCCTCCCGTCCCGTGACCAGGCGCGAGCGGACGCTGTCGCCCTCCACCACGATCAGGGTCTGGCGCGAGGAGCCGCCGCGCGGGGTGCGCAGGCAGCCGGCCAGGCCGTCGAACCGCGCCTCGGCCCGCTGGATCCGGACCCCGTCCTCGATCCGCATGCGTTTGAAGACCGCGCCGACCGAACGGACGCCGGTCGCCTGGACCGCCGCCAGCCGCCGCCGGTGCAGCGGCGACATCAGCTCGATCAGCCGCGCCGTGCGCGCCGTTCCGTGCCAGGCGACCGCCTCGTCCGGCTCCAGCACGCTGGCGAGGTCGGTGTTACGCGCCGCCGGCCCCTCCCCCCGCCACCAGATCCATCGGGCGGCGAGCTCGGGCGGCAACCGGGCGTGGGCGTCTCGCACCAACCGGGTCTGGAAGGGGCTGTCGCCGACGAGAAGATCCGGCGGGGCCTCCCTCGTGGCGACGACGAACACCCGCGGTCGCGACTGCGGGACGAAGCGTGCCGCGTCGATCTCCAGGACGCCGAAGCTGTAGCCCCGTTCCGCCAGGGCGGCGCAAAGGGCGGTGAAGTCCGCCCCGCCGTGCGAGGTGAGCAGGCCGCTGACGTTCTCGATCACCACGCAGCGCGGGGCGTCCGGCCCCAAGGCCTCGATCAGCCGCCAGAACCCGAAGAAGGCCGAGGACTTGCCGCCCGCCAACCCGGCCCGGCCGCCGGCCAGGCTGAAATCCTGGCAGGGCGAGGAAGCCCAGGCCAGGTCGGCGGCTCCCGGCAGGCGGGCCGGATCGATGTCCCAGACGTCGCCCTCGTGGAAATGCTCCGCCGCGTCGGCGAAATTGGCCCTGTAGGTCGCGGCCTTCACCGGATCGAAGTCGTTGGCGAAGGCGCAGGACCAGCGCGCGCCCAGGCCCAGCCGCGCCATGCCGCCGCCGGCGAAGAATTCCAGAAATGTTAGGGCGCTGTTCCGACTCATCGGGCAGGAGTCTAGCCTGCCCGCGCCGCCGCGAAAGGACTGCCGATGCGACATGGTCTCCCCTGGACGCTTGCCGGCGTACTGGCCGCCCTGATGCTGGCCGCCTGCCAGCCGCAGTCGCCGGACGGAAAGGCCGCGCCGCCGCCGGCCGACGCCCCTGAGGCGCCCGTAGCGCCGCAACCTCCCGAAGCGCCGGTTGAGCCCGCGACGAAGGAATTTACCGGCGACCTCGATGCGCGCGGCAATGAACCCTTCTGGGCCCTGGCGATCCGCCCCGACAAGATCACCTTCACCCGGCCCGACCCGGAGCCGCCGGTGGTGGTGGACAATCCCGGCGCCGGAGTCGACGACGGCCAGCACGCGGTGTGGTCGACCAACAAGGACGGCAAGACCTTCATGGTCAGCCTGGCGCAGGAAGAGTGCTCCGACGGCATGTCGGACCTGAAGTATCCCTATCTCGCCGTGGTCACCCTGGGCGACCAGACATTCAGAGGCTGCGCCTTCAAGACCGGTCAGCAGCCCCGCGAGGACGCCCAATGACGGCTCTCCGCCTTTGAGCCTCATTCGGAGAATGACGCTGGGGCGCCCTTGACCTGACCCCACAGTCGGGCGGCTAATTCTTCCAAGGAATTTGGGAGAGACGGCCATGGAACAGGCCTGGGACCTCGTGATCCGCGGCGGGACCGTGGTGGATGGTACGGGGACCGCCCCGTTCCGCGCCGACGTGGCGGTCAAGGACGGGCTGATCGCCCGGATCGGCGAGGTCGCCGGCCGCGGGGCCGAGGAGATCGACGCCACCGGCCGGATCGTCACCCCGGGCTTCGTCGACATCCACACCCACTATGACGGCCAGGCGACCTGGGACCACCACATGCAGCCCTCGGCCTGGCATGGGGTGACCACCGTGGTCATGGGCAATTGCGGCGTCGGCTTCGCCCCCTGCCGGCCCGAGGACCACGACCGGCTGATCCGCCTGATGGAAGGCGTCGAGGACATCCCCTTCCCGGTGCTGACCGAGGGCCTCCCCTGGAACTGGGAAAGCTTCCCCGACTACCTCGACTCGCTCGACCGGCGGTCCTTCGACGTGGACATCGGGACCCAGTTGCCCCACGCGGCGCTGCGGGTCTATGTGATGGGCGAGCGCGGGGCCAACCGCGAGGACGCCACGCCGGCCGACATCCACGCCATGGCCGCCATCGCCAAGCGGGCGGTGGAAGCCGGCGCCCTGGGCTTCTCCACCTCGCGGACGCTGAACCACCGCACCAGCGACGGCCAGCCGACCCCCACCCTGACCGCCTCGGAGGACGAGCTCGCCGGCATCGCCATGGGCCTGGCCGCCGCCGGCAAGGGGACCCTGCAGTTCGTCTCCGACTTCGCCGATCCCGAGGCCGAGTTCGCCATGCTGCGCCGGCTGGTGGAGCGCTCGGGCCGGCCGCTGTCCTTCTCGCTGGTGCAGAGCCCGCGCGATCCCGACCAGTGGAAGCTGCTGCTGGAGCGCCTGGCCGAGGCGTCGGCCGCCGGACTGGAGATGCGCGCCCAGGTCTGCGGCCGGCCGGTGGGGATCCTGTTCGGGTTCGAACTGACCCTCAATCCGTTCAGCGCCTATCCGACCTATCGCGACATCGCCACGCTGCCCCTGGCGCAGCGGATCGCACGACTGCGGGACCCCGACTTCCGCGCCCGGTTGTTGGCCGACGGCGCGCCCGGCGGGCCGGGTTTCGGGGCCAACATGACCCGCAACTGGCAGATCATGTTCCTGATGGGCGAGACCCCGGACTACGAGCAGACCGCCGACCGCACCATCGCCGCCCTGGCCGCCGCGCAGGGGACGACACCGGAGGAGCTGGCCCTGGACCACATGCTGTCCAATGACGGCAAGGGCATGCTCTACCTGCCGTTCCTCAACTACGCCAACGGCTCGCTGGACCCCAGCTACGCCATGCTGACCCATCCCGACACGGTGCCCGGCCTCTCGGACGGCGGCGCCCATGTGGGGATGATCTGCGACGGCTCCTTCCCGACCTCCAACCTCACCCACTGGACACGGGACCGCACGCGCGGCCCGAAGCTCAGCCTCGAGGCGATGATCCGTATGCAGACAAACGACACAGCCAAGGCCGTCGGCCTGTACGATCGCGGCCTGATCGCCGAGGGCTACCGGGCCGATCTCAATGTCATCGACTATGAGAACCTGACCCTCAAGGCGCCCGCCGTGGCCTACGACCTGCCGACCGGCGGTCGACGGCTGGTGCAGCGCGCCGACGGCTATGTGGCCACCATCGTCGCCGGCCAGGTCACCTATCGCGACGGCGAACCTACCGGCGCCCTGCCGGGCCGTCTGTTGCGCGGCGCGCGGGCAGCGCCCGTCGCCATGGCCGCGGAGTAGACCGGAGCGCGCCTTGCTGCGGAAATGCTGCGCAGCATGAGCTGCAGCAAAACGCAGCCGCGTCGCATTGCCTCTTCGCCTGCCGGGCGGCGCACGCCATATAGCGCCCTATGCCAGCCTCTCGCCTAGATGAGGCGCGGGAGATCCTGCGCCGCACCTTCGGACATGCCGAATTCCGTGGCCGCCAGGCCGAGGTGATCGCCGAGATCCTGGGCGGGCGCAGCGCCATGGCCGTGCTCCCCACTGGCGGCGGCAAGAGCGTCTGCTATCAGATCCCCGCCATGATGCGCCCGGGCCTGGGCCTGGTGGTCTCGCCGCTGATCGCGCTGATGGCCGATCAGGTGGCCGGGCTGCAGCAATCGGGCGTCTCCGCCGCGCGGCTGGATTCCACCGGCGAGGCCTGGGAGCGGGCCGACACCTGGGAGAAGATCGAGGCCGGGACGCTGGACCTGCTCTACATCTCCCCCGAGGGCCTGATGCAGCCCTCCATGCTGGAGCGGCTGTCGCGTACGCCGCTGGCGCTGATCGCCATCGACGAGGCCCACTGCGTCAGCCAGTGGGGCCATGACTTCCGGCCCGAGTACCGGATGCTGGGGCGGCTGGCCGACATCTTCCCGAAGGTTCCGCGCCTGGCGGTCACCGCGACCGCCGACGCCCGGACCCGCGACGACATCCGTGCCGAGCTGAAGCTGGAGGAGTCGGCCGAGTTCGTGGCCTCCTTCGCCCGGCCGGAGCTGGCTCTGTCGGCCGAGCGCAAGCGCGGTAACGCCCACAAGCGGGTGGCCGAGCTGGTGGCCGCCCGCCCCGACCGTTCGGGTGTGATCTATGCCGGCTCCCGCGACGGGACCGAGAAGCTGGCCGAACTGCTGCGGAGCGAGGGCGTTCCGGCCCACGCCTATCACGCCGGCCTGGAGAAGGGCCTGCGCGCCCAGCGGCTGGAGACCTTCCTGGAGGCCGACGCCGCGGTGATGGTGGCGACCATCGCCTTCGGCATGGGGGTGGACAAGCCCGACGTCCGCTACGTGATCCACGCCGATCCGCCGGCCTCCATCGAGGCCTATTGGCAGGAGATCGGCCGCGCCGGCCGCGACGGAGACCCGGCCGAAGGCATCACCCTCTACGGCGCCTCCGACATGGCCTGGGCCTATCGGCGGATCGACGGGCGCGAGGTCGACGACGGGGTCAAGCAGGTCCAGAGCCGCAAGGTGCGCCAGCTCTATACGATGCTGGACGGGACAACCTGCCGCGCCGCCGGGGTTCGGCGCTATTTCGGCGAGGAGGGGGTGGACGCCTGCGGCGTCTGCGACCTCTGCCTGGGAACCGTCGAGACCATCGACGCCACCGAGGCCGCGCAGAAGGCCCTGTCGGCGGCGCACCGCATGGGCGGCCGGTTCGGGCGGGGGCGCCTGGTCGAGCACCTGTTGGGCAAGACCAAGGAGCCCTCCAGCTTCGAGGCCGGCCTCACCACCTTCGGGATCGGTAAGGAGTTCAGCCCCACCGGCTGGCGCGACCTGATCGATCAGCTGCTGTTCGACGGGCTGCTGCGCGAGGACCCCAATGACGGCCGCCCCCTGGTGGGGCTGGGCGACATCGAGGGGGTCAAGGCGGTCTATCGCGGCGAGCGCCGGGTGGCCCTGCGCCAGGGGCTGGAGGAACACGACCCCACCACCAGGTCGGGCAAGCCGCGCAAGAAGACCCGCGCCTCAAGCGCGGCCACCGCCATCGGCCCGCACGACCAGCCGCTGTTCGAAGCCCTGCGCGCCTGGCGCCGCGACGAGGCCCACCGCCAGCACCTTCCGCCCTATGTGATCTTCCACGACCGCACCCTGGCCGAGATCGCGGTGAAGAAGCCCGGCGGCCTCGCCACCCTTGCGGCCATCAACGGGGTCGGCGAGGGCAAGCTGGAACGCTACGGCGAGGCGGTCCTCGCCGTGCTGCGGGGCATGGACGCCTAAGGTCGCCCGGGGGCGGCCCTAGTGGATCGTCTGGCTATGCTCGCCGCCCGGCTGGGCGATGCCGCTCAGCGCCTCGCCGGCTTCGGCGTTGTGGCCGGTGCAGGCCAGGTCGGCCAGGGACACGATGCCGACCAGCCGCTTGTTGCGGTCGAGAACCGGCAGCCGACGGATCTGCTGCTCGCTCATGTTGCGCAGCACGTCGTCCACATCCTCGTCGTCGAAGCAGTAGAGAACCTCTGTGCTCATCAGCTCGCGCACCTTGGCGTCGGGGCCCCGGTTCATGGCGACGCCACGGATGGCGATGTCCCGGTCAGTGATCATCCCCACCAACCGGTCGTTCTCGCTCACCGGCAGGATGCCGGCGTCGAGTTCGGCCATCCTCGTGGCGGCTTGGGCGGCGGTTTCGTCCGGATTGGCCATCCGGACGTCGCGCGTCATGCATTCGCTCACACGCATATCGAACCTCATTGGGACAGGTTGGGCCCCCGCATGAGGTGAACCACGGCCGGGGGCCGTTGTTCCTGCGCGATCTAGAACTTCGCCTTCACCTCGACGCCGAGGGTGCGGGGGTCGTTGACGAAGCCGGTCAGGTTGTTGAAGTCGATGCCGCCCTCCAGGCTCTCGTCGTCGGTGATGTTGCGCGCGAAGACCGCCGCCTCCCAGCCGGCCGTGGCGGCGTAGCCGAGGCGCAGGCCGCCTTCCAGCAGCCGGTCGTCGGTGAACTCGGCGGACTGGTAGAGGAAGAAGTTGATCTTCGAGCGATAGGCCCAGTCGGTGAAGGCAAAGAACTCGCCGTCGCCGTAGGGGATCGCGTAGCGCGCCGTGAAGTTGGCGATCCAGCGCGGGGCGTTGGGCAGGCTGTTGCCGTCGATCCGCACCGTGCCGGCGATCGGGCCGGCCGGGTCCAGCACGGTGCAGCCGCCGCCGCAGGGCTGGGTGAAGAGGTTCGGGTCCTGGATCTCGGTGTGATTGTAGGAGAGGCCTGCGGTGAGCAGCAGGTGCTCCATGGGCGCAGCCTCGCCGTTGAACTCGAAGCCGTAGCCCTCGGCCTTGGCGGCGTTGATCAGCTGATTAAAGTTGGCCCCGCCGCCCACGGCGGTGAGCTGCAGATCGTCGACCTTGTAGAAGAAGACGTTGGCGTCGACCCGGGCGCGGCGGTCGAACAGGTCGGCCTTGAAGCCGGCCTCGTAGGACATCAGGGTCTCCTTGTCGGCCACCGAGATGGTCGAGCCGAACAGCAGCCGTCCCTGGATCGAGGGCGCGCGATAGCCCTTGGCGATGCGAGCGTAGAGATTGACGTCCTCGGTGACCGCATAGGTGGTGTTGAGGTTGAAGCTGATCTCGTCGCTCTCCGGCGAGGCGCGCAGCACGCCCGGCGGGACCGGGGCGAAGGGCGGGGTGATCAGCTGGGCGGCCATGAACTCCTTGCTGTCGTCGGAATAGCGCAGGCCGCCCCCGATGCTCCACTGCTCGGTCAGCTTGTAGTCGAGATTGCCGAACAGGGCCCAGGAGGTGGTCTTCTGGTGCTGGATGGCCAGGCCGTTGCGCGCCCCGCCGCCCAGGGTGTCGTAGTTGATCGAGTCGATCTTCACGTCTTCGAAGAAGTAGAAGGCGCCCAGGGTGTACTTCAGGGCCCCGGCGTCGCCCGCGACGCGCAGCTCCTGGCTCCACTGAGCGTGATGGGGCATTCCGTCGGCGCTCTCGGCGGTGAACGGGATGAAGCCCGGGCCGGACGGCGGGGCGAAGACGGCGCCGAAGCCGCCGTCGATATCGCCGCGCGAGAAGGCGGTGACGTGCTCATAGGCGGTGATCGAGGTGATCACCGGCCCGCCCAGGTCATAGGTCAGCTTCAGGCTGGCGCCGGAGGCTTCCACCGTCTGGCCGGACCGGGACTCTGCGTCCTGGAAGATGGTCTCGCGGTCGAAGCCGGGAACGAAGTCGTTGGTCCCCTTGGTGATGATGTTGGCCCGGAAGATCTGCGGCGTGCCGTCTAGGTGCATGTAGTGGGCGTTGAACAGGGCGCTGAACGCTTCGTTGGGCGTGAACAGCAGCTGGCCGCGGAAGGCGTGTTCGTCATAGCCGCCGGTGGCGTTCTTCTTGCCGGTGAAGCCGTTGTCCACCCAGTCGTCGCGGTGCTGGTAGAGGGCCGACAACCTGCCGGCCAGCACGCCCTCGATGATCGGGCCGCCGACCGCGCCCTCGGCGTTTATCGTCCCGAAGGTGGCGTAGGAGACTTGGCCGTAGCCGCCGAAGGTCTGGCGGGGCTTGGCGCTGTCGAACTTCAGGACCCCCGCCGGGGTGTTGCGGCCGAACAGGGTGCCCTGCGGCCCGCGCAGCGCCTCGACCTGATCGATGTCGAACAGCGGGAAGCCTTTCAGCACCGGGCTTTCCAGCACCACCTCGTCATAGACGAAGGAGACCGGCTGGGAGGCGTTGAGGTCGAAGTCGGTATTGCCCAGGCCGCGGATATAGGGCCGCGGGAAGGTGCGGCCGAAGGAGGATTCCAGGGTCACGCTGGGAATGCGGGCGGAGAACACCCGGATGTCGCCGCCGGACGAGCGGATCACCGCCAGCTTCTCGCCGCTCACCGCCGTCACCGAGACCGGCACGTCGTTGAGGCTCTCGGCCCGCTTCTGGGCGGTGATGATCACCTCCTCCAGCTCGGTCCCGGCGTCCTGGGCCAGGGCCGCGCCCGGGGCGAGCATGGCCATCACCAGAGCGGCCCGCGCCGCATGCTTCATGAAATGCGTACGCGAAAGCGGCGACATGGCGAGATCCTCTTGGGCTGGAATTGCTCGCGCTCTAGGCGAGTCCAAGCCGTCATGGAAGCGCAACAATACGGTGGTGCGCACGAGAGGCGCGCAATGTGTCCCGGGCGCCGCGAAACGCCCGGAACTCAGGCGTCCCGGGGCAGATTCAACCCCGACTCTCGCATTTTCAGACGTCGACCTCGGCGTCCAGGGCGTTCGCCTGGATAAACTCGCGGCGCGGCTCGACCAAGTCGCCCATCAGGCGGGTGAACATGTCGTCGGCGTCGTCGGCGTGGTTGACCTTGACCTGCAGCAGGGTGCGGGCGTCGGCGTCCAGCGTGGTTTCCCAGAGCTGATCGGGGTTCATCTCGCCCAGACCCTTGTAGCGCTGGATCGCCAGGCCGCGGCGGCCGGCTTCCATGACCGCAGCGAACAGGTCCAGCGGGCCGCGCACCTTGGCCGAGCGGTCCTTGCGGGTGAAGGTCCCCACGCCCTGGAAGGTCTCGGCCATGGCGGCCGAGCGTTCAGCCAGGCGTCGCGCGTCGGCGGCGTGCAGCAGCAGGTCGTCCAGCACCACGCGCTCGGACACACCGCGGCGGATGCGGGAGAAGGCGAAACCGCCGGTGGCCGCGACCTCTCCGGTCCAGGCGCCGTCGCCTTCCTCGGCGTAGAGGTCCATGCGACTGGCGGCCTTGGTCATGTCGCCGCCGCCCTCGTTCAGCAGTCCGGCCAAGGCGGCCTGCTCAATGGCGATGGCCGGCGCCCGGCTGGAAAGCCGCTCGATATTGGCCTTGGCCCCGCGGGCGCTCTGCACCAGGGCCAGCAGGTCGGCGCCGACCAGCCGTTCACCGGACTCCAGGTCCAGGGTCGCGCCCTCGACGCCCTCGTCGATCAGGTAGTTTTCGAGCTCGGCGTCGTCCTTGAGGTAGCGCGACTGCCGGTTCTTGGTCGCCTTATAGAGCGGCGGCTGGGCGATATAGAGATAGCCGCGCTCGATCAGCTCCGGCATCTGCCGGTAGAAGAAGGTCAGCAGCAGAGTGCGGATGTGGGCGCCGTCGACGTCGGCGTCGGTCATGATCACGATCTTGTGGTAGCGGAGCTTCTCGATATCGAACTCGTCGCGACCAATGCCGGCCCCCAGCGCCACGATCAGGGTGCCGATCTGGTCGGACGACAACATCTTGTCGAACCGGGCGCGCTCCACGTTCAGGATCTTGCCGCGCAGGGGCAGGATCGCCTGGTTCTCACGGTTGCGGGCCTGCTTGGCCGAGCCGCCGGCGGAGTCGCCCTCCACCAGGAAGATCTCGGACTTGGCGGGGTCGCGCTCCTGGCAGTCGGCCAGCTTGCCGGGCAGGGAGGTGATGTCGAGCGCCGACTTGCGCCGCGTCAGTTCGCGGGCCTTGCGGGCCGCCTCGCGGGCGGCGGCGGCCTCGGCGATCTTCTGGACGATCAGCTTGGCCTCGGTCGGATGCTCCTCGAACCACTGGCCGATGCCCTCGGAGACCAGGCCTTCCACGGCCGGCCGGACCTCGGAGGAGACCAGCTTGTCCTTGGTCTGGGATGAGAACTTCGGATCGGGCACCTTGACCGACAGCACGCAGGTCAGGCCCTCGCGGGCGTCCTCCCCCGACAGCGAGACCTTCTCGCGCTTGGTGGCGCCCGAGCTCTCCGCATAGCCGGTGATGATCCGGGTGAGCGCCGAGCGGAAGGCGGCCAGGTGCGTGCCGCCGTCCTTCTGCGGGATGTTGTTGGTGAAGCAGAGGACGTTCTCGTGATAGCCGTCGTTCCACCAGAGCGACATGTCGAGCTCGACGTTCTCCTTCTTGCCGCGGATCACGATCGGGGCCCGCAGCAGGGGCGTCTTGGCCTTGTCCAGGTGGCGCACGAAGGCCTCGATGCCGCCCTCATAGTGCAGCAGCTCGACGAAGGGCTCGGCCTCGCGGTTGTCCTTCAGCCAGATGGTCACGCCGGAGTTCAGGAAGGCGAGCTCCCGCAGCCGGTGCTCCAGGGTCTTCCGGTCGTAGTCGACGAAGGCGAAGGTGTCGGTTGAGGCCATGAAGGTGACCTCGGTGCCCGAAAGGAATTCGCCGTTCTCGCGCAGGGGCGCGTCGCCGGTGACGATCAGGGGCGAGACCGCGTCTCCGCGGCGGAACTCCATCTCGTAGGCCTTGCCGCCGCGATAGATCCTCAGCTTCAGCCAGTCGGAGAGCGCATTCACCACCGAGACGCCGACGCCGTGCAGGCCGCCCGAGACCTTGTAGGAGTTCTGGTCGAATTTCCCGCCGGCGTGCAGCTGGGTCATGATGACCTCGGCCGCCGAGACGCCTTCGCCCTCGTGGATGTCGGTGGGGATGCCGCGGCCGTCGTCGGTGACGGTCACCGAACCGTCGGCGTTGAGGATCACCTCCACCCGCGTGGCCCAGCCGGCCAGGGTCTCGTCGATGGCGTTGTCGACCACCTCATAGACCATGTGGTGCAGGCCCGAGCCGTCGTCGGTGTCGCCGATGTACATGCCGGGGCGCTTGCGCACCGCGTCCAGGCCCTTCAGCACCTTGATGGATTCCGCGCCGTACTCGGCTTGGCCGGCATGCTCGCCCGAGGTGTCGGGGATCTGCGTCTCGTCAGTCATTCAGTGTCCAGAATCGCCAGGCTGGAGCCGTCCACATGGACGCCCTGGGCCCGGCCCTTCAAATCCTCAAAGAGAAGCTCGTCCGTGCCGGTCAGGAACGCCTGCAGCTCGAGCGCCTCGATTTCGTCGAACAGCGCGGCCCGCCTGCGGCGGTCCAGGTGCGCTGCGACCTCGTCCAGCAACAATATAGGGTTTGGCGCCGATTCTGCACGCGAAAGACGCGCCGCCTGGGCCAGAACAAGGTTCAAAATCAGGGCTTTCTGCTCGCCGGTCGAGCATTCCGCCGCCGGACGGTCCTTTTCGGCGTGGACCACCAGCAGATCGCCCCGGTGGGGGCCGGTGAGCGCCCGCCCGGCGGCGGCGTCGCGATCCCGCGCCGACGCCAGGGACCGGGCCAGCCGGGCCTCGATCTCGGCGAACTCCACCCCTTCGCCCGCCATCCGCTCCCAGTCGCCGGTGAGGGTCAGCTTCGCCTGCGGGAAAGGCCTGTCGCCGCGGCCGTCGATCTCGGCCTGCAGTGCGGCTAGCGTCCGGGCGCGGGCCTCGGCCATCAGGGCCCCGGCCTCGGCCAGCCGGGCTTCCAGCGCCGAGAGCCAGGCCGGGTCGGCGGGCCCGTCGGTCAGCAGACGCATGCGCTCGCGCTGGGATTTCTCATAGGCCGAGACATGGGCCGCGTGGCTGGGCTCGCCGGCGAACACCAGGCGGTCCAGGAACCGGCGGCGGTCGCCCGCGCCCTCCAGGAACAGCCGGTCCTGGGCCGGGGTCAGCCAGACCTGGCGCTGAAGGTCGGCCAGGCGCCCCGGCGGCACGGCCTCGCCCTCCAGCCGCACCGTGCGCCGCGCGGCGCCGGGGGTCTCGACGCCAGTTCCGACGCGGGTCTCCTCGCCGGCCTCGACGATGACGGCGGCCACCGCCCAGGCCCGTCCCTGGGTCTCGCCCGGCTGGCGGCGCCCCAGTTCGGCGATGGCCGCGCCGCGCAGCCCCCGGCCGGCGGTGAACAGGCTGATCGCCTCCAGCAGGTTGGTCTTGCCCGCCCCGTTGGGGCCCACCAGGAACACCGGCCGCCCGTCGAGGGCGAGCTCGGCCCGCTCATAGGAGCGGAAGTCCGTCAGGGTCAGGTGGTTGAAGGCGGTCACCGGCGCGTCATAGCGGGTTTCGCGCACGCGCGCGAAGGCGGCGAGCTCTGCCGTCGGAACAACCGGTGGCCCGCCTCGTTCGACATCCTCAACGGAGGATGCCCCCCATGACCGACACGACCGACATCAAAGCCAAGTTCTGGAAAGCCCTGAAGTCCGACAGGACCGTCATGCTGGGCCTGGCCGGGGTCGAGGAAGACCACGCCCAGCCGATGACCGCCCAGACCGAGGGCGACCACGACCAGGGGCCGATCTACTTCTTCACCGCCAAGGACACCGATATCGCCGAAGCCCTCGGGACGGGCCATCGCGCCGTGTTCCAGTTCGCCGACAAGGGCCACCACCTGTTCGCCTCGGTGCATGGCCGGCTGTCCCCCGACAATGACCGCGCCACGATCGAGCGCCTTTGGAACCCCTTCGTCGCAGCCTGGTTCGAGGGCGGCAAGGACGACCCGAAGCTGCAGCTCCTGCGCTTCGAACCCGACGACGCCCAGATCTGGCTGAACGAGAACAGCCTGTTCGCCGGGGTGAAGATGCTGCTCGGCAGCGATCCCAAGCAGGACTACGCCGACAAGGTCGCCGAGGTGCGGCTGAACTAGGCTTCACAGCCGATCTCGGCGTCTGCGCCCGCGCTCGCGCGGAGCGGCTACGACCCCGCCCCAAACACCTTCCGCAGGAACAGCGTCTCGGCCTCCCGTAGCGCGTCGCGGTTCTGTTTCTTGCGGAAGCCGTGGCCTTCGTCCTTGGCCATCATCCACCAGACGTCGCCGCCGTTGGCGCGAACCTTGGCGACGATCTGCTCGCCCTCGGTCCAGGGCACGCGCGGATCGTTGAAGCCGGCGATGACGAACAGCGGCTTGGTCATCTTGTCGGTGAGGTTCAGCGGCGAGATGCGGTCGAACTCGGCCTTCATCTTCGGGTCGCGCTCGTCGCCGTACTCCACCCGCCGCAGGTCGCGCCGGTAGCCCTCGGTATGGGTCAGGAAGGTGGTGAAGTCGGAGATGCCCACCGTGTCGATGGCCCCGGCCAGGCGGTCGTTATAGGCCGCCAGCGCCGCCAGGGTCATGAACCCGCCATAGGATCCTCCGGACACCACCACCCGGCTTTTGTCGAGGTCCGGCTGGCTCGCGATCCAGTCCAGCAGGGCTCCGATGTCCCGGACCGAGTCCTGGCGCTTCATGGCGTTGTCCAGCGCCAGATAGGTCTTCCCATAGCCGGTCGAGCCGCGGACATTCGGCGAGATCACCGTCGCCCCCAGCGCGTTCACCCAGTACTGGTATGTGGTCGAGAAGCCCGGCCGCGACTGGCCCTCGGGCCCGCCATGGATGTCGATGATGACGGGCGTGGGCTCCTTCGCGGCCTTGGGCCGGTAGACCCAGGCGGGGATCTGCCGCCGGTCGAAGCTGACAAAGCGGATCAGGCTCGGCTCGACCATGTCGGCGGGCTTCAGTCCCCCCATCTCGCTATGGGTCCAGCGGACCAGGCTCGCCTCGGCGATATTCCAGGTCCAGACATCGGCCGGCGAGGTCGCCGAGTTCAGCCCGATGGCCAGGCGCAGGGCGTCGGGCGAAAACTTCAGGTCCGCCAGCACCCCCACCGGCAGCTCCGGCTGCGGCAGGGCGCGGCGGGTCATGATGTCGGCGACCACCACCCGGGAGCGGCCGTCCTGATTGATCGCATAGGCCAGCAGCCGGCCGTTCTCGGAGAGGTCGAAGGCCTCGATTTCCCAGGCGCCGCCGTCGGCGACCACCGTCTTGCGGCCGCTGACCAGGTCGTATTCGACCAGCCGGGCGACCTCGGACTTTTCGTCCGACAGCATCAGGACCCGGCGGCCGTCGGGGGTGAACTCGCCGCCGGAATAGGCGATCAGCTTCCGGGACGGATTGATCTCGGTCACCCGGCCGGTGGCGGTTTCCAGCACGAAGACCTTGCTCGACTGGGCCGAGATGGCGCGCCTGAAGAGGATCCTGCCGCCATCCGCCGAAAAGGCCGCGGGCCCGACGGCGCCCTTGCCCTTCAGGGCCACGCGGCGGGTCGCCGGCTGGCCGGTGCGCATCAGCATGATGTCGTAGTCGCCCTTGCCGGGGGTCACCCGGCTCCAGGCCAGCAGGGTCCCGTCGGGGGAGAAGACGAACCCGGTGTTGCGGGTCTTGGGGTCGGTGACCAAGGCCTCGCCGCCCTCGACCGCCGAGGCGTAGCCCTGGAAGTACTCATCGCCGCCGGTGTCGCGGGCGAGGACGAAGGCGCCCGGAACCATCGGCTGGGCCGCGGCCGAGGTCACCGGTTCGTCGAAGAAGGTGAGCTGGGTTCGGTCGCCTCCGGGCGCCTTTACATGGTGGATCTGCGGCGTCTGGCCGAAGCGGGTGGCGATCAGCATCGTCCCGTCGCCCAGCCAGTCGAGGAAGTTGGCCGAGCGGGTGTTCTGATAGCGGTGGAGTTGCTCGCGCACGGCGGGCGGGGTCTCGGGCACGTTCTCGGTGACCAGGGCCCCGACCTCGCGCTTAACCACGGGCGTCGCGGCCAGGGCGGAGCCGCCCGTCAGCAGGGCGGCGAGGCCGCCGATCAGCACGCTACGCATGGACGTTCCACCCGTAATCTCATGGGCGAACCCGCGCCGCCGAGCGTCGAGGGTCAGACCCGCAGCGGCATCAACACGTACTGGACGTCCGCGTCGGTGGGATCGAGCACCAGGGCCGGGTCGTTGGGACCGCCGAAGCGGAATTCGGCCTGTTCGGCGCTGATCTGGTCGGTGACGTCCAGCAGGTAGCGGGCGTTGAAGCTGAGCTCGAAGGCCTCGCCGTCGTAGTCGACCTCGATCTCCTCGACCGCCTGGCCGGCTTCCATGTTGCGCACGGTGAGGATCACCTTGCCGGGCTCGATGGCCATGCGAACCGAGCGGCTCTTTTCGGCCGAGATGGTGGCGACGCGATCCACCGCCTGGGCGAACAGCTTGTTGTCGACCATCATCACCCGGTTGTTGTCCTTGGGGATGACACGGCTGTAGTCGGGGAAGTTGCCGTCGATGACCTTCGAGGTCAGCGCCGCCCCGCCGAAATCGAGCCGGACCTTCTGGGCGCTGAGCTGCAGGTCGACCGATTCGCCGGCGTCCTCCAGCAGGCGACGGGCCTCGGCGATGGTCTTGCGCGGCACGATGACGCCGGGCGTGCCGGCCGAGCCCTCGGGCGCGATCATCTCGGCCAGGGCCAGCCGGTGGCCGTCGGTGGCCACGGCGCGCAGCTTGGCCACCCCGTCCTCCACCACCGTGTGCAGGTAGAGGCCGTTCAGATAGTAGCGGGTCTCCTCGGTGGAGATCGCGAACCGGGTTTTGTCGATCAGTCGGATCAGGTCGCCCACGTCCACGGGCACGCGCGAGGAGAGCCCGTCCGAGGACATGACCGGGAAGTCGCCGGCCGGCAGCACCGGGAGGTTGAACCGCGAGCGCCCGGCCGAGACCGTCAGGCGTGGGTCCTCGCCCGTGAAGGACAGGGAGACGTCGGCGCCTTCCGGCAGCTTGCGGACGATCTCATAGAGCGTGTGGGCGGGCGCGGTGATCTGGCCCGGCTGGTCCACCTGGGCGAAGGCCTCGTCGATGATCTCCATGTCGAGATCGGTCGCCGAGAAGGTCAGCCGTTCGCGCTCGGCCGACAGCAGCACATTGGACAGGATCGGGATGGTGTTGCGCCGCTCGACGGCGCTCTGCACATGCCCCAGCGCCTTGATGAGCGCCGCCCGTTCGATCGTAAGCTTCATGATGTGGTCCGGACCTCCAAGCGCCGGTGCGAGGGAGTCGCCGGCGCCCCCCGCAGGAAGGGACCTGGGACTTTAATCATTTAGAAGCCGCGGGGAAGAGGGGCTTGGCGCCTGCGGCGTCCGGCCTGGTGATATTGCTCAGCCGGGGGAGAGTTCGGCGGTCCCGCAGACGCCGCGCAGGATCTGGGCGAGCTCAGACTGGGTGTACGGCTTGGCCAGCCGCGGCGTGGTTTCGCCCTCGCCGGGCGACAGCTCGGCGTAGCCGGTCGCCAGGATCACCGGCAGATCCCCGTAGCGGCGCGCGATCTCCTCCGCCAGCTGCAGGCCGCTCATCTGCGGCATGGCGTGGTCGGTGATCACCACGTCCACGCGGGTCTCGCCCAGCCTCTCGAGCGCCTCGGCGGCGGAGGACGCGGCGATCGGCCGGTGACCGAGGTCTTCCAGCATCGCGGCGAGGTTCAACAGGACCAGATGGTCGTCATCCACCGCGAGGACGACCAGGGGCCGGAGGCGCTCGTCGCCGGGCGGCCCGGCCGCGCGCGGGGTTTTTGGCGTCCCGACTGCGTCGGCGCGTGGCAGCCACAGGGCCGCCGTGGTCCCGTGATCCGGCCGGCTGCTCAGCACAAGGCGACCACCCGACTGCTCGGCCAGGCCGTGGGCCGTCGAAAGACCGAGCCCCGTGCCCTTGCCGACGCCCTTGGTGGTGTAGAACGGCTCGGTGGCTCGAGCGAGCGTCTGCTCGTCCATCCCGTCGCCCTCGTCGACCACCGCCAACCGGATGTAGTCGCCGGCCGGCAGGCCCGGCCCGGCGCTGGGCTCGATGCACTCCGCCGTCGCTCCGATTGTGACCGTTCCGCCTCCCGGCATGGCGTCGCGGGCGTTCACCACTAGGTTCAGGAGCGCCGCTTCAAGCTGGTTGGCGTCGGTGAAGGCTGGCGGAAGCGCGGGTGGGAACCGCATGACAAGCTTGATGGACGGCCCCACCGATCTCTGCAGCAGCCCGGTCATGCCCCGCACCAGGGCGGGAACGTCGACCCCGTCCAGCTCCAGCTCCTGCTTGCGGGCGAAGGCCAGCATCCGCTGGGTCAGCGCCGCGCCGCGCTGGGCCCCCTGCACGGCGTTGTCGAGCAGGGCCCTGGCCTTGGGGTCGGCCGGGAGCCGTTTGCGCAACAGCTCCAGGCTGCCCAACACCGCCATCAGCAGGTTGTTGAAGTCATGGGCCACGCCGCCGGTGAGTTGGCCGATGGCCTCGAGCTTCTGAGACTGGAAGAGCGCCTGGCGGGCCTGGTCGAGTGCGTCCTGCGCCTGCCGTCGCTCGGTGATGTCGCGGGTGATCTTGGCGAATCCGATCGCCACGCCCGCGTCGTCGCGGATCGGGTCGATGACCACATGGGCCCAGAAGCGCGTACCGTCCTTGCGGACGCGCCAGCCTTCCTTTTCGAAGCGCCCCTCCGCCGCGGCGGTGCGCAACGCCAGGGCCGGTTCGCCGGCCTCGCGGTCCGCCTCGGTGTAGAAGCGGCTGAAATGCTGGCCGATGATCTCCTGGGGCGCGTAGCCCTTGATCCGCTGGGCTCCGGCGTTCCAACTGGTCACGCGTCCGTCCAGGTCGAGCAGGAAGATGGCATAGTCTGTGACGCCCTGGACCAGCAGCCGGAACTGCTGCTCGCTGCGCCGCAAGGCTTCCTCCGCCGCCCTGCGCTCGGTCAGGTCGCGGGTGATCTTCGCGAAGCCCACCAGCTCGCCGGTCGGAGCGCGGATCGGATCGATCAGCACGTGAGCCCAGAATCGGTCGCCGCCCTTGCGGACGCGCCAGCCCTCGGTCTCGTACCGGCCCTCCTGAGCCGCGGTCCGCAAGGCGGTGGCCGGAACATCCGCCGCGCGGTCCTCCTCGGTGTAGAAACGGGAGAAGTGATCGCCGATGATCTCCTCGGCCTCATAGCCCTTGAAGCGACGGGCGCCCGAGTTCCAGCTCACCACCCGGCCGTCGGGATCGAGCATGTAGATGGCGTAGTCGGTGATCGCATCGACCAGCACGCGATACCGACTGTCGTCGGTCGCCAGCGCTATGGAATATCCCGGGCGATCCATCACGACCCCAAACGCAGGGGCCACGGCCCCTCCAACGACCCGAAGCGTATATGCGTGGCTAAGGTTCCCGCCAGGGGTCCTCGGCGCTCGCCTAGGCCCTGGCGCTGTCGGCGATGTCGAAGCGGACCGAGGAGCGGCCGAAGTCGAGCGACACGGTGGTGAACTGGGTCAGCAGGTCGATACCCAGCATCATCGTCGGGGTGTCGTGCAGATCCCACAGCCTGAAGACCGGCACGTCGCTGAACACCACCGGGACGTTGCCCAGGGTCAGGCCGCCCAGGCGCATGAACGGCAGGTTGAGCTGCTCGCCCGTGAAAGCCTCGCCGGCGATGGACAGCATGCCGACCTTCTGGGCCTTGGACGCCGCCCTCGGGTCCATCCGTTCGATGATCCGCCGCAGGGCGGTGTTGCCCAGGGAGAACTGCGAGCCTGAATCGATCATGGCGCTGATCTTGTGGCCGCTGAGATCGGCGTCGACGATGGTGAGCTGACCGGACTTCCGCCGGGCCGGCACCACCACCTTGCCCTCCGCGCTGGCCTCGCGGCGGGACTTGGTGATCTCCAGCGTCCTGCCGGCGAAGCCCAGGACCAGGCGCTGGCCCTTGAGCCAGTCGATGCCCAGCACCCCGTCGATCCCGAACGCGCCCATGGGCAGGACCGGCGCCTCGATATTGCGCCGGCTGCGCGAGCCGATGTCGAGACGGTCGATGGTGACGCTGGCCCGCGAGCGCGGTCCGACGACGGTGTGCACCCTGAGCGCCCGGCCGCGCGGCAGGGCGAGGGTCTCGGCCAGGCCCTGCGAGACGCAGGACGTGTTGGCCCCGGTGTCGACCATGAAGCGGAACGGCCCGCGGCCATTGATCATCACCGGCGCGGTGACGTGGTCGAACACGTTGCTGGAGGCGGTGTCGACCCTGGTCGGCGGGTGGTCCTCGTCGGCGACCTCGGCCAGGACCTCGGGGGGAAGAACGGTGGACGCGGCCTCCTGACCGAACGCCCAGCCCGGCGCGGTGAGCAGGGCTCCGCCAGCGGCGGCGCTCCACCCCATCAGCGCCCGGCGAGTCTGTGACCCTGCCTGCACGTTTCCGACCCCTTTTTGTTCTGGGCCGAGCTTACGCCCGGTGGGGGTCACGGTCAAATGACCGAGGCCGGAATTTCCCTTGCGGGACAAGGAGTAACTCAGACGTTACGCCCGGGTGTCGACCGCGCCGCCAGAGTCCTCGCCGTCCTGGGCTGCATAGGGATTGGCCGGGGCGTCGCCGCCGCCTGGGGCCTGGGCGCCGGAGCCCTTGGCGGCCACCACGACCATGGCCGGACGGATCAGCCGGCCCAGCAGTTCGTAGCCGGGCTGCAGGGTGTTGATCACCCCGCCGGCGGCCACGTCCGGCGAGGCCTGTTCCATCACCGCCTGGTGCTGGTGGGGGTCGAACCTGGCGCCGGCGACCGGATCGATCTTCTTCAGGCCGTTGTTCTCGAAGGCGGTCTGCAGCGCCTTCTCGGTCATCTCGACGCCGACCACGAAATTGTTCACCGCCGGCTCGCCGCTGGCCGGCGGGGTGGTCAGGGCGCGCGACAGGGTGTCGGACACCGTCAGCAGGTCGCGGGCGAATTTCTGGATGGCGTAGGCGCGCGCGTCATTGGCCTCGCGCTCCGTCCGGCGCTTGGTGTTCTCCGCATCGGCGGCCACGCGCAGGACCTGGTCCTTCAGCGCCTGGTTCTCGGCCCGCAAGGCCAGGAGCTCGTCGGCCGCAGCGTCGGCGATCTGTTCGAAGTCTTCAGCCGGCGTTTGATCGTCGGACATCTACAATCCTTTACCCGTTAGCGACCTGGGAGAGCACGCGGGCGGTATAGTCCACCAGCGGGATCACCCGGGCATAGTTGAGACGCGCGGGCCCGATCACGCCGATCGCGCCCAGCACCTTTTGCTGGCCCGTCATATAGGGCGCGGCGATCACGGCGGAACCCGAAAGCGAAAACAGCCGCGTTTCGGCGCCGATGAAGATCCGCACGCCCTGGGCTTCCCGGACGTCGTCCAGCAAACCGATCAGCTGTTCCTTTTGTTCAAGATCGTCGAACAGCATGCGGACCCGCTCCAGGTCGTCGAGGGCCTCGCGGTCGTGCAGCAGGTTGGCGCGGCCGCGGACGATCAGGGACCGCTCGGCGCCTTCGCCGCCCCCCCAGCCGGCGAGGCCTTCCTCGACCAGGCGCGCCGTCATCTCGTTCAACTGGCTGCGCGCGGTGTCCAGCTCGTGCCGCACCTCGGCCTTGGCCTCGTTGAGGGTGCGGCCCCGCAGCCGCGCGTTCATGAAATTCGAGGCTTCCTGCAGGGCGCTGGGGGTGACGCCGGCGGCCAGCTTCATCAGACGGTTCTCGACCACCCCGTCCTCGAACACCATCACCGCCAGGGCCTGGTCGGCGGAGAGCGAGACGAACTCCACGTGCTTGACCCCGGCGTCGCGCACCGGACTCACCACCACGCCGGCGCCGCCCGCCAGGCCCGACAGGATCGCGGTGGCCTCGTTCAGCGCCTCCTCGAAGTTCATGCCCTTGCCGGTGAGGCGCGCCTCGATGGAGCGGCGGTCGTCCTCGGCCACGTCGCCCACCTCCAGCAGGCCGTCGACGAACAGCCTCAGGCCCGCATGGGTCGGCGCGCGGCCGGCGCTCACATGCGGCGCCCCCAGCAGGCCCAGCTGGGTCAGGTCCTGCATGGTGTTGCGGATCGAGGCGGGCGACAGGTGCACCCCGCCCTTGGAGAGCGTGCGCGAGCCCACGGGGTCGCCGGTCTCCAGATAGCTCTCCACCACGCGGCGGAAAATATCGCGGGCGCGGGCGTCCAGTTCGGCGAGCGAAGGCCCGGGTGAAAGCAGGGGACTGGTCACGATAGGCGGCGGTGCTCGTTGCGAGCCATGGACGGAACCTCTTCGATCTAGGATAAGCCCGCCGGCGCAAGACGCCAGCACCATCGCCAAGGTTTCCCATGCGCCCGTCCGACCGCACCGCCGACCTGCTCCGTCCCGTGACCCTGGAGGTGGGCGTCAACCGCTATGCGGAGGGCTCGTGCCTGGCGTCCTTCGGCCACACCAAGGTGCTGATCACCGCCAGCGTCGAGGACCGGGTGCCGGGCTTCATGCGCGGCCGCGGCCAGGGCTGGGTGACCGCCGAATACGGCATGCTGCCGCGCGCCACCCACACACGGGGCCGCCGTGAAGCCTCGGAGGGCAAGCAGTCGGGCCGCACCCAGGAGATCCAACGGCTGATCGGCCGCTCCATGCGCGCCATCGTCGATCCCATAGCGCTCGGCGAGCGCCAGATCTCCATCGACTGCGATGTGATCCAGGCCGATGGCGGCACGCGGACGGCGGCGATCACCGGCGCCTGGGTGGCCCTGCGGGTGGCGACGAAATACCTGATGGAGGAAGGCCTGATCGTGAAGGACCCGATCCTGGATCAGGTGGCGGCGATCTCGTGCGGGATCTTCAAGGGCGTTCCGGTCCTGGACCTGGAATACGAGGAGGATTCCAACGCCGAGGCCGACGCCAACTTCGTGCTGACCGGCACGGGCGACATCGTGGAGGTCCAGGCCACCGGCGAGAAGCGCGGCTTCAGCCAGGGCGAGTTCGAGGCGCTGTTCTCCCTGGCCCGCAAGGGCATCGGCGAGCTCTGCGAGCTGCAGAGGATCGCGACGGGCGGCTGAGGACTCGCTGCGCCCATAGATGCTCCCCTTCTGGGGGAGCTGTCGGCGAAGCCGACTGAGGGGGACTTTGACCCTTGCTCGTGGGCTTCAGCCCCCTCCGTAACGTCGCCAAAGAGGGCGCCGCGCCACCTCCCCCAGAAGGGGAGGAACGAGCGGTCTTAGAACCCGAACAGCGGGTAGCGGTACGAGCCGCCGCGGGCGATTTCGCGGGCGAACGGGCCCATCAGCTTGACGATGAAGGTCTCAATGGCGTGAGCCATGATGCAGCTCCTTGTGTGCAATGCAGCAATTGTTGCAGCGCACATATGAGCAGAGTCCTAACTTATCAATGGTTAGATCGGCATTTTTGACGGGTGCGCTGCAATTTCTTCGGGCGTATAGCGACCTAGAAGCCGTCGTCGTCGCCGGGACCGTCGTCGGGCCCGGGCTCGTAGTCGAGCAGGTCACCTGGCCGGCAGTCGAGTTCACGGCACAGGGCCGAGAGGGTCGAGAAGCGCACCGCGCGCGCCTTGCCGGTCTTGAGGATCGACAGGTTGGCGATGGTCACGCCGGCCCGGTCGGCAAGCTCGGTCAGCGACATCCGCCGCTCCAGCAGCACGCGGTCGAGGTTTACACGGATCGGCATGTCAGATCGTCAGTTCCGCTTCGCGGCGCAGCCGCGCACCCTCGCGGAACACCTCCGCAAGTACGAAGACCACCAGGACCGAGAACCAGGCGGTCAGGCTGAAATTGGGTTCGACCTCATTGGCGCCGGGCAGCAGCCAGGCGCCCACGGCCCAGACGGCGTAGCGGAGCAGTTCCAGGCCGGCCAGGATCAGGCCGATCACCCGCAGGCGCCGCACATTGTCGGGGTGGAAGGGGTCTCCGGCCGTCAGGGTCATGAAGATCCGCCGCAGCCGATCGACGATGAACAGGACACCGGTCATGTAGAGCGCCGCAGCCGCCAATCCGCCCACCATCACGGGGCCGAGATTGGCGATCTCCGCGGCGCCGGCGCGGATCGAGATGCTGTCGATCAGCTCCGGATTGAAGCTTAGGAGCAGAGCCAGCAACATCAACACGCCCACCAGGATCACCCCCGCCCAAAGGGCGAAGAACACCACGTCCAGGATGGTCTTCAGGAAGCTCGACACCGAGCCGGGTCCCAAGGCGCGCATCGCGGCCCTCCGTCGAAAGCGAAGGCGCCAGACTAGGCGATCAGGCGCTGCGCCACCACGGCCACGGTCGGAACCGCCGCCATAACCACGACCGCCATCATCAGGACCCGGTCCATCGCGCTCATCATGGAAGAGAACATTTTCAATCTCCTGTCTCATTGTGCGACGCAACATTTGTCGCGCCCTTCTGAGCAGCATGAATAGGACCACATCGCTTTTCGATCAATCTAATTATCGATTATCGATATTAAATCGACGTAACATTATGAACTTTTCGCAATGCAGCAGAAGCGCCGCGGCCGGCGGCATGGCGGGCGGACCCGGCCTCGCCTATGGTTCGCGGCCATCCTGTCCCGGAGTCCTCCATGGCCCTCAAGCTCGAACCCGGCGCCAAGCTGGTGGTCGCCACCCATAATCCCGGCAAGGCGCGCGAACTGGCGGCCATCCTCGACAATCGCTTCGAGCTGGTCACGGCCGGAAGCCTCGGCCTGCCGGAGCCCGAGGAGACCGAGGCCACCTTCACCGGCAACGCCCTGCTGAAGGCCCGCGCGGCGGCCGAGGCCTCTGGGCTGATCGCCCTGGCCGACGATTCTGGGCTGTCGGTGGCGGCCCTGGACGGCCAGCCGGGCATCTTCTCGGCGCGCTGGGGCGGCCCGGACAAGGATTTCGCCGCCGCCATGCGCAAGGTCGAGGAACGTCTGGAGGAGACCGGAAGCGAGGATCGCGGCGCCTGGTTCACCTGCGCGCTCGCCGTCGCCTGGCCGGACGGACCGGCGGTGGTGGTCGAGGGCCGGGTGGACGGGACCCTGGTCTTCCCCGGCCGCGGCGACCGGGGCCACGGCTATGATCCGATCTTCCAGGCGCTCGGCCATGACGTCACCTATGGCGAGCTCGACCCCGAGGTGAAGGACGCCGACAGCCATCGGGCGCGGGCCTTCGCCAAGCTCAAGGCCGCCCTGACTTGAGCCCCGCCCCGCCGCTGGGCGTTTATGTCCACTGGCCCTATTGCGCCCGCATCTGCCCCTATTGCGACTTCAACGTCGTCCGCGCGCGAGGCCGCGACGAGGAGCAGGCGCGGCTGGTCCAGGCGATCTGCGCCGACCTCGCCGCCCAGCGCGAGCTGACCGGCCCGCGTGAACTGGTCTCGGTCTTCCTGGGCGGCGGCACGCCCTCGCTGATGGACCCGGACTGGGCAGGTGAGATCGTGGCGCTCGCCAAGCGGCTCTGGACGCCCGCCGACGACATCGAGGTCACCCTCGAGGCCAATCCCACCGACGCCGAGGCCGACCGGTTCGCGGGCTTCGCGGCCGCGGGTGTGGACCGGCTGTCGCTCGGCCTGCAGTCTCTGCACGACGACGCGCTCAAGCTGCTTGGCCGCAACCACGATGCGGCCCAGGCGCTGCGCGCGGCCGAGGTCGCCGCCAGGACCTTCCCACGGCTGTCCCTGGACCTGATCTACGCCCGCCCCGGCCAGACCCCGCTCGCCTGGGCCGAGGAGCTCCAGGCGGCGATCAAGCTGGGCGCGGAGCACATCTCGCCCTACCAGCTGACCATCGAAACCGGCACCGCCTTCGACCGGGCGGTGCGGCGCGGGACCCTGGTCCCGCCGGGCGAGGACACCGCCGCGGATCTGTTCGAGACCACCCAGCAGGTCCTGGAAGCCGCGGGCTTCGAGGCCTATGAGGTCTCCAACCATGCGCGCGGGTCCGCCGCCCGCTCGCGCCACAACCTAGTCTACTGGACCGGCGCAGACTATGTGGGCGTGGGTCCTGGGGCCCATGGGCGCCTGACGCTGCAGGGCCGACGCGTCGCCACCTGCGCCCAGGCCAGGCCCGCCGACTACATCGCCGCCGTCGCCGCGGCCGGGACCGGCTTCGCCACCCGCGAGACCCTCGATCCGCGTCAGACCGCCGAGGAGCGGCTGCTGTCGGGCCTGCGGATCGGGCCGGGCGTGGCCTTCGCCGAGGTGGCGGCCCTGGGACTCTCGCCCGATCACCCCGAGGTGGCCTCCCTGGTCGCCGCCGGCCTGATCGCGGACGATAGCCTTCGCCTGCGGGCCACAGCCGCTGGCCGCCTGCTGCTGGACCACCTCACCGGCCGGCTGGCGAGCTGACCCTGCGACTTGGCTTCGACGCCGCGACGAGCCTAGGTTGCGCGGAAACTCGAAGGGGGACGACATGGCGAACTGGGCTCTGGCGATGGCGGCGGCGCTCGTCCTGTCGGGCGGCGCGGCGTCGGCCCAGGCTCCGGCCGCGGCCCCGGCGGCCAAGCCAAGCGCCGCCGGCGGACTGGGCCTGACCCAACTCGCCCTTATGGACCGGGTCTCGGACCCCCGCCTGTCGCCGGACGCCCGGCGCGTCCTCTACAATGTCCGCGCCACCGACTGGGCCGGCAACCGCGGCGCCACGGCCCTCTGGGTGATCGAGCCCGACGGGTCGCGCCGCCGGCTTGCCGTCTCCGATGGCGGGGCGAGCTCGGGCCGCTGGGCGCCGGATGGATCCATCTACTTCCTGTCGAGCCGGGGCGGCTCCAACCAGGTCTGGCGCGCCGACCGCGACGGCCAGGCGGCGGCGCAGGTGACCAGCCTCCCTGTGGACGTCACCCATTTCCGCATCTCGGCCGACGGCCGCGACCTAGTCCTGGCTGCGGCGGTCTTCCTGGACTGTTCCGACCTCGCCTGCACCCGCGACCGCCTGAAGGCCCAGGCCGACAGCAAGTCGACGGTCCGCGCCTATGACCGCCTGCCCCTGCGGCCGTGGGACACGTGGAACGACGGGCGGCGCAGCCACCTGTTCGTCCAGCCCCTCAACGGCTCGGGCCTGGCGCAGGGCGCGCCGCGCGACCTCACGCCCGGCTTCGACGGCGACATCCCGTCGCGGCCGCTGGGCGGCGACGACGCCTTCGTCATCAGCGGTAGCCACGTGGTCTTCCAGGCCCAGAACCAGGGCGCGGCCGAGGCCTTCACCGACAACGCCGACCTGTTCCGCGTGGCCCTCGCCGGCGGCGCGCCGGCAAACCTCACCCAGGCCAACCGCGCGCCTGACTACGCCCCGGCCATCTCTCCCGACGGCCGGCGCCTGGCCTGGCTGGCGGGGCGTCGCGAGAACGTCGGCGGCGACCAGCCGGCGATCGTGGTGGCCGACGCCGACGGGTCCAATCCCCGCACCATCGCCGGAGACTGGGATCGCGGCCCGGGCAGCCTCAGGTGGAGCTCGGACGGCAGGGCGCTCTACGCCACCGCAGCGGAGAACGGGCAGCAGAAGCTGTTCCGCATCGAGGTCCGATCGGGAGCCGTCGCCGCGGTCAGCGGAACCGGAACCGTCGCCGGCTTCGACGAGGCGCGGGGGCGGCTGGTCCTAACGCACGAGAGCTTCCAGGGCCCGACCCAGATCGTCGAAGGCGGCCGCGCCCTGACCGATCACAACGCCGCAGCCCTGACCGGTCTGGACCTGCCGAAGGCCGAGGTATTCACCTTCCCGGGCTGGAACGGCGAGCCGGTGCAGGGCTGGGTGTTCAAGCCGGCGGGCTATGTGGAGGGGCGGCGATACCCCGTAGTCTACCTCATCCACGGCGGCCCCAAGTCGCCCTGGACCGACGGCTGGAGCTACCGCTGGAACCCGCAGGTCTATGCCGCCGCCGGCTATGGCGTGGTGATGGTCAACTTCCACGGCTCCCCTGGATTCGGCCAGGCCTTCACCGATTCGATCACCAACCATTGGGGCGACCGGCCGCTGGAAGACCTGCAGAAGGGCTGGACCGCGGCCCTGGCGGCCAATCCCTGGATGGACGGTGACCGGGCCTGCGCGGTCGGCGCGTCCTACGGCGGTTACATGGTCAACCTGATCGCCGGACGCTGGAACGGGCCCTGGCGCTGCCTGGTGAACCACGCCGGCGTGTTCGACGTGGCCCAGATGATGAACGCCATGGACACGGCCAATTTCGTCAGCGAGTTCGGCGGCCCCGCCTGGGAGCGGCCGGAGGTCTACGCCGCCTTCACCCCCAACGCCTACGTGGCCGACTGGAAGAAGCCGATGCTGGTCCTGCACGGCTCGCGCGACTTCCGCGTGCCGGTGGAGCAGGGCCTGGCTACGTTCTCGGCCCTGCAGCGCAAGGGAATCGAGAGCCGCTTCGTCCACGTGCCGGACGAGAACCACTGGGTGCTCAAGCCCCAGAACTGGATGGCCTGGCAGCAGGAGATCCTGGACTGGACCCAGGCCCATACCGGACCGCCGCCGGCCCCCTGATCGGGCTTGCCTTCCGCGGCCTGAGCGGCGAAGCCTTGCCCATGTCGCGCCATCCCCCACCGCCGCAGCTCTCTGACGCGCCGCTCGCGCCCGGCCTCTATGTGGTGGCCACGCCCATCGGCAACCTGCGCGACATCACCCTTCGGGCCCTCGACGTGCTCGCCGCCGCCGACCTGGTCCTGGCCGAGGACACCCGGGTGGCGGGCAAGCTGCTCCACGCCTTCGGCCTCTCCAAGAAGCTCGAGCGCTATGACGAGCACGCCGCCGAGCGGGCCGGTCCCAAGGCGCTCGCCGTCCTCGCCGATGGCGGCCGGGTGGCCCTGGTGTCGGACGCCGGCACGCCTCTGGTCTCCGATCCCGGCTTCCTGCTGGTGCGCGAGGCGATCGCCCAAGGCTCGGCCGTCTATCCGATCCCCGGCGCCTCGGCCCTGCTGGCGGGGCTGTCCGTGGCCGGATTGCCCACCGACCGCTTCCTGTTCGCGGGCTTCCCACCGCCCAAGAGCGCCGCGCGGCGCACCTTCTTCGAGGAACTGGCCGGAATCCGCGCCACCCTGGTGTTCTTCGAGGGCGGCTCGCGGGTGGCCGCCAGCCTGGCCGACATGGCCGCGGTGTTCGGGCCGCGCGAGGCCGTCGTCGCCCGCGAACTGACCAAGCTCTACGAGACCGTGACCCGTGGGTCGCTGGACGACCTGGCCGCCGATCCCAAGATGGTCGCGCCCAAGGGCGAGTTCGTCCTGATGGTCGGGCCGGGCCGGGTCGAGGCCGCCACCGCCGCCGACGCCGACACCGCCCTGCTCGACGCGCTTGCTCGCCTGCGCCCCGCCGAGGCCGCCGCCGAGGTGGCCAAGGCGCTGGGCCTGCCGCGCCGGGACCTCTACCGCCGTGCCATGGCGCTCAAGGCGGGAGACGGGGAGTGAACCCCGTCCGCCAGGCGCGCGGGACCGCGGCGCGGCTGGCCGGCCGCCGGGCCGAGGTCTGGGCGGCGATCTGGCTGATGGCCAAGGGCTACCGCATCCTGGGCTTCCGCCTGCGCACGCCCCAGGGGGAGATCGACCTGCTGGCCCAACGCGGCCAGGTGCTGGCGGTGGTCGAGGTCAAGCAGCGCACGACCCTTGAGTCCGCTCTGGAAGCCGTCACCCAAACCCAGCGCGATCGCCTGCGCCGGGCGGGGCAAATGCTCGCAGCCCGACGGCCCAGCTTGCAAAAACTCGCGGTTCGCCTCGATCTGATCGCGCTCGCGCCCGGCAAGCTTCCGATTCATAGTCGGGACGCTTGGAACGGCGCCTGAGTCGCCAGGAACTGATGACCCGAGAAGACGCTGAAACCCTGCTGAAGGAAGCCGGCCGCGCCGGCGACGGCGACTTCCCGCTGCTGGAGGCCGCCATCGCCTGCGCCGTGCACGAGGATCCCGAGCGCGATCCGGACGCCGCCCGCGACCTGGCCCGCTTCGGGGTCGAGCGCCTGACCGAGCGCCTGGCCCTCGAGAGCCCGGAAGAGGCCCTGGCCGAGGCCATGGCCGGCGACCTGCGCCTGGGCGGCGACCTGTTCACCTACGAGCATCCCGACAACGCCGACGTCGTGGCCGTGGCCACCCGGCGCAAGGGCCTGCCCGTGGCGCTGGGGGTGTTCTACCTGCATGTGGCGCGCAAGTGCGGCCTGACCGTCCAGGGAGTCGATTTCCCCGGCCACTTCCTGCTGCGCATCGAGACCGCCGAGGGACCGCTGGCCATGGACCCGTTCAGCGAGGGCCGGGTGGTGCTGCCCTCCGAGCTCACCCGCCGGGCCCTGCACGCCGGCCTGACCCCCAACGTGGCCGACCGGCTGGACCGGCTGATGGCGCCGGCCAGCGACCGCGATGTGCTGATCCGTCTGCAGAACAACATCTTCGCCCGCGCCAGCAACGCCCGCGACTTCCCCCGCGCCGAGCGCGCCGCCCTGCGCCGCGCCCTGCTCGATCCCGCCGACCACCGCCCCTGGCTGGACGTCGCCGCCGCCCGCGAGGGCCAGGGCGCGCTGGCCGGCGCGATGGAGGCCCTGACCCACGCCGGGACCCTGGACGGCGGCGCGGCGCTGGCCGCCCGCGCCCAGCGCGAACGGGTGCGCCTGCGGCTGAACTGACAGCGCCCTCAGCGATCCTCGCTGGCGCTCGGGCCCCGCCCCGCCTATCTCAGACGCCTTCGCCGTAAGGAACCGAGCCGATGTCGTTGAAGGTCGCCGTCCAGATGGACCCCCTCGAGGCCGTCAATATCGAGGGCGACACGACCTTCCTCATGCTGGAGAACGCCCAGGCGCGGGGCCACGAGCTGTTCGTCTACACTCCGGACCGGCTGGCCATGGAGGATGGCAAGGTCTTCACCCGCGGCCGTTCGGTGACCGTCGAGCGCGTCAAGGGCGCCCATGCCAGGTTCGGACCCTGGGAGGTGCGCGAACTGGCCGAGTTCGACGTCATCCTGCTGCGCCAGGACCCGCCGTTCGACATGGCCTACATCACCTCGACCCATTTCCTGGACAAGGTGCATCCCCAGACCCTGGTGGTGAACAACCCCGCCGAGGTGCGCAACGCGCCCGAGAAGCTGTTCGTCACCGACTTCCCCGGCGTCCAGCCCCCGACCCTGATCACCTCCGACATCGAGGCGATCTACGACTTCCGCGACCGGCACGGGGACATCGTGCTGAAGCCGCTCTACGGCCTGGGCGGCTCGGGGGTGGCGCGGCTGCTGGCGGACGACCCCAATCTCGACGCGATGCTGGACCTGCACCGGGCCATAGGCCGCGAGCCGGTGATCGCCCAGAAGTTCCTGCCCGCCGTGTCCAAGGGCGACAAGCGCATCCTGCTGGTGGACGGCGAGGCGGTCGGCGGCATCAACAGGGTGCCAAAGGCCGGCCAGATCCGCTCCAACCTCGCCGTCGGCGGCGTCGCCGAGGCCGTGGAGCTGTCGGCCCGCGACCTGGAACTGTGCGCCATCATCGGTCCCGAGCTGAAGCGACGCGGCCTGATGTTCGTCGGCATCGACGTGATCGGCGACTACATGACCGAGATCAACGTCACCTCTCCGACCGGCGCCCAGGCCCTGAAACGCTTCAGCGGGATCGACGCGACCGAGGTCATGTGGAAACGGATTGAAGCCCTCCGCGCCAAGGCTTAGCTTGGGCTTCAAGACACCCGACCAAGTCGCGGAAACCGCTCACTTTCCCCTTAGGTTCTATTTTTGTTCTTGATCCGAGCCGCGCGGCGTGCTGGGCTTGTGGATAAAGTTGAACTCTTTCAAGCGCGTGATTGCCGAAAGTAAAGACGAGCTTCGGCGAGCATCAGTTCTTGATTTCTAGTGGGACGGGCGGGGGTCTGCATGGCGTCGCGGGTGGTCACGGTGGCGTTCCAGGGCGTCGAGGCGCGGCGCGTGGACGTCGAGGTCCAGCTCACCGGCGGCGAGCCGAAATTCATGCTGGTCGGACTGGGCGACAAGGCGGTCGCCGAAAGCCGCGAGCGGGTTCGCGCCGCCTTCGCGGGCCTGGGCCTGGCCATGCCCTCGCGGCGGATCATCGCCAACCTGGCGCCGGCTGACCTTCCCAAGGAAGGCGCCCACTACGACCTGCCTATCGCGCTCGCGGTCATGGGGGCCATGGGCATCCTGCCGCCCGACGCGCTCGCCGACTGGGCGGCCATGGGCGAGCTCTCGCTGGACGGACGGATCGTGGCGGTGGCCGGGGCCTTGCCCGCCGCCGTGGCCGCCGGGGCCATGGGCCTGGGCCTGATCTGTCCCGAGGCCTCGGGCCCGGAGGCCGCCTGGGCCGGCGACACCCGCGTGCTGGCCGCGCCCTCGCTCATCGGCATCGTCAACCACTTCCGCGGGACCCAGATCCTCTCGGCGCCCCGGCCCGGCCCCATGCTGGACGGCGAGCGGGTCCCCGACCTGCGCGAGGTGAAGGGCCAGGAGAACGCCAAGCGGGCCCTGGAGATCGCCGCGGCCGGCGGCCACAACCTGCTGTTCACCGGCCCGCCGGGCTCGGGCAAGTCGATGATGGCCGCGCGCCTGCCCGGCCTTCTGCCGCCGCTGTCGCCCACCGAGCTGCTGGAGACGTCCATGGTCCACTCGGTGGCCGGACTGATCGCCAAGGGGGCGCTGACCCGGACACGGCCGTTCCGCACCCCGCACCATTCCGCCAGCATGGCGGCGCTCACCGGCGGCGGTCTGCGGGTGAAGCCTGGCGAGGTCTCCCTGGCCCACAACGGGGTGCTGTTCCTGGACGAGCTTCCGGAGTTCTCCGGCCTTATGGAGCAAACACACCCACGCTGAAGCTGCCCTTTTTGGGGGTCCGGGGGTATTTTTGAGGGATGCTTACTCACCCAGCTTCTCCTCAAGCTCCGCGACCCGCGCGTCCAGCACCTCGATCTGGCTGGACAGGTCCTCGACCTTCGCCAGGGCGTTGCGCGCGTTCACGTCGGCAATCTCCAGCCGCTCAGGATCGACGCACCCCACCACGCTCAGCGCGGCAACCAGCGCCAAGATCAACCTGCCCACATCGACCCCCATGTCCGTAGAGCGCCCCAACACAGTCGCAGGCCTGATCGCCAAGCGCGACGATCTCATCAAGCTGCGCAACCACCTAGAGGCTGAGGCCCGAAAGGTGACTTGCGACATCGACCACCTCGACGCGGTGATCCCGTTGTTCAATCCCGCGAACGCGCCTGAGGCCATCCAGCGCTACGTGACCAAGCACCGGGCGCGGAAAAACCACCTCAAGCGCTTCGTCATCGCCTTCCTCCGCGACAACGACGGGTTCCACACGTCGCGTACGATCACCGAAGCGTGGATCGCGGATCGGGGCTTAAGGGCCGATGAGGCGACGTACGTCATCTTGCGCAAGCGCGTTGGCGCTTGCCTCACGGTGATGCGCACGGACGGCCTGACGATCAACGGTGAGATGGACGGCGAGTACAAGACGTGGGGACGAGCCGAGTTGAACGCCGAGGCAAGGGCTGCGCTGGTGGCGCGCCCGAAATTCATTGCGAACTAGCCGCCCTGGAAATACCGGCTGAGGGCGGATTCTGCTGTCACCGCACCTGCCAGGAGGTTGTTCGTCACAGGCCGTACGGGTTGTTCCGCGCCAAGCTGAGAGAGCGAATCTTATTGTATGATGCCTCTCTATCTCGCTTCACCTTCGTCCTCAGAGAACCGGATGGCCTACAGCGCCGCGAATGCTTCGTCCTCTGACATTCGGAAGACGTTCGCCAGCGAGAGCGACCGGATGATGATGTTCATCGCGCTAGGAGATATGGGCCTGGGAAAGGAGTGGGAGGAACGGGCGAAGGGATTGCTCAAGGGCAAACTTAAGCGACGCCAGGTCGGCTATGCCCAGCTAGCCGTCCGCCTTGACGCCATGGGGATCACAGAGAGCTCGGCCAACATCGCCAACAAGATCAGCCGTGGCGCCTTCACAGCCGTCTGCCTCCTCCAATGCATGGAAGCCATTGGGCCTAGGCTGAGAATGGGTGAGGACTAGTGGCGTACTCGCCGTTTCATAGGCGCTCGCGTGACCCTGATGCGCCCAAACCAAAGCGGGACTGGGTCGACTACACGACGATAGGCACAGCGATTGTCGGGGTGATCGTTGTCGTCATCTCCACCGTCCTTACCCAAATCAATAGCGCTGGCTCTTCCAAAGACACTGCGGATGCCATCGAGCGGGTCGCAGATGTCGCGGAAGCTGCGCAAGCGCAAGCCGACGCGATGAAGGCCCAGATCGCCGAGATGAGAACCCAGACTGGCGCGTTAGAGAAACAGGCCACCGCTGGCCGTGATCAGGCCCGAGCCCTTGATGAAGCGAATAACAACAATCGGACGACGATGATGCTGAATGCTCGCCCGAACGTGAGCATTAAGCGACTAGAATTCCTAGAAGTTCCCTCTCCCGATGGCGGGGACTTGGAATTCACGCTCACACCGGTTTGGCTCAACAGCGGAAGCACTCAGACAAAGAATCTTTTCAATAATACCGAGTGCTTTCACACCGATAGGCCGATGTTGGAGATGAAGACCGTTCGGGGGCTTCCAAGAGGGGCCATCAGAAACATCATTGGCCCGAGGGCAGACGCTCAAATAGGTTCTTGTACCGTTTCCGGAAAACTGATGAACAGTCTCAAGCTCGGCAAGCGATATTTGTACTTTCGCGCTCGACTTGACTACACAGACGCGTTTGACAACGAACAATACCGAACCGAGATGTGTGCAGAAATCCGCCCAAAGCCCGGCGATTACACTACACGCGGCCAAAATCTTGGCATGGACGCGGTAACGTGTGGTCGTTTCAATTGCCAAGATGGCGACTGTGAACCGTAAGTCCCCGCTTGGCGTGTTCTGGGGTTTGCGGATTCTAACGCGGTCGAACACCATGCGCGAAAATGCCAAACTTTGGTGCCGCCTCAATGGCCAAGGTCGGAAGCTGCCAAGCCGTGTTAGCCTTCGGAATGACACCGCAAGCTGAGCCAAGCAACTTTTGGGAGGCGTTCTCGGCGGTCGCGACTGCCGGTGCGGCAGTCGTCGCACTTGGCATCGCCGTCGCGTCCTACCTCATCGACACTCACCGCCGATGGGAAGCCGCACGCAGCACGTTGAGGCTCGCGGAGTCTGTCGCGAAGGACGCCACCGACTTCTTCCAAACGATGCAGGATCGAGGCAGCTTCACTAGCCATTTCTGTAAGATCACGCGCACCAGTGGCAGCTTCCAAGCAGTACTGCTTAACATGCAGGAGCTTCGACTAGTCGACCTTCCCACCGAAAGGGCCGTGGCGGCATTCAGCCGAGTGCGAGCCCTGGTTATGGATTTCGACGGTAGCTTGGCCCTGCTCGCAGGTGTGCCGGGGTCGGCGTCGAGAATCAATGCGAAACCCCACCTCAGCGGATGCGGCGTTGCTGCACTAAATCTGACGTTGGAGGTCGAGGCGTTCGCTCACCCCCTGGCTTTCAGGTGGCCTAGGCTCTGGAAGCGGAGGAAGAGGCTTGAGGCCTGAAACGCGCGCCATGGCGCTATCCTGTTTCCCCTCAGCGCGGACCTTCGTAGCCCGCCGTATAGGGCCAGGCCGCCTGGGCGATGGCCTCCGCTTCAGCCTCCTTGGCAGTTCGCCCGTGGGCAGCGAAGTAGGCGTTTTCGTATCTTGTCCTCGCGGCCCGCTCACGCGGGAACCAGTATGACTCGTACTCGGGGATATCCGCGTCAGTGGCCGGGTAGTGATTGTTGGCTTCGGTCTGGGCCGTCAAGAACTCTGCGCGGGCCTTCTCAAGCGTCGCCAAGCTTTCGGCCTTCCGTCGACGCTCTAGGCCTTCAGCCTTGGCGCGGGCGCTGTCATTGAGCGTCGCTTGGGCCTCCTCGGCCTTCTTCGTAGCTCTTGTGGCGATCTCGGCGGCAGCTTCAGCTTTGACTTTTTCCGGGCGCACCAAGCCGTCGATCTTACTGCCTACGAATGCAAACCCAGCCAGAGCAACAAAGGCCGCGATGCCGCTACCGAAGCTAGGGGAACTGTTTGCCATCGCCGCCTCCGTGCCAATAGGCAGTATACTGCCTAGACGGTGCCGCTTGCGGACTGGCCCGTCAAGGCATGGGTCCGTGGGAGAAAATCGTTGGCGCCAACGTGCGCCGCCTACGCACAGAGCGCGGCCTTACCCAGGAACAACTGGCCTTCGAGGCTGGGATCGCGATGCGCTACATCGGCATGATCGAACGTGCCGAGACTTCAGCGACCGTGGGGATGTTGGGAAAACTGGCGGCGGTTTTGGGGGTGGAGCCAGGGGCGCTGCTTAGCGCGACCGAAAGCCCTGCTTGAGGTGAAGCTCAAGGAATTGGCGAAACGCTGAGAGCGCCGCGTCGGACGTCAAGCTGGCTGGAGGCCCCAAATTCATCGCCTCAAATCCCGTAACCCCGCAGGCGGCGGTCACTCCTTCCGGACTATCAAACCGAAATATTAGGGGGCGGTCATCGTGAGGCCTCGGCCTCAGGACGTATGTGAATTGTTTTCGGTGCGCGGTGTCGACGTCCAGCAACTGGAGGCTTCTACCGCCGGGATGGCTCGACACTTTGAGCCTCGCCCGCGAAACAATTCTCATAGCCTGAGAGACATTCTGATCAGATTCACGCTCGGCGATGCGTTCCTCTTGATCAGACCATTCGTCGCGGGAGCTCTGCTCCAACAGTACGCGAACTCTGCGCTCTTCGTCGGTTTCTTGATCTTCGCTCATCGAGGCTCCTCTACCGACATTGATACCTCATTGTCGGCGCTCTGACACTCTCAGGTCTCCGCCTTTCGCCAGAATACGAAATTGGCTCCCGTGGGCAGTTCACTTGGGGCCTCAGAAGGCGCCTTGCCTGAGGGTGCTGAGCAAAGTTCATCGCCAGGAAAAATCCGTCGCGACATCTCGTCCACAATATCGAACAACAGCAGTATACGATGATGATCATCCATTATAGCGCCCCAGCCTTTGCCGTAAGTTACAGAGTATTCTTAAACAATATTGCCCAGTATACTACGCTTGTTCGTGAAATTGTCAACAACAAGGAAGAGTCAAAACCGTGGTTGTCTCAATTGATCAGCAGCTGCTGCCAATATTCTCGTTCGCCGCCGGATTTGCCGCGAAATGGCTGGCGGATTGGCAACAGAGTTCGCGCCAAACACGACGCGAACGCGAGGCGCGGTTAGATGCTCGACGAGATCGGCTTGAGCAGGAGCAGATCAGTTTCCAACGGCAGACTTTGTTGGCCGCGCAAGAGTCGTCAGCGCGGCTGATGAGAGGGATGGGAAAGGCCCATCACGCTGACATCATCGCATTCCGCTTAAGCGGAAAATGGAAGAAAAACTACCTGCCCGAGGGAGATGCCGAGGCAATCAGGCAGGGGATAGAAGACATCATAAAGTACTCGGTTCGCATTCGGGATGTCGAGGCGCGCGGCCTCCTGGATAGATTCCGAGAAGGCTCGAATTATGTGGAGTTTGTAGAGGGGCCGGACGAGGCAGATCAGGCGCTGCTGAGCATGTCGAAGCTCTACGAGGCAGTGAATGCAAGGATTGGACATGTGCTTAGAAGCTTGGACGACCACGACCTATTGGGTGTGGCGGGCAAGTAGGCCGTCACTCCTATTTTGTGGCGCTCGACTCGACGCTTCCGCCCCGGCAAGGCCACCGTGGCCAAAAGTTGAGTTTCGAGGGGGTCCGTCGGGGCATACTCGCCGTCGGAGCTGATTCCGAGGACCTAACGATGCCGCCCTTCAAGACCTTCAAACAGCGGAAACTGGAAGCTGAGCGCGCGGGGATGGGAGAGGTCTATAAATACGACGCGTTATCCCAAAAGCTGAGAAACCAGCTCGGTCAAATTTTCGCGGACGCCATTGGAGAGTATAGCAATAGAGAGTATCAAGTAGAGAACAATTCATATTGGGACGCGGTACATAAACATTTGTGTAAAGTTGAAGGTCGCGACTTCTTAACTGATCAGAACTTCGACGCAAAAGATGACATCATATACTACATCAGGACATGTCAGGATGTTGATGACGCGTTGAGTGCAATTGAGATGTGCTGCCGAATGATCGATTTAATTGGTCGGTCTGTGCCTACCTATGAGTATTCCGAAAAAGGCATTGTGCAGAACGCAGACGACGCCCTCGCGGAAGTCAACTATTGGTTCCGTGAGGCAGCCGTTGGCTACCAATTCGAGAGCGGCCACGTGATCCGCGTGGACTCGCAGATGACACACGCCGAGATCGTCAAACCGGCGCTGATCCTGCTCTCCGACAAGCGGTTCGCGGGGCCGGAGCAAGAGTATCTTCAAGCGCACAACCACTATCGATCCGGGCAGTACAAGGACGCGATCGTCTGGGCCAACAAGGCGTTCGAGAGCACGATGAAGGCGGCGTGCGACATTTGCCATTGGCCTTACCCGGCAGGCGCTCGGGCGTCCGATCTGCTGAAGGTGCTAAGGGCGAACAAGCTCTGGCCGGACTATCTCGACACTTCGTTCGACCAGTTGGCCGCAACCCTCGCGTCTGGACTTCCCAAGGTGCGGAACGAGGAGGGCGGGCATGGCGACGGTGCCGAACCAAGGCAAACACCTGGCTACATTGCCGCCTATGCACTTCACCTAGCTGCGGCGAAAATCTTGCTCATCGCTGAAGCTGCGCTGAGCAAGCGATAGACCTCGGTTCTAAATTTGAGTGCTCGCCAACAAGATGGTCCTATTGGTGAGGGCTTAAGGCGGCGGCAGCATCCGTGGCCAGGGCCGCGGCGTCGGCAGCCTTGTCGATCTCATTCCAATCGCCGGTGTCTGCCGCCTCTGTGGCCTCAACGTCTGAACTAAAATCGATCATTGGCGCCGCGTCAGATTGCGGCAAGACGACAACCGGCAGTTCCGCGAGCATTGCGCCGACCACGCTGCGGGATAGCCCAACCAACGAAATCGCCTGTTCAACCGTGAGCGTTTCCTCCGGGTGGAAAATTACGTTTCGATGCAAATCTTTCAATTGCTGAAGCGCGGCAATCACCTTGGCGTCCCCGCAGCCCGCGCTTTTGAGCGCGTGGAGGTAAACTCCGATGTTGCGTTGCTTGGGCTTGGGCAGGTTGCCGGTCACAACCTCCCAGTAGCGACGGAGGACTGCCTCAACTGCTCTAAGGGTGTGGAAGCCACACGCTGTGGAGAGTTCGAAAGCGAGGCACTTGCCAGCCTCCCGCATGTCATCAACTGCATCAGGTACTTTGCCCTTAATGTCTGCGGGAAAGAGGTCTTCCCCGGCCGCAATAAGGCTTATGGTCGAATATGGCGGCTTCTCAACGACGATGTAGCTGTCGGTCACCGCCAGTTCGCTCGTAAGAACAATCTCGAAGCTGTTCATCAGATTGATGAGCTGCGCCTTATCCCAATTGCTAAACGGGTCTTCCCACTTTCGTTGGGTGATCGCCTCGACGAAATTGTAAACTTGATACCCGTGGCTCAGCGAGCTGCGGAAGCAGCCTTTAATCGTCGCGTCCGTAAAGAGCTGTTTCACTGCCGCTAGTACTGCATGAAGTTCAAACCAGACATCACCCACGCTGACATCTGAGGCCATATATCGAACCGAGTTGAGGGTCGTGCTCAGTCGATAGAAGTAGGACAGGTCTAGGCGCAGCATGATGTCCTCGGTTTGTTATGCCCGGCGAATCGAGAGATCGACCCACGAGATCGGATCTCGGATATCACCCAAATAACATTCCGCGAAGATGGCATTCAAGCATATCAAGCACGCATCTGATGTACTATTATAATACTTTGAATATTGACCTTGATTTCTTGACTATTTGTGATTCGGGCGCAGAATGTCGTCAGTTAGTTGATCCATTATTTTATCAACGCATTGCTCGGACAACTTAAATGTCATCACAAAGCTCAAGGATGCGACTTGTAGTCGGTCATCGCGACGCCCTGCCGGTCGAAGCGCCCCTGAAGGTGGCGTTGCTCACAAAAGCGCCCACGCCGGAAGGCTGGTTCGGCGTCGAGCTGGAAGCGCCAGGTTATGCCCGCGCTGACGTGACGTTCGACATAGTGCGACCCACCGATTCCAAAGCTCTCAGTGAGACCAACGTTGAATGGAGCTTCGCGGGCATCTGGGCGGTGACGCATGCGGCGATTATCAGCAGCGAGGGAGATACGCTCGCCTATGGCCCAATTGAGGGGCCGCGTCCTTTTGCGGGAAGCATCGCCTTCACGCCGGGACGGTTGGAGCTTCGGTGTTAGCGGCAGCGCGGCGACCGCATGCAGCATGTGACCGGTGGCGGAAGAGGCCCCCGAAGCATTGAGCGACGAAGAATCGCTCGGACTCCGTTCGGGGCGCTTGTCAATATGGCTTGGGTAACCACTTGACAGATAGTATGATTCGCGAGGCGCCGCTGTGCGCAGGGAGTCCGGTTTGCAATTCAATCATCCCCGAGCGCGAAGGACGGGAATGGTCCCGAACCCTGATAAGGTTCGGGAGGCGATTGTGCACATTATCGCGGAGGCCGACCGGCGCCATATCCTCGTGACGCAGTACGACATCCTGAAGTCGATGTTTTTCGCGGATCGAGCCCACCTGAACAAGTACGGTAGGCCAATCACTTTTGACGAGTACGTCGCCATGCCCGACGGGCCGGTGCCTAGCCTTGCGTACAACGTACTGAAGGAGGAACCCCCCGCATTAAGGGAGGTTGGCCTCGACGCGGTGCTTTGGAAGGTGATGGCAGGAGGCGGAAAGAAAAAATACTACTCGGCGGCCCAGCGCGAGGCTTCCGATGAGGTGCTTTCCGAGAGCGATATCGAGGAACTCGACGTGGCTCTCACGCACGTTAAGCGGCTTGGCTTTGCAGGCGTGTGGCGCGAAACCCACCGAGACCCGGCATACATGGCCGCATGGCGCGACGATCCTGAGCGACGCCAGTTCCCAATGGACTACGCGCTTCTTTACGAGCGGCCAAATCCACAGGCTGCCGAAGAATTGAAGTTCTACGCTTCACTCTAATGGCATTCGTTCCAGGCGACATCATCAGCCTGGATTCTCCCGTCGCCGGCCACAAAAAATACCACGTCTGTCTGGGCGATAATGCCCACGGAGTGCTGGTCTGTCTGTATCTGAACTCCGCTGGCGGCTACCTCGACAACCAACCGTTCGATTGTTTGCGGTTCCCAATGATACCGCCGTCGGCGAGCGGACTAACGGTGGTCGCGTATTCCATGCTCCCACGATACGCGCATCGACAGTTGACGATCTTCAAGGCTCAAAAGCTGGGTGAAATTGCGAAGGATGTTGCGGCGGAAATGGCCGCCTTCGTCCCCGGGGTTAAGTCACTGCCGAAGCCCGACAAGGCCTTCGTTCTGGGGCAATTGCAGATGATGGCGATCTAGCACTACGAAACTGATCAAGCGTTCCTCACCTGGCTCTTTGTGGCGCTCGCTACGCGCTAAGTGCCGCGCGACCAAAGCTCCGGATTCACCGCCGGGTTGGGAAACTCGCCGTCCAGCCGCAGCGTCTGGCAATCCATCGCCACGAGACACTGAACGAAGAAGGTCGCGGAGAAGGTGCCGCGCGCGATCTTGTTTCGGAGGTTGCGCTCGTTCTCCTCGATCCCCCACCGGCGCAGGACCGAAATCAGGTCGGCGGTCTTCATGTTCCGTTTGACCATCTCCGCCCGCAGCATGCCCTTCACGCGGGCTTGCCACTCGGTCTCAAGAGCTTCGTTGACGATCATCCGTCCGCCCCTTCGGGTAGGTTGGCATCAAAAATGATGCTCAGGCATTGTAATTGATGCGCGTCTCAGTATATACCACCACATATGATGCTAACGCATGGAATGAGGTGATTGGCCGCAGAAGCCACATATGAGGCCCCGTACGTCCCTTGGGAGGGTCACATCAGGCGGCGTCGGGTCTTGGTCAACGAGCGGGGCCAGGAGAAGCAGCACTATCTGCTGAGCGCTGCGTCGCGCACGCTTTCGCCGATGCGAATCGCGCGGCTGTCGGACGACGAAGCCTACCGAACATTCTGCACGATCCGGTTCGCCGACACCGGCGGGCACCCGACGTGTCCTCACTGCAAGTCCGCCCGCATCTACGAAATCTCGACCCGCCGAATTTTCAAATGCGCGGACTGTCGGCGCCAGTTCTCCGCCACGTCGGGCACGGCGTTCGCCAGCCGCAAGATGTCGTATCGCGACATCCTCTACGCGGTGATGGTCTTCGTGAATGGAGCAAGCGGCGTCTCAGCGCTCAGGCTGAGCCGGGAGGTCGATTGCAGTTACAAGACCGCGTTCGTCCTGTGCGCCAAGCTGCGCGAAGCGATGGCGAAGTCCCGCGATCCACGGCCGCTCCAAGGCGAAGTTGAGGTCGACGGAATTGTCTTCCCGCATTCGGCCCGCAAAGGGAGGATGAGAGATCAGCGGTTCACACAGCCGAACCCTCGCAGTACGCAACAGGTGGTCGTGGGTGCTCGTGAAAGGGGCGAGCACGGCCAAAGCCGTCTGACCGTTGTCCTCAGGAACGAGACCGTTGGCATCCCATTCATCCTAGATTCCGTGAGCGCGGGCAGCACCTTCCTCACAGACAATGGAGCTTGGACGCCCTTCGGAACCAAGGGTCCGCACTACATCGTGAACCACGACGAGGGGTATTTGATCGACGACATCTGCACCAATCAGATCGAGAGCCTGTTCGCCCGCCTCCGCCGATCCCAACGCGGCGTCCACTACCGGATAATCGGCTCGAATCTCGATCTGTACGCACAGGAGGTATCCTGGCGAGAGGATCACCGGCGTCTCAGCAACGGGGAACAGTGGTTACGCCTGCTGCATGCCACGAGCCATCAACCGGTCTCGCCGCGATGGAAGGGCTACTGGCAACGCTGGCTCGGGCCGACCGTCACCCGTCGCAAGCGTGACCGCCGTTATCATTGGCGCGTCGCCTATGGCTTCAGGCGAGCCGCGCAGGTGTCGCAGAGCGGAGCGCGTATAGCATCGGCGATCCCTGACCTATTTCCAGCAGGCCTGCCGCATGCAGCCGCTTTGCCGCTGCTCTCACGCTGATGTCGATCTTTTTTGCGACTTCCTCAGGTTCACCACCCCTCCCGGTCAGCGCCATCACGCCTCTCGCGATCTGGCGAGCCGTCATCGGTTCGCGGCTCTTTCGCAGGACGGTCAACATGGCCTGGGGTACGCCATTGCGCATCAATAGCTGGGCCTCTCGTGGCTTCCTTGGCTTGATACCGCGTGGCTTCCATTCCGGATCAAACATCCGGATCACGTAGGCGAGTTGGCTGAGGCCCTTCTTGATCTCGGCCTTTCGCCGATCGATCCGCTCGGTAGCTAGCTGGATGTTTCGAAGTCCCCACTCGCCTTCGATCTGGCGCTCACAGGTCGCTAGATCACCAAGCAAGTCAGCGTATTTTCGGGTCAGAGATTTGACGACTTGGACGCCCGCCACGCGATCACCTCAGGAGCTAGAACCGGCCACCGGTCTGGGTACGGTTGATCTCGCGGACCATGCGGCCCGACGCGTCGAACATGATCGAGATCGAGCGGGCGCCAGACTTGCCGGAGAGCATGTTCGCCTCACTGTGTAGCCACAGCAGAAGCAGGTGTCCGTCTGGCATGGTGGTCTGAGAGTTGGGTTGGCCCAGGCGAGAAATTACCTCGGACTTCGACATGCCTGGCTGAAGCTGCGTTGCCGTCGCCTCGTCGTAGTCAGTACCCATGCTGGCGCAGCTCGAACAGCCAAGCGCGAGGATCAGACAGAGTGCGGCGGCCTTGTGCATTGATGCGTCCCCCACCTCTTATAGTATAGCTTACTACAAGGACACGTCTCGCGAAAACGCGCGACCGGCCGCAGGTTCCCCGAGCAATTGAGGCTGGGCATGGCAGTTCAAGACCCGGAAGTCTCGTCGCTGGTCTCCGCATTGCTCGCGAGCGAGTTGGATTGGCTCGGAGTGGAGGTGGCTCAGGCCATAAGCGACCTAGAACAACGCGCACTCGATACGGCGGACGATAGATACGGGGCGGGGCGCCAACAGCTCGATCTGATGGAGCGCGTCGTGTTTGACGTCACGAAGGGTGAGATCGACGCCACCCGTGAATTGAGAGAACTGGCTCCCGAGTTTGAAGTCGAGGCCGTGGTGACCGTCGGCCTGCCGGAAGGTCGGGAGGACGATCTCACCGATCCTAGGCGTGAGATCGCTTTGAGGAAGTTCAACGATGCGTTGGTAGAGGCAATCGGAAGGGCAGACCAAGCGATCCGTCGCCGAGAGGAGCTGCTCTAGTGGACAACCTGCTCCAACAGGCCGCACACGATCTCAGCGTCACCGTACCGGGATTCACTGGCGGAAAGGCGTTCGAAGGGCTTGTGCTGTTCAAACTGGCAATCGAACTACGAAACTTGGGCAACCCGGTTGAAGCCCTAAGCCACAAGGGTAATCCTACTCTCACGTTTAGATTGCGAGGCGGCCCCGGTCACATTCCAAGCCCGACGCAATCGGGCCTGTACCCATCTTACTTTCGGATTGGAACCCCAAGTTTCCTGACGGAACTGCACAACAGCGTTGAGTTCACCGGGTTCAGTGGCGGAGACCACGAGATTGATATTGCCGCAGTGCGGTCGGCTGATGTCGACGCCGTCCGTGCGAAGGGCGGGGGGCAATTGGAAATGCCTCCAATCGTCGGGGCGGAACTCAAGCGATACGCTTCTTCGGCAACGCTAGATAAGAATTTCATTCGAGCGCTGCTGGGGTGGATTGTTGATTTGTTGCCCCTTTGGACATTCGACCTTGTCGTGTTGAAGGGGCTCCGCGCCTGGAGCGGCGCGTCAAAGACCTCGGCATTTTGGTTTCTAACGACAGGGCAACTGTCGGACGAAGCCAAAGGCTTCGGTCGCCACTACTCCCTGCACGTAGAGGACGGCGTCACGGCGGCCAACCTGACACCGCTGGTCGCGGAGATGGCGACCTTTGTCGAAATGGCTTGAAAATACCCCCGGACCCCCAAAAAGGGCAGCTTCAGCGTGGGTGTGTTTGCTCCATAAGGCCGGAGTTCTCCGCCCAGGCCCTGGATTCCCTGCGCCAGCCCCTGGAGACCGGCGAGGTGACGGTGGCCCGGGCCAACGCCCATGTCTGCTACCCGGCCCGCTTCCAGCTCGTCGCCGCCCAGAACCCCTGAGGATGCGTGGCACTTTGGTCGCTTGTTCCCGAAGGGAGATAGAGGAGATCGATTTCGATCTCCTCCTTGCCGATAACGATGCGGTTGGTGGTCGCCTCGACCATCTGACGCTTCTGCGGAGCCGTCATTGAGGACCAACCTTCGGTAAGGGTCTTAGCTCCTTGGATGGCCTCTTCTTGGGAAGAGGCTGCGATACGCATCACGTCGAGTTCGGCTTGGATGCGCGGCAGCTCTTCTTCGAGCTGCCGGCGTCGTTCAGATATCGGCCGATGGCGACGCGCGAAGTCTTCCTTCGGAAATCCGCCCGCGTTGTACAGGTCGAACACGGCGTCCTCTTCCGCCTCGACCTTCTTGAAATCGCCGAGCGTCTTTTCGATCAAACGCTCCTTCTCGCGGATCGCGTCGGCGACCGCGCGCGAGTGCGCTTCGATCTCGGCGGGAGAGAGCAGGAAGCGATGGAGTTCGGAAAGGAAGACGGCTTCCAGGTCGCCAGTGGGGATTTTGTTGCGGCAACCTTCGCAGACGTATTTCGGCGAGCCTGCGCGCACGTACATCTTCGTGCCGCAGTGGCAGTGCGCGATGCCCGCGAAGAGGTGCACCGCCTTGCGCGTGACGTGCTTCACCTGCTGGCTTTGAGTGGTGAGGATCGCGGCGCACTTGTCCCACAACTCGTCTGAGACGATGGCCTCCACCGGCACCATGACCCAGTCGCTCTCGGGCTTGAGCGTCCACGCCTTCTTGTTGTCGTTGGTGCGGGTGTAGTTCAGGCGGCGGACGCCGCGCGCACTGGTGTCGGTTAGGAGGCGGTCGATGGTCGTCCCCGACCACATCTCGCCCTTGCGGGTTCGATAGCCCCGATCATTGAGGATGCGAGCGACCGTGCGCTTGCGCTGATGCTCGGCGAACAGCTCGAACATGAGCCGCCGGACGGGCGCTTCGTCGGGATGTACGGCCAGGCGCTTGTCGAGCCATTGGTATCCGTACGGAGCGGCCCCACCCGTCGACTTGCCGAGCTGCGCGCGGATCGGGACCGTGGCCGCGACGCGGTCGGCAATCTCCTCACGCTCCCACTGCGCCATGGCCGCGATCATCGTGAAGAAGAGCCGGCCAGCGGGCGAACTCGTATCGATGCTTTCCTGAAGCGAGATCAGGTCCGCGTTCGCGGCGCGGAAGTGATCGGCGAATTCCAGCAGCTCCTTGGTGTTGCGCGCGAGCCTAGCGAGCTTCGAGAAGACGAGGCCAGAGATACGCCCGCTGCGGATATCGGCGAGCATTCGCTGGGCCTCCGCGTGCGCGATGACGGCCTTCCCGCTCACCGCTTCGAGGCGATAGGTCTCGGCAACCTCCCACCCCTTCATTTCGGCATATGCGCAGGCCCTGCGTTCATGGTGCTCGGGGCTCTCGCCGCGCGCCTGGTCCTCGGTCGAAACCCGTATCCAGACGCCAACCCGCTTGGCGTCTAACCCCCCGTCACGCTGCATTTCAGCCTCCAAGGTGTGGAACAAAGAGGATACGAAATGGCGAGGCCAATGTGAATCGAAAACACGGCGTGCGAGCAAACAAGCCGCGTGGGTTGCAACGACTAGCGCCGCCCATCAGTTAGGGATTCAGTCGGGCAACGGACGTCACCTGGCGGAGTGAAGCGTGTGATTCAGGGGCTGCGGGGACACGTCCTCATCATCGAAGATGAGATGCTCATCGCGATGGAAATTGAGAACCTGCTCGCGGACATGGGGTTCCAGACCTTCGACATCGCCGACAGCCCCGACCGCGCCTTGGCGTCCGCCATGGCCCATCGGCCCGACCTCATCACCGCCGACGTGCGGATCATCGGCGGAACCGGCATCGAGGCCGTCAACGCGATCATCGCCACGCTCGGTCCCGTCCCCGTCGTCTTCGTGACCGGCAACATCGATGACCTGAGAGATCAGGACCCATTCGCTCTCGTCGAGAAGCCAATCAGCGCCCGCTCCCTCGCGATGGCGTGTGAGCGCGTCTTCGACCGGGCGGCGTAAGTCCGAAAGGGCCTACTCATTCCTGACGAACTCGGCGCGGGTCCCCCCAAATAGAGGCCCTTCGATGCTACCTGTTCATGCCGCCGTCACCCGTCCAGTCGAGTGCTGGGGAGACCTCGACGGATTTTGTGGCATGACGCTCTTCGACGTTGCCGGCCCCGAGATGGCGGCAGTCGGCCGCCATTGCGTCACGCCGCCGATGTCTTGCGCCGGGCTGGCGTGTCGATCTTTGCTGAGGACAATCTTTCCTTGGGCTTGTCAGGCGGACAGGCCGGGCACGCGATTGACGTGCTTCGCATCTTCTGTCTCGGCTCCAGGGGAACCGTCTCTAGTCTGCCGGAGAGCAGGGCCTCGATCTGAGCGTCCAGCGCTGATCGGTCGATGGCGTACATGCCGCCGCGGGCACCCTCGAATCCGCAATTCCAAGCTGCCAACGCTTGGCCATAGCGAAGCGCCGATTGAATACCCTCAACGCCGGCGGCGCGCAGACCCTTTTGGCCACTGGCCGCGACCTTCGCTACCAAGCCTGCAGTACACCAATCGCCCGAGCCGCAGGTGTCGGCCACACGCGGGGCCGGAACGGCGTCCAAGTGCTTCCAGGCTGAGATTCCGCGGCCCAGTCGATGACGGAACTTCAACCCAGCCGCACCCAAGGTTTGAACCTCGACCAAAGTCGCCGAATCTTCCGCCATCACGCCTCCGACCGCCGCTAGGCGTTGATCCGCATACTTGACGACGTGGGCCAGCCTCAAGGCCTCGGCGAAAAGCTTCGGATCGGATTTGCCAGACGGTTCAAAGACCACCACAGCGCCGTCGGCCGACGCCTGAGCGGCCAAGGTCAGCGACGCGCGAGACAAGCGATCCATGAAGAATACAGCCGACCCAGCCAGCTTGGGCGCTACCGCCTCCACCGCATGGCGTGTCACGGCCTTGAAGCTGGGTAACCACTGCCCACAGCGCGGACAGGCCCAGGAGAAACGATGGGTCGGCGCGCCATCACGCCCGCGTCGGATCTCTTGAATAATGATCGGGGTATGGCTGGTCGGCGCGCAGCCTGCGAAGTCGAGCCGAACACCCCACTGCTTCATGTCGGCTTTGACGCGCTGCGAAGCCGGATCCCCGTTCATGCGGCCGATCGGGTAGGCGTCCCATCCCAGATAGGCCAGGATCGACAACACGTTTCCGCAGGTTCCACCCGCCCAGGATCGAACGGGCGCCTCAGGGTCGGCGCTCATGACGAGATCGAGGGCGATCAGTCCGGTGCCGAATGCCTGGGGTTTTGGGTCAGACATCGTCATCGCACAGGGGTACTTTCACTATGCAGCGCCGGGCGGGGCTGCGGATAGACGTCCCCTTCCAACCAGATATGAACGAGGTGCGGCTCCGCGGTCACGGCGGGAATAGACGCATCGAGATCGTAACCGATCGCCTCCATGTAGGCGACCGGCAAATCGCGCTCCAGCGCGGCCATGAGAGCCCCCAACGCCATGACCTTGCTCCCCACCGGCGACAGAACCAGCAGTGACCCGCCCACTTCCTGGAACACGGGCCTCCGCAGATCGTCCAATCTGAGGATGGTTCGGTAAAGATCGAGTGGATCGTCCTCGGCTGCATAAACGATGTTGCGCGTATCTACCGACCAAGCGCTCTCGAATTCGGTCAGGAATGCCTCAGCTAGCTCGTCTCCGAGGCGAGGGTTGGCCGCCGGGAAAGGTAGAATCGGGCAGGTGTCGTGAGGCGCTACGAAGTCATGCAGTCGGGTCAGCGCTCCTCGACGACGGACCGCTAGCTGCGGCAGCCACAACTTCGCGGCCGCGGCCGTGCCGTCGAGGGTCGAGCCACCCCGGAAGCCGTGCACATACCCCGGCGCGTCGCCGGCGATGGATTGAATCTCTGCGTCGAGCGTCGGGTCGTGGGCGACGAACACATGGAGATTGGCCGGACCTTTGCCCTGCTCGATACGCTCCACCAGATACCGGATGAGCGGGAAACTGGTGCCGACAGACAAAGCGCTGCTATCGACCACGACGTCCGTAAGGCCGTCGAAATCCTGGCGAGCAAGCACGGTGACAGCATTCCGCCCCCCGACCACCGCGCCGTCCGGCCCGAAGATGTCGATTGGCGCCACAACGTGGTCGGCGAGCGCCGCCATCAAAGCGCTGGCGTTGGTCGTCGCCCGTTGAAGCAGCCCCTGTGGCGGCTTGGGCCGGTTCTCCTGGATAAGGAGCCCCTTGACCGATCCGGCAGCAGCTGCGAGCCGCAAGGCGACCGCCGTTGATCGTGGATCAAAGCCGGCGCCGCCGACGAACAACACCTTGCGATCGGTTTGAGCAAAATAGTCGGCGATGAACGGATCGACCTCTTCCGCCCGATGGGCGATACAGGGATCCCAGCGGCGGGTCCGGGCCATGGCTACACCTCACCCAGCATCCGCACGAGATCGTTCGTACGCCGCTCCAAGAATCCGCCGCGCTTGAGTGTGAGGCCATGATGGAGCAGCAGCACACCGCCCAACTCGATCAAGCACCAGACCTTTTTCTTGGTCCCATGGTTGGGGACGAGGACGAAGGCGTTGTAGGCGACGCCAAATTGCAGAACTCGCGCCAGGTCGGGATGGGTGGTCGGTATCGCGTCGAACTCTTCCTGGGGAATCCCGATCGCGTTGGCACCGCCGCCGAGCGAGGCGTTTCCCTCCAAGCTCTTTTTGAGGCACTCGGCCGCCATCGCATCGGCGAGCCGGCGAACCAGCTGGTGCTGCGGAAAATCCCATTCCCTGACGATTTCGCCCGCGCGATCCCGTAGTAGGGCATTCTGGACGCCGCTGCGTAGGGTTGGCGGCTTGGCGCGAATAAGCTGGGTTTCGGACTGAGAGACGAGGCGAGCGGCCAACTGGAGGAACTGCTCTGCGTTCTCCGAGCTCGCGTCACACAGGGGATCGATGCCAAAATAGAACGGCCGGTCTTGCCGATGTAGCAAGTGGACGCGGGCGCCCTCCGCGACGCCGGCGTCGGCGGTCAACGGCTTGCTGAGTTCAGCATCCGTTGCGCCGTCATCGAAGAGGTTGGCCTGAGGAACGCGCTTGGCGTACCGCTGCAGGAGGATGGCCAGCATCGCCAGCTGAAGGTCTTCGCCCTCTTCGCCAGCACCCTTCATGTAGGCTGCTATTTCGGCTTCAAGATCCTGCCGCCGCTGCGCCGAAACGCCGTATCGGCGCTGAAGACCATCGACCTGGCCGGCCAACTTCTCCCGCTTGCCTGCAGCGATCACTTCCGGCTCGGTGGACAGCAGGTCGCCGAGGTTGTGGAGACCGCGCCGATTGAACACCTCCATTTGCCGCAAGTATCGCGCGGACATGTCCTTCGCCATCTTGCGGAAGGCACGCCGCTGGTTGGAGCGATCATCGCCGCTCTGAAGCCAGATGTCGGTGATCTCTCTTGCGCGCTTTAGACCCGGCTCCTCAGTGCTCCCCTCCAAGTCCTGTTCGACCAGAACGTCAGCGGGGGTCAGAGCGTCCAAGCGGGTGAGAATCCAGCGCCCGACCTTCAACTCTCGCCGAGCCAGCCAGCGCTGCAAGGCCGTGAGCTGAGCTGGATGCAGGCTGTGGGCGTCGTCGAAGATGACGAGTGGCCTGAGGTCGAATGTCTCGTCCCCATCTTTGACGCGAAAGGACTCGATGACATCAAAGGGACGATAGGCCGCCGCCGCCTCGCTATCGATATCGGCTACGTCGGGGGGCATCAGGGCGGCTGAGATTCGATAGATGGCCAGCTCGACTTCGCGAGCCCTGGTGAGGAGCGCAGGTCCTTGGACGCCGCCGATCACGGTCAGCGCGGCATCGGCGTCGGCTCGCGGAACGATCTCGACATCATCGAGTGAAACACCCGCCGCTACGAAATTGCGCAGCCAAGCCAGCACAGTACGGGCTTGCAGCAGCGCGATCATCAGGCCGGTCTTCAGATCTTCCGGATAGGGAAATTCCCAGAACTCCCGATACTCGCCTTCCAACGGCAGCCGACCCCCGATCAGAGTCGGTCGTTCGTCCTGGATCGCGCCGCAGGCAGTCAAGGTGTCGATCAGCGGCTTGTAGGTGCTGAGGCCGCGATTGCGCAGCAGTGCGCGGAGCGTGGAATATTGAAAGAGCCTCGCCAAGGTCGTCTTGCCGCTGCCCGGCGTGCCGATGATCATCGTGAGACGATCGTAGAGCCGCCCCTCGGTCGCGGGCTTCTGGAAGAAGGTCGCTAGCGGCTCGGGCGTCACGACCGCCAGAAACGCCTCGTCGTCACGGAGGTATTCGGTCGCGCGCTTCTCGAACGGGTTTGCCATCTCGTCTCTCTAAGCGTGGCGCTGGCGACGGCGGAAGAGCGGCCGCATGGCCGGGGCGAGAACGTCGTCGCGCTCCCCACCGTCGGTTTCTGCCCACAGCAGTGCGACGGAGTTGTTGGGTGTATTGTGGTCCAACACCAGCGGCAGCGCGCATCCGCCGTAGCCCAATCCCAGGTGCTCGACACCGCCAACATCAGTGTGGGCGGTCCGGATCGCTGGGTCATAGTAGGTGCGGGTCAAGGCGAGGAACTCGTCATAGCGGTTGGGGAGCGCGTCGATCGGCAGATCCGCTGGCAGCACTGCGCCGAAGGAGAAGTGCACGGCCTTCGCCCAGCCGTCGCCAGCGAGCGCCACCTGAGCCTTCGCTTGTCGTTCCCCGATGACCTGAGCGGCTGCGGTGGTGCCGACATAGTGGTGGACGCAGAGTTCCCAATCTGGCGCGAACAGACTGTCACCGCCCAGCTGTGCAGTCGCGGCGTCAACCGCCGCCTTGAACTTGACGAGCTTGCCCTTCCATTTCTGCTTCGTCTCGTCGAAGCGCAGGAACGAGGTTCCCGTCCCGACAAAGTCATCGATCAGATAGACTAGCCGGAATCGAGCCTCAGGGTCGCCTAGCTCATCTCGCAGAGACTTCAACAGATCCTGCCACTTGTCGGCATCGACCTGGGTGGCGACCACGAGCTGCTCGTTGGTGAGAAGCCCGGCGTTGGCATGACGGACTATGTCGATGCGGGCGCCGTCGCTCAGACCCATGAACAAGGTCTCTCGCCGAAGACGCTCGGCCGCCGCCCGGGCCTGTGGATCGGCTAGGACCCGATAGATCGGAATATCTCGTTCGGCCGCGGTTGTTCGGATCAGCCGTTCGCGGACGGTGCGTGGATAAAATTGTTCGACCAGCCGCTGCATCTCGTTTGGGCCGATGTAGACCAGGGCGCGGCGCACAAAGGCGTAGGCGGTTTCGCGTTCCGCCTTTTTAAACTGCTGAAGCCAGGTCGCGAGGCTTTCGATGAAGCGCATGCCGGCATGGAAGTCGCGATAGCCGTCGTACTTCAACCGGGCCATCAGGCGGAGCCAATTGAACTCTTCCCGCGCACGCTCGTCGCTCCAGTCCATGATTTGACTGAGGGTCTTCAGGCCGAGTTCCTGGTTCATCGAAACGCCGCCGGGTCGAACCTAAGGCAGCCGCCGTCGGGCCTTAGAGCGCGGAGATAGTCGAGAGTGGCGGCCACTCCACGTTGCCCGCGGACCGCCAGATTCCAGCAGGTGGTGGGGTCAACACTGATCTCATCAACGCTTAGGGCGTAGGGCTCGCGCAGCAGTTCATAGTCGTTGCCGGGCCATCGCCCCCGGTCACCGATCGTCAGCAGCGGCGCCGCGCCGACCACCACGCGCACGCGCTCAAGTACGTTTAGTTTGGAGACGCCTGCGGCGACGATGTCGATCGAGTGGCTCGATCGAGTGATGCGGGCGTCCTGATGATCGGTCATCAGGACGACCTGATGAGCCAGATCCCAAAGCCGGTTTTCTGGCATGGCCCGTTTGGCCTCGAGCGTGATCTGGTAACGCCGATCGGTCTGGTCCGCAGCATCGGCGAGCTCTGGCTGCGCCCGCAGCGCGACCGCGAGCGCAGCCAGAGTGTCGCAGACGATGTCGCCGCCATCCGGCGCGGCGCTATCGTCCAAGGCGGCGATCTCCGCGCCGTTGTAGTAGCCGATCAGGATACGCGGCCAGAGCTCTTGAGGGAGGCTGGCCTGCAAGTCGCGCCGAACAGACGCCCCGCGGCCGGTGGCGATGGCGATCTGGGCCCCGCTCTCGGCCAGTCTGCCCAGTTCGGCCGCAATGTCGGGGCGCGGCCTGAAAAATCGATGACGCGCATCGACGATTGTGCCGTCGTAATCCAAGACAACGCCGGCGAACGCGGCGTCTCGCAATCGGCCCTCAAAGGTCGTCAGCGCGGCGCGCCAGCGGTCGAGTTGACCCCTCTCCTCCAGGCGTTCGGGCGTCAGGCCGGCCTTGCGGGTAATCGCTACGGCCGCACGATCCGACACCTTTCTCGTTCTTGAGGACGGCGGCTTGGGCAGCGGCAGGTTGTAGAGCTTGCGGCCGAACTCCGGCACTCCGGGCCGGCCGGGATCAATGCCGCGGGCCACGCCTGCCCAGCCTGTAATCCGAAGCGCGGCGATGAGCGACGCTATCGACGCAGCCGCCGGCGACCCTGGCAGCTCCAGGCGAGCTTGTGGGATGTCCTGGGGGATTAGCGCAAGGGTTCGCTCGGCGAGCGCGCGGTCTTCATCCGAGAGGAAGGCGATGATCGCCGTGTGCTCCCCACGCTTCGCCAGCCAGTGGTGGCGCCCGTGGGCGAAGTTCCGATAGTCGGCGAGGTGGAGGTTCCCTAGGGCCGCTTCGGTAAATTTCGACTCCAGATCGACCGCGCCGATTCGGGTGGTCGATCCATGCAGGATCAGGGTCGTCGGGCGTTCCCATAGCGGCGAGGTATCTCTCGCCCAGGCCGATATCGGTTCAGCTCCGTCGATCAGCAAGGGCTCAACTTCGGCGACCGCCTGTTCCCAGGCCCTGGCGTTGGGAGCGAATTCAAGGGCGTAGGCGCGCGTCAGCAGGGCCGTGAAGGCGAGCAGTGAGTTTGTCGCCAAGAACCCGTCCTTGCCGGCAGGTGGCTCATAGAGGAGCAAATCGACGAAGGCGTGGTCGCGCCCAAGGTCGGCTAGCGCGCTATCTGAGCGACCACAGAGGACGCCAAGCTGGCGCGGCTCTCGGGCGACCAGAGCCTTGAAGGCCGCGAGGATATCGACATTACCGCCACCGGCGCTGAGCAACCATGTGGCGACACCCTCTTCGAGCGGCTCAGCTACGGCGTCGAGTGGCGTGGCGACCGCAGCGACACGTCCTGTCCAACGCTGATGCAGACCAGCGAGCGCATGGGCGGCGGTCAGAGATCCTCCCGATCCGATGGCGCGGAGAGGCGAGAGCCCTGCGGTCCTGACGGCCTGGCGCAACGGCACAAGATCGACGGCGTTCGCCCAAGAAAAGGTCTCGCGGAGCTTCGATATCTCAGTGGCGTAAGGCTTCGCCATAGGCATCCATCTTCCATGCTGCGCTGTGGAGCGTCTGCCTTCCGTTGGGCACTCGCAAGAACAAAATGCGAACAAATCGACTGCAAGCTCGATCCTTGAGTCGCTCAACCTTTTGTAGCGGTCGAAAGCGGCGTTCGTCACGGCTTCAGGCCGTCGCACGAGATCATCATTCCCAGCCAGCGAACTTCCGCACGGGGCTTAGGCAGACGACGGGATCGACCTCCGGACCTAGTGTCCGACCGCGAAGGGGCGCTCCGAGGGGCCGAGAAGAGGCCCAATCCAGTCGGTTTGGCGTACGGCCACCATGTGACCCAACTAGTAGATCAGCGAGTCGAACAGCCCGCCGGCTCCGAACCGGAAGTGTGTGAGGACGAGTGCCGCCGCCGAGAATAGCGCCATCCGTTCGTCCTCGCCGTGCCAGGCACGGCGCGGCTTCGGGAGCCTATGACGGAAGGCGTCGATATGCCGAGCAACCGCTTCGGCGATCTCCTGACGAGTGATCGCCCCGATACCGGAAAAACAGGTCCGGACGTGGTCGCGGGTGTAGACCGCCACTTGAACGCCGAGGTCGGCGGCCAGGGCGGCGATGGCGCGGCAAAGGCGAGCGACGCGATCGCCGCGACCGGAGGCCTCTCGTTCAAAAGCTTCCAGCACGATGGATTCGGGCTGGAAGCGCCGTAGCAACCGCTCGACCCGCCGCATGCAGATCAGGTTCTTGTCGCGGCGCGCGCTGACCATGCCCCAGTCATAGGGCGCGAACGGCCCTTCGAAGACCACCCATCCAAACCCTCGGGAATGGGCGTGCAGGCCGAGCGTGAAGGAGGGCGCCTTCATGCGGCAGGAAGTTGATTTGATCTCTCCACGATGTCGGACAGCAGTCTGCGCTTCAGGGCCGATTGCTCCCCTGGTTGGCTGCGCAGCTGATGATCCAAGAGCGCGCCGCGGTTCAGGACGTCTTCCTCGATCTTACCGTAGAGCGCCGGGAACATCTGGGCTGGCGGAATGCCGAAGACGGCCTGGCAGGCCAGGGCGAAAGGCAGGGTCGGATCGCGCTCGCCGAGCTCAGCCCGCCGGACGGTGCTGCGCGCCGAGTAGCCGATAAGGTCGGCCAGCTCCTGCGCGGAGAGGCCGTTTCGCTGGCGAAAGAACGCCAGATAGTTGGGGTGGGACATAGGGGTGAAAAATTAGAGACCCCGTCAGGGTCCCTTACATCATCGCCCACACGCGCGCGCATTCGTAGGCGGGCAATCGTGCCACTGTGGCTACATCGCGTCCGTGCGCTCGCCGGCGACGCCCGCGCGCTGCGCGAGCACTTGGATCGCCCCGAATTCCGAACGCGGCACCACATAGACGCCACGCATTCGCATCGTCCGCAATCGCAAGCGCGCGCGCAGAACCGCGCCGACCGCTTTCGGACTCATCGGCGCGCCTTGGTCTTCGGCCAGCCTCAGATTAAGCGCGACCGTCACCGCGCTCACGGTCACTTCTGGCGCGCCGCCGGCGAAGAGCTCAAGCAAGACGCGCAGCACTCCGGCTTCCAAGCTCGCCGCGCGGTCGTCACGCCATCGCGCCTGTTCCCTGACCAGGCGCTCACCAAGGCGACGCCGAACCTCCGCGTCCTCGATCAGCGACAGCAGCGCCAGGCCGGTCTGGTTCAGCCGCGGCTCGACGCCGGAGACCGTCCGCGACGGCTCGACGCGCACGCGGTCGCGATGATCGAAGCGCCAGGTCAGCAGCTTGTCGCGCAGGCTCGCCGCTTCGCCATGGAACGCGTCGGGCAGGGCGATCGGGATGTCGGCGCGGAGGCGATGGGCGCCGGTCTCCTCGGTGAGGAAGCGGCTTTCCAGCGCTCGGTCGGCGAAGCTCTCGCGCATGGCGACGATCTTCGGCCCGTAGACCTTGAAGGCGCGCGGGCTGAGCTCCCCGTGGCGGTTCGACATAGTGCGCAGGATCGGCAAGCCGTCGGCATTGCCGTTGTTGAGAATTTTGGTGAGCTGAGCGGTGGCGTCGGAGAACCGGAGATCGGCTTCGTCTAGAATCAGGGTGCCGCGGAAGACGTCGAGGATGTGGAAGATCGGCGAGACCGTGGAGGCGCCCGAGGCGAAGAACGACTTGTAGCAGAGGCTGCCCAGGGCCAGCAGGGCGCGGGTCTTGCCAGTGCCGTAGTCGCCGCGGAACCGCAGGTAGGGCAGGTCACGGAAGGCGTCGTAGACCCAGGTCAGCAGCACATAGTAGGGCGCGATCTCCCCGAACGACGCCGACAGATCGACATAGCGATGCAGGAATGCCGAGATCTCGGCGACCAGGTCCTGCGTGTTCGTCTGAGGACCAAAGCCGCAGGGCAGCAGCACGCTGCCGCTCGCGATGAGATTATTGGTCGGCGAATAGGGGACCAGGCGCTCGCCGGTCGGTAGGTCGATGCTCAGCTCCAGGGTCCGGCTCCCGTCGGGCCGGCCAATCGCTAGCGACGTCGTGGCGGCCACCGGATCGTAGACCAGCTCGATCAGGGTCCCGTCCGCCAGCCGCCGCGACACCGTAGGTTCGGAGACGGGTCTTCGCGCACTCGGTCTGGGATCAGGCATCGGGTCCAGCTTACGGCCGCTGTTCGCCCCCTCCCAGGCCGGCAACCTCGCCACGCCGGCGCGTTGGCCCGCCTGGTCGTTCGCCGGTCCTTCGGCGACGCTAATCACATGACCGACCCCGCCCGCGAACCCGGCGCCTTCCTGCTCGATCGGTTCCTCCCCGACGCACCCGAGGAGATGCGAACACGCGCCCTCGATGCCTTCCGGCGCTACGGGCGGCATCTTTCAAATCTCGGGCGGGCGCTCGACCAGTCCGACCAACCCACCTGGGCCAGCTCGCCGGAAGACGGCGGGCACCGTAGACTGGACCCTGGCGACCCCGCCGCCTCTCCATGAAAACCTACCTCGCCTATGTCCGCGTCTCGACGGTCAAACAGGGCCAACACGGCTCCTCCTTGCAGGAGCAGAGAAGCGCCATCGAGGCCTACGCCCAGCGCCACGGGCTCGAAATCGTCGGCTGGTACGAAGAGATGGAGACGGCCGCCAAGCAGGGACGCAGCACCTTCAATCGGCTGCTCACCGACCTGCGGAAACGCCGGGCGGCCGGCGTGATTCTGCACAAGATCGACCGTGGCGCGCGCAATCTGAAGGACTGGTCGAAGATCGTCGATCTGTCGGACCAGGGGCTTGAGGTGCATCTCGCGCATGAGAGCCTGGATCTCCTGACCCGCGGCGGGCGGCTGGCGGCCGACATCCAGGCCGTGGTGGCGGCGGACTTCATTCGCAACCTGCGCGACGAGGTCCGGAAGGGCATCCGGGGACGACTGAAGCAGGGCTACTACCCGTTCGCCGCGCCGCTGGGATATCTCGACCGCGGCAAGGCGGTGGCGAAGGCCATCGATCCGCTCAAGGGTCCGCTCGTCGCCGAGGCCTTCGAGCGCTACGCGTCCGGCCAGTACACCCTGGAACCCCTGCGGCAGGTCATGGCCACGCTCGGCCTGGTCGGTCGAGGCGGTAGGCCGGTCGCCAAAGCGTACTTGGCCGACATGCTGCAGAACCCGTTCTACATCGGCGTGATCCGACTGCGGACCACCGGCGAGACCTTTCAGGGCCTGCACGCGCCGCTTATCCCCAAGGCGCTGTTCGACCGGGTGCAGGACGTCCTCAGCGGCCGCGCCTTCGCCCGGGAACAGCGGCATCGCCACCTCTACCGACGGCTGATCCGTTGCGCGGCGTGCGGCCGGCTCCTCACCGGTGAGCGACAGAAAGGGCGGGTCTATTACCGCTGCCATGCCGTCACCTGCCGCGGGGTCTCGGTGGCGGAGGCCGAGGTCGACAAGCTCGTCGACGGTCTCTTCGCGCTGGTCGCCTTCACCGACGAGGAGTTGAGGGACTTGGGGGACTTGCTGACAGCCTCCGAGACCGACCTGCGGGACGCCGAGCGCGCCGCCAAGGCGGAAGCGGCCCTGCGGCTCGAACGCTGCGACGCCCGCCTGGAGGCGCTGACCGATGCCCTGCTCGACGGACGGATCGACAAGACGGCCTATGACGAACGAAGACCGGCCTTGCTCATCGAGCGCCGTGGCTATCTCGACCAGATCGAGGCCCAAGTCGAGAGCCCGAGCGCTCAAGCTCTTCAAAAGTTCGAACGGGCGAAAACGGCGCAGCTAGGCCGTATCGGGCTGACGCCGGATCAAATCCGCGAATCGCTCCTGGAGCTGAGTTCGAACTTGGTCGTGGAGGGAAAAAGGCTAGGCGTTAGGCTGCGCTTTCCCTTCGACGTGATCGCGAAATGGCGGCTTTTACAGGAATGTGGACCACTCCTTACCGCAGTTCGAACTTTTCCGATCACGGCGCTGGTTTCCGACGCCTCGAACGAAGTCCCCCAAGTCCTCATGTCCCTCGACGACGGTACTTGGTGTTGGCGGCCGCCTCCGGAACACGGGCGGCTTTCCCAAGCCCGTGTTCAAGACGAGACGCGAGCCGCCGACACCCACACCGAACCCCCGCGACTGTAGGGCCGAGGGGATCAATGGCAACTTGGGCCTTAGAACGAAACCGACCGCCTCGCGGTCGAAGGCGTCGTCAGCTACGCGGAGGGCTGATCACCAGTCCTCCTCGAGGACGAGCTCCCCGTCCTTACGGATGAAATGCAGGGGATGGCAGGTGGGGTCGCCGTCGCCCTTCAGCAGATAGAGCGGGCCGACATAGCCTGGCGATCCGGAGATGAAATCGAAGCGGACAGCATAGGTCCCGCATTCTTTCAGCATCGCCCTGCCTTCGCCCGGCTCAAGCCCCCAGGCCTCCCGGACAGCCTCGATGCCGGCCAGTTCTTCCCACTCACCATCCGTCAAGGCATGCGGTGCGTTGTCAGTCATATGTATTTAGTTTGTATACAGAGTATGTGGCGCCGGGCGGGAACCCGCAAGCCGGGCGCCCAGCCCTAGGTGGGGTCCTCGGCGTCTGGCGGCGGCTTCAACGATTCATAGAGCGCCGCTTCCTCGCGGGCCAAACGCCTAGCCTGCCGGCGGGTCGGCCGCTTGCCGAAGACCCGCTCCCAGCGATCGGCGAATTCCTCGAGTTCGGCGTCGGTCAGATCCATGCCCCCCAATCATCGGGCAGAACGCTATCGGCCGCACGGCGGGTCTTCTCGCCAGCCCCGCTTCCTAACCCCAGCCCTACGCGCAACTTGGCTGTTGACCGCTGTTCTCAAATTTGAGAATATGCGAATGACAGAGCTTTGGGGATGACGATGGATTTGACGGTGATCAAGGACTTCCTGAAGGCGCGGCTCTCGACACGAGAGGCCATGGAGGAAGCGGCCGCCGTGGCTGGCATCTCACTTGCGACCGCTTATCGCTACAAATCCAACCCCGAAGCGATGAGCCTCGGCGTCCTGACTCGCCTCTCGGAGCACTTTGGCCTGCCCCTCGCCAATGGCGCGGCCTGGGGGCGAATGGATGTCCTGGGGTCGGAGCGACGGCGCCTCAGCCTCGAGACGACGATCTCCGCGCAGGCCGGTGCCCGGTTCATGATCATGGCGCCCTACACCGTGAACGACGAATTGGCCGACATCACCCGCGAGCTGCTGCGGGCCGACTACGGCACCCGGGCGGCGCAGCTCGAAGGCGAGATCCTCTCCATCCGCGGCAAGCGGGCGGAGCTCTACCGCAGCGAAACCTATGACAGCTGGGAGATTTGGAATGGCCTCGGCTACGCAGACTTCTTCCATGGCCGGGGTCGCTTCGCCGCAATCCCCGAGGATCTCAGACGGGCCCAGATCGACGTCTTCCTGACCTCGTCGGCGAGTCCCAAGCGCCACCGCTACTTTTACACCGCCCCCGACCTTCCCACATTCGGTTGCTACTCCGATCCCGGGGTCGCGCTCGTGCGGATCGAGGACATCCATCTGGAGTTCCAAGCGCCGACGCTGGTGTCCAGCTTTGAGGACACCTTCAACGAGCTTCTCAACCGATGCGAGACCAAGACGCGTGATGATTTTGTCGATTTCGCCAAAACCCCTCCTCACTGAGCGCAAAAATGACCCCCATCGGCAGCATCGAGACCGGCGCGGCCCCTTCTCTGTCGATCCCCCAAAGGGGTTCGTCGCCTGATTTCCCCGTCGTCGGAAGCGCGAGCCGCTCGGCGACCGCCCTGCACAATGTCGAACAGAGCATCGCCCGACACGAATCCTGGTTCGGCCGCGAACGGCTGATCCGCCTGATCGGCGGCGTCCCGGCCGCCGACCTGGAGGGGCATGTCGACCACTATCGCCAGGTGATCCGCACCCGGTCCTGGCCGAACGAGTCTCGCCCGACGCCACTGGCCACCTTCATCGACGAGTACGAGCGCGCGGCCCTGGCCTATGTCGGCGCGGGATTCCAGGCCCTGATCTATGTCGAGGATCCGACGCTTGCCGGCTTCCGCGCCGCCAACCGCCTGGTCGAGGCCTCCGAGGCGCTGCGGGGGCAGTTTGGAAAGCGCTCGCCTAACGGCCTTGACGCGCGCCTCGACGCCTATGAAGGCGAACTCGCCAGCCTCCTCGATGAGACCGGACTGGGCGATGAGCCAAACGCCCTCGAACTCCTCTGCACGCCGGGCGAACCCCACCTGTCGGCGGAGAGCACGCTGCTCCAGGATCTCGCCCGGGCGCAGAGGGCCTTTCCCGAGCCGCCGACCCTCGAACATCTCAGCCGAGCCGAGCCTGGGCGCGCCGAAGCCGTCTGGGTGTTCCTGCGCCGCCACGCGAAATGGAGCCTCGCGCAACTGGGCTTCTGGTACGAGCAACTGAGCGGAGAGCTCCTCCGGGATCAGGGGCGGGCCGCGGCGCGGCGGCGGAACCAGATGGCGCAGGCGCGCCACGACCTGATGATCAAGATCGGCCGCGTCGCGAGCCTCGCGGCGCAGGGCCGCATTCACGACCTTTCGACGGCGATGACCCTTCTCAACCACCTGAACCTGAGCCTGGAGCCGAGTTTCAGCTTCAAGGGCGGGCTGGGGCTGGCCCATGACCTGGTCTTCCGTATGGGTGAGGAAGCCGTCGATTTCGAACGCGCCAGCATCGACACGATCCGCGCCAAGAAGTGGGTCCTGTTCGCGACCGCAGACCTTTCCAGCCGAATGGAGGCCCACGCGTGAACCAGGTGAAGAAGTACAGCCTGCCCTGTAAGCCGGCCTGCGGCGGGCAGGCCACCGGACGCCCGGTCGTCGTCAGCGGCCCGCAGGACTTGGCCCAAGTAGGTGCGGGCGACATCCTGGTCGCGCTGGAGACCAATATCGCCTTCGTGCCGGCCATGCACCGGGCGGCGGCGATCGTGACCGAGCAGGGCGGCCGGTTTTGCCATGCGGCGGTCTGGGCTCGCGAGAACGACAAGCCGACTGTCCTTCAGGCGACGGACGCCACCCAACTGCTGCTCGGCGTGATGCTGGTCTGTGTCGATGCCGACCGCGGCATGATCGAGTGGGAGGGCTGACATGTCGCTCAAGGCCAAGAATCTGGAGATCCTGGGCCGCAATGGCGTCGCCGTCCCCCGAGGGTTCGCGCTGAGCGAAGACCACTTCGCCGCGGCCGTGTCGCCCTATGCGAGCGCCATTGTGGAGGCCCTGCCAGACGCGGACCGCATCGCGGCCATCATCCAAGGCCTCCCGACGCCGCCGTTGACGCGCCGTAGGCTCACAGAAGGTCTCGCCGCCCTGGGCGACGCCAGCCGCTTCGCGGTTCGATCTTCGGCCCATATCTGGGCCCAGGGTCAGGCGGTCGCGGAAGATAGCGAGATGGTCTCCATGGCGGGACAGTTCGAGTCCTATCTGAACGTGCCGCGCCACCAGGTCATGACGGCGGTCCGCCGTTGCTGGGCGTCCCTGTTCAACGACCGCAGCCTAGACCGCTTCAAGGCGGACGCCGCCTATGTCGCCGGCAGCCGCATGGCAGTCATCGTCCAGGAGATGGTGGTGGCGAAAGCCTCAGCCGTGATGATGACCGCCGATCCCCAAGGATCGGGCGAGACCGGCGCCGTCGAGTTCGCTTGGGGACCTTGCGAGGCCATCGTCGCCGGCATGGTCAGCCCCGACGAAGCGACCTTCGATCGGCGGACGGGCCGTGTTCTGAGCCTGACGACCGGTCGCAAGGAGCTTCGCGTCGCCTACGGCGCGTTCTCGCGGCTCGGCGAGAACATCACGCGCCTTCCCACCAGCCCGGCCGAACGCGCCACGCCGGCCTTGAGCCCGGAGGTGATCGACCGACTGATCGCCCTCGGCTGCCGGATCGAGACCCTGTTCGGCCGACCACAGGACATCGAGGCGGTCGTGGACGCCGGCGACCGGATCGTGATCACCCAGGCGCGCAGCGTAACGACCTTACCCCCAACCCTTGCGCCGCTGACCATCGCGGCCGCTGTATAATCTAGGAACCCTCCGCATGACCAAGGCACTGATCTGCATCGACTTCATCAACGAGATCGTCGGCTCCGACGGGAAGCTGGCGGCGAAGGGTTACCATGCGTTCGTCGAACGCCACGGCACGCTCGGCAAGCTCGCGGCCCTTCAGTCGGCGATACGCGCCGAGGGCGGCCGGGTCATCCACGTGCATTTGGGGTTCAGCCCGGACTATGCTGACCACCCGGCCGCCTCGCCCTTGTTCGGTGGCGCTCGCGCCGGCGGAATCCTGCAGCTTGGTTCCCGCTCGACCGAGATCGTGCCTGAGGTCGCTCCGCGCGACGGCGACATCGTCATCGCCAAGAAACGGGTGAGCGCGTTCTATGCCACGACGCTGGAGCTGACGCTCCGCAGCCTCGGGATCACCGAGGTCACGATCGCCGGGGTGGCGACCGACATCGCCGTGCAGTCGGCCGCCCGCGACGCCCATGATCGCGATTTCGCGGTCTCGGTGGCGCAGGATGCCTCTGCGGCGGCCTCGGATGAGGACCATGCGGGAGCGCTGGCCAATCTCAGCAAGATCGCCCGCTTGGTCTGACACCGGCCGGCGGCGCGCAGCGCCGCCGAAAATATGAAAAGAGGGCCGCCCGAAGACGGCCCTCACCACCGCCCGCTCTCAACCTCAGGTGGTGGTGACGCCGAGGTCCGGGTCAGGCGCGGCGTCCAGCGACCTTAGCACCTGAGGCAACCAGCGACGCCCCTCCAGCAACCCCTGGGCCGCCAGCGCCATGGGCTCTTTCTTGAGACCGTCGACCTGACGCAAGGCCTCCGGCCCCACGCCCTCCTCCACTGCCGCGAGGATGTGCGGCTTGGTCACCCGGCCGAGATAGCTTTCCACGGTCGGGGTCCAGTAGTCGGCCATGTCGAGCCCAAGCCGGATCGCCAGGGCGTCGGCCTGGTCCAGCGCCCGAGACCGGCGGCCCGGCGTCTGGACCGCGTTCAGGCTGAGCGCCGTGCAATGGGCGAGTAGACGGAGCTGTGCCTCCTGCGACATCTCCAGCACATGGGTCCAGAGCGCCGAAGCTGATCGCGGCAACTCAGCCGCCCATTGCGCGTGCCGCGCCTCGATCTCTCGCCCGGCCGGGCTGTCGGCGAGGCCGGGGGCGTAGCCCTCCAGGTGGACGCTCTCCAGCCGGAGGTCCAAGCAGGTCCCGAAGCCGCCGTCCAAGTCGAAGCACTGCAAGGCCAAGGCATGGACCACCGCCGCCAGGGCGACGTCCGGGGTCTCGCCGAGCGCATGACGCAGGGCGGCGGAACGATGGGCGGTTAGGTCGGCGATGAGCCGTTCCGGCAACGGAGACGGCCCGGCCGGCTCGTCCCGTTCGGCTGCGGGTTCATCGGACAGCTCGTCAGGCTCTGGGCTCGCGGGCTCGTCCTCGCGACGGATGAACCCCGCCTCGAGCCGCGCCGCGCCGTCGGGTCCCAGCACCACGAACACCCCAGCCCGGGCGATATCCTCCGGGTCATAGGCCACCCGCTTGGCGTCCAGCTCGGCCAGCTCCGTGTCCAGGTCGTGCAGCTTGGCGAGCGCGGCCTCGTCCTCGTCTTCCTCCAGCTCGGCGACCAGGGCGTCGTAGTCGGTGGCGAGCTGCGCGGCGCGCGCCTCATCCTCGGCCGGAAGCTCGTGGCGTCGGGGATAGATCCGGCCCATCTGGAAGGCCGATGGATGGTCGAGGCTGGGGGTCGCCCACTTCCACCCCTCCTGCAGGGCGGCCTCAGCCAGGGCGGTGAGCTTCTCCATCGCCAGCCGGTCCAGCAGGGCCGGGTCGGCATAGTAGCCGCCATGATCGTCGGCGAAGAGGTCGCGTTCGAGGACGCCGCCCGCCGCCAGATAGGCCTCGGCCCCGACATAGACCGCGCGCTTGTCGCGCCCCGACACCCGGTCCTCGGTCAAGGCGCGGCGGATAACCTGCGGCTCCTTGTTCCAAGAGAGGCCGTGCCAGACGGCCTCCTGCCGGGCGTGGTCGTCGCTCAGCGTGAAGGCCATCAGCTGGTCCAGGGTCATGCCGCCCTGGCGATAGAGCTTCATCAAGGCCGGGCTGACGGCGGCAAGCTTCAGTCGCTGGCGGACCACGGTCGGCGTCACCCCAAACCGGGCGGCGATCTCCTCAGGCCCGAACCCGCGATCCTGCGCCAGTTGTTGGAACGCCTCGAACTGGTCGGCCGGATGCATGGCGAAGCGGGTGATGTTCTCATCGAGGCTGATCTCGTGCGCGTCGTTGGCGAGATCGACCAGACAGCGAATGGGCGACGCCTTGCCGATTTCCTTGCGCTGGGCGCGCAACCGAAGCGCCTGACGGCGACCCTCGCCGACCGTGACGAGATAGTAGCCGGTGGGCAGGCCGTCGCCGTCCATTTCCGGCTCCACCACCGGCGGCTGAATCACCCCCTTAGCGGCGATACTGGCGGCCAGGGCTTCCACGTCGGCCTTGGCGTGCGGGGTGCGCCGGGCATTGCGCGGCGAAGCCTTGAGCCTGTTGAGCGGCACCTCGATCACCGCGCCGTGGCCGGGCCGAGATTGGATTTCAGATTGGGCAGTCATGGGAATAGTCCTTCCTGTTAGGGCGCAAGCGCGCCTCGCGCCTGCGCCCCTGCCCGTCGGCGAGACCGGGGGTAGCAAGCGCCAGGGCGGACCGCCGGGAGGGGAATCGCCCGGTCTGCACGGAGCCGAAGGCGGAGGAAGATCGGGGAGACCCGGCGGGCCGGCGGCCGCGAGGCCGCGCACCCTGGCGGGCGCGAGGGGCGGCGCCCCTTAGCTCTTTTCGGCTACCGCCCCAGGCTTCGGCCGGGGGGTCTGTCGCGCCATAGTCATCATGCCGCCTTGCCGGGGCCGCGCACGGCTGGCCTTGGCGCCAGGGCGGCGCGATCGCCAGCCGTGCGGACGGACGCCGCCCATGGGAGCCTGGCGGAGGAGGGGGCTCGCGTGCCGCGGGGAGCGCCGGATCGGCCGGCGCTCCCGAACAGCACGGGAGTTTTCAATGGTTCCTTCTGAACGTCAGCGGGCCACATGCCCGCTACCCATCGCCATGGGATGCGTCCGATGACGGACCAGCCTTCATCGGACACGCAGAGGATCCGCGCCCTCAACGATCAAGTCCGGTCGGCCGGGCCCACGCAATCGGCCCAAGCACGATGGCTGATAACGGCGGGCGTTCGGGCGCTAGGAGATGCCGCCACCACGGCGGCGGTTCAAGCGGTGCGAAGGTTCGAAACCTTCGACGCCAATAATGACCCGCACGGCGAGCACGACTTCGGAGCGTTCACCATCGTCGGCGAGCAGCTATTCTGGAAAATCGATTACTACGACCACGACCTGTCGGCGGGCTCACCCGACGCGGCCGATGAGACCCTGACCTGCCGCGTCGTGACCCTCCTGCTCGCGTCTGAGTACTAACCTCTGCGGCGGCCCTAAATGGGCCGCCGCTCCTCGTTGCCACCTCTGGGGTTGCTAGAGGCCGCCACCACCGGGATGGGAAGGTCGGGACTGGCGGCATCCACCGCAGTCATTGTGTTCATGGTCTGTTCCGAGTAGCCTGGGAAGGGCAAGAGTGAGCGGTTGATCCGAGTCTCTCGACGTTCGGCGCCCCGCTCCAATCTTTCCCGTCAACGGGGAGATGTCGCGAATGTGAGTTAGCCTCAGTCCACCGATTGCTACATTAGATAGCAGCATTACGCATCACACCTGAGCCGAGAAGGCGCAGCCATGACGTCAGACCCGTCCGCTGTCTATGCAATCACTGGAAACGCGCGGACCAGTGGGGGCGCCGCGGCCGGCGTCGCAGTCGCTGTTTTCGATCTGGATCGCGGTCGCCTTCCGACCTTGTTGGCCGAAACCACCACGGACACGGATGGGCGCTTCCGACTGACCTTTGCCCAGGCTGCCGCGGGCGGTCGCGGCGAGGGCGACGTCGAGGCCTTGATCGTGATCGGCTCGGTCGGCGCGACCCGCCATCGCCTACCGTCACCGATCAGTCCAGGTGACCTCGACGTTGGTGAGCTCACCGCGCCTGAAAGCCCGACGACTGAGACCCAGGCGCCTGGCGATCCCGACACCGATGTCGGGCAAGGCGGTCAGAGCGCGGGCGATCCGAGCGGGGCCATCGCCGCGCCCGCCGATCGTGATCCGTCCTCCAAACCGGGAGACAATCGCGGGCATGGACGTAAGAGCCGGGACCTGCTGGTCCCGCGGTCGCCATTCTATGAGGGCGCCTTCGGTCGCCTGTTCCGGAAGCTGCCGCCTTGGGTGCCGCCCGGCAAAACCGACGCCGAAAAGGAAGCCGCCATCCGCGCGATTTCTGCAACCATGTTCGAAGGACCTGACCAAGGCTGGTCTGCTCCCGCCGACAATCCCGCCATACCCGCCGCCTATACCTACTTTGGTCAGTTCGTCGACCACGACGTCACTTTCGATCCGACATCCAGCCTGACGAAGCTGAACGATCCCGATCGACTTCAGAACTTTCGAACGCCCAAGTTCGATCTCGATAACCTCTACGGGGAGGGCCCCGACGATGAGCCCTTCCTCTATGACAAGACCCGGACCGGAGCCTTTCTCATGGGTCCCGGCAAAAGCCCTGGCGAGGTCGACCTGCTCCGTAACCCACAGGGTGTCGCGATCATCGGCGACCCGAGAAACGATGAGAATATCATCGTCTCGCAAATCCAAATGGCCTTCCTGAAACTGCACAACGCAGTGCTGGACCGCGTGCTTTCCAGTGGGGAGCATCAGGGCCGCGACGCCTTCCACCAGGCTCAAAACCTCGTGCGCTGGCACTATCAGTGGGTCGTGCTCTTCGACTTCCTGCCGAGGATATGTGGTCAAGCGATCGTTGACGCTGTGATCGCCCAGCGGCCTGGCGGCGTGGGTTACGACATCGATCTCCAGTACTACCGCCCCAAGCAGACCTCCTACATGCCGGTGGAGTTCTCGGCCGCCGCCTATCGTCTGGGCCACAGCATGATCCGCCAGGCCTACAATCTGAACAAGATCGTGACGGATCGTCCGATCTTCACGGACGCGGCAAACCCGGGGGAACTTGACGATCTGCGCGGTTTCCGCCCCTTGCCAGGCTTCTGGACCGTGGATTGGCGCCACTTCGTCGATTTGGATCCGGCGCAGCCCGTTCAACCTTCTCGGCGGCTTGACGCCAAACTCAGCAAGGCCCTTGAAAAGCTGCCCGGGGGAGAATCCTTGGCCGCGCTCAACTTGCTGAGAGGCTTCCGCCTAGCCTTGCCTTCAGGACAGTCCGTGGCCAAGGCCATGGGTCAGACACCCCTCGACAACGGCGAGCTTGGCTTGGACCCCGAGCTCGCGGGACCCGAGGCACCCCTTTGGTTCTACATTCTCAAGGAAGCCGAACTGCTCGGCGGCGGAGCGCATCTTGGGCCGGTCGGCGGCCGCATCGTAGCTGAGGTCTTCGTCGGGTTGGCCAAGAACGATCCGAACGCCTTCCTCAATGTTGATCCCGCCTGGACACCCACCACCGCCTTCCAGGGCCGCCCGCTTGTTCCCTTCGACGGCCCATTTCAATTGCGTCATCTGTTCGTCCTCGCCGGCGTCGACAAGGATCCTTTCCCCTAGGACAACTGCCTTCTGCGCGATGCGGGGCTGCAAGCCGCGCGTCCTCGGCCGGCCCATGGACCCGGCCGGCGAGACGCAATCTCGCGGGGTCCTGACGGTCCTGCAGGCATCCGGGTACTAACCTCGCGGCGGCTCCTGCAGAGCCGCCGCATTTCGTTGTCCCGCCCACGATGTCGCGAAAGTCCGGCGCCATGAGGTCGGGCGCGCATCCCTCTACTCAGATGTAGCCTTGCCAAGGCTGGGGAGGCGGGTCCGCTGGCGGCTCGTTCGCTATCCCCGCGAGTTCCGAAGACGCCATCATCATGGCGCTGAACGGCGGGCTGGGCGCCCCATCGATCATCAGCTTCAGATAGATGAGGCGGTTGGGCAGGTTGAGCAGGTCCTCGACCCCGAAATGCGGCTGGAACTCCTGGGCCAGGACGAGGGCGTCCTCCGGTCCCACCCGGAAGCTGATCAAGGTGCCGGCGTTGCCGAGCACCGCATGACGGATGTCCGGCTTTAATTGATGCAGATGCTGATGAGCTAGCACCAAGCCCACCCCGTATTTGCGCAGCTCCGACATCATGTTGATCAGCGACAGGGTGGTGAAGTTCTGGAACTCGTCGAGATAGACCATGAAGGGCGGCCGATCCGCGGGCGTGTCGGCGCGCGAAAAGGCCGCGAGGCCTAGGGTCGAGACGATCAGACCGCCCAGGATGTGGGCGCTGTCCTCGCCGATCTGACCCTTGGAAAGGTTGACCAGCAGGATGTGGCCTTCGTCCATCAGCACCCGGAACCGCAGATCGACCGGCGGCTCCACTAGCAGCCGGTAGAGCATGGGATCGGACAGCAGCGCTCCTAGCTTGTTCTGGATCGGCATGATGGCCTCGGCCCGCATCCGAGGCGGATAATTCTCGTATTCGACCTTCCAGAACGTCCGCACCACGTCGTTCCGAATCCCAGGCACGAGGCGTTTGCGGAACTTGTCGTCCTGTAGCAGCTCGAGGATGTCGGTGAGCTGCGAGCCGTCCTGCTCCAGCAGGGCGTAGAGGCAGTTGCGCAGCACATGCTCCATGCGCATGCCCCAGGCGTCCGGCCACAACTTGCTCAGGGTCTCCAGCAGGCCCGACACCGCCAGCGGTATCTTGTCCGACCGCACCCGCCGTAGGGGATTGTAGCCGAACGGCTGCATGGGATCGGGGGCGTCGAGATAGGTCACCCGCTCCCGCGCTTCCTCCGGCAGCGAAGCGTACAGCCGCTCCACTAGGTCGCCGTGCGGATCGACCAAGGCGAACCCGCGGCCCGCCACCGCGTCCTGGTAAGCCAGGGTCTCCAGCAGGGTCGACTTCCCCACGCCGGTCTTGCCGATGATGTACGCGTGGCTCAGGCGATCGGCTTGCCGCCAGCCGAACGGCCGGAACCGCCGGCGGAAAGTGGTGCGCCCGACATATGATATTCCAGGGGCCACGCTTCCAGACTCGCGTGGATCCGTCGGAAACACACGGCGGGCGATGTGGCCGTGGAGGCTCCCGACTCCGGCGGGGATCGGGGCTTGGCCGTCGAAGTCCGATCAGTCGTGTTCGCCTCTCGATGCTCTTGAAACGTTGAACACGCGCGGTGGCGCTGGAGGGACCGCAGGCCGTCGCTTGTTCCCGGCTAAGGCGCTCCGAGCGCGCGACGACTGCGTCCAGGAGGCCTTGTCTCGACCCTCCCACTGCGGCGGCGCACCCAGCGTTAAACGCTGGCACGATGTCCCTCCTGACCGGTTGCCATCAGGGCTCCCGCGCATCCGTGCTAGATGTTCATAACGGGGGGTTCGATGGTCGAGCGCTTTCTTCGCAGACAAGACTTCCTGGCAACACGCGATGGCTGCCTGAAGGGGGGCGCTGCCGCCAATGAACGCGGCCGAGCGCTTAAGGAACAGTATCGCGCTCTACAAGCTGAGTTGCGTCCGAAGATTGACGCGTTACAGCGTCAGGCCGACGAGGCGGCGAGCGAGTTCAAGCAGGCCTATCAGGAAGCAAGCGCAGCCTATTCAAGCGACGAGAAGGCCCTTGTGCGAAGAGCCTTTCGCTTGAGGGCAAGGCAGCACAATCGCGGTGCGAGAGCTTGAACGGCCAGGTGAACGCCCTGCGTTCACAGCTGAAATCGCTTCAGGACGGGTATCAAGCCGCATTCGAGGCAGCTAGAGCGGCGCAACTCGGTGCCGCCGAGGCGGAGCAGAAGGCGAAAACGGCACGAACGACGAGGGTTGAGGTCGCGCACAGCGGCTTTCTGTCCAATGATGCCGTCGGGGCCATCCTAGATCTCTTCCCCCAATCCGTTGCGGCGCAGATCACCTCAGTTCGTTTTGACGCAGGCCTCTCCGGTCCATCGGGCACAACAGCGCGAGGCGCTACTTTGTGGGATCGAAGTGGACGAGGCCAAATAGTGGTCGGTCCGCAGCCTTCGAGGCTCAACCATCCGAAGGAAACGCTCGGCTGTAGTTTGTGATCCGACAATCAGAGGTGGCGAGGCGTTGGGAGCTGTGCCTTAAGTACTCTAGGCGGCGCGCCGATCGCTTTTAGGACCCGAAGGGCGGCATCGAAACCAAGGAGCAGGGCCATAAATGAACCAGGCTTATATCCGCACGGCTCTATTAACGGCTCTTGGGGGCCTCATCCTAGGCTGCATCGTGTTCCAGGCCAGTTCCATGGCCTTCGACTACATGAAGCTCCGACACTTCCCGCTCTATGGCAGTGCGGCGTCGCTTGGAAGCTACGCCGAGACCGTCGACCGATTAATCGGCGAGATGGACCAGCGGGGCGAAACAGTCCGAAACCTGATCCGAGATCGATCAACGATCGACATCGACGTGGCGGGCCGCGCCCAGGCCGCTGAAAGCGCCATAGTGGAAGCTCGCAATTTTCTTCGCCAAAACCTCACCTCGCAGCAGATTGCGAACTCACAGTTCGACAAGGCCAGCGTAAATTTCACCGGTACGGACGCGATCTTCCAGAAGTTCTGCTCACCATCCGCTAACTCCGCCGCGGGCGGCGCCGCCACGGCGATAGAAGGGGTCTCGGGGGCCGGCGGCGATACGCCTTCCTCGGCGATTACGGAGTCCAGATCCGACGCGGCGGCGATGCTCTCCACAACGCTCACGCCGGCGCAGTTGACGATGTTCAAGGCCGCCTGCGCCATCACCGTCGACTATTGCGATGGGGATGCGCCTCATCCGTCCGCGGGCCAGCGGGCCAAGATGATCTGCACCCAAAAGACCCTCCAGGCCGCCAATCGCCGCAAGGAGGCCATCACGGCCTTCAACTATGACGCTGCCAAGTACATCACTGACGTTCAAAGGCTCAGCTATCCGAGCTTTGCCTCAAGTGACGTCGACACGGCCATCGCGGTCACCGAAAGCTATCGCGCCCTCACGGGTCAAGCGCTCCGAACCCCTTGCGCGACTTGCGGCAGCCCTGTTGTTGGTGAGGCGACCGTAGGGGCTTCAAAGCCCGCCGTCCGATCGCTCCGAGAGCGCATCTTCACGCCATTCTGGGACTTCTGGCTCAGCCTCCCACTGGCGATTTTGTACTTGGCTCTCGGTTTCATCTTCGGCGCCATCGGCAGCCTTTCCAGCTACCTCTACGGCTTCGCCGCGCCCAACAGTGTCGCCCCGACCCCGACGACAAGCCCTTGGTTTATGTTCTCCGCAGGGGGCGGGGCCGCCATCCTCATCTTGCTCATCGTGATGGCTGGCTTCCAATTCCTAACCGTCGGAGCGTCTAGCCCCGACCTGGCCTACCCGAACCCACTCACCGTGTGCGCGCTTAGCGTTGTGGTCGGCCTGCGCGGCGACCGGGTCCTTAGCGCCTTACAGGATTGGACAGGTCGGATGTTTTCGTCGAATCCGCCACCTGGCGGGCCTCACGCCAGTGGCGGGGCCGGCTCCGGAGGGGCCGGTGCAGGCGGCGGGGGCGGGGGCGCCGCGACGACCTAGGCGGCGAGGCACGCCGCGCGGGTGTTTCAGGCTGGAGAAGTGGATGGCGACGATGGCGAATAAGCGGCTGGTGTTTTGTTTTGACGGGACCAGCAACACGCTGGATCGGGACTACCCAACCAATGTTGCCACTACGGCCGCGGCTGTGCGCAACACCTCCAAGACTGGTCCACAGATCGTCTACTATGACGAAGGGGTAGGATCGACGCGTAAGGACGCCTTGGCAGGCGGCGCCTTCGGCGCCGGCCTCTATGACAAGGTCATCGAGGCCTACAAGTTCCTCGTCTTCAACCATGAACCTAACGATGAGATATTCATCTTCGGCTTTTCGCGCGGCGCCTACACTGCCCGCTCTTTCGCCGGCCTCATCCACCATGTCGGCGTTGTGAACAGCTGCTTTGCGGACAAGATCAAGGTGGCGACCGCCCTTTATCAGAGCCGCGGGAAAGATCCGGCGGACGGGCTTGAGGTGCTCAACCGGTTCAGAGCCGAGTTCGTAACCGACTGTTGCGCCAGCGACGAGGATCGCGCGTGGCGGGAAGGCAATCTCGCGGCCTTCGACCCTGCCCAGACACCGGTGGTCCGTATCCGCTATGTAGGTGTCTGGGACACCGTGAAGACAATCGGTTCTGGCTTATTCGGCGACCGCGACGATGACGGTGCGTATGACGCAGCCGAATTCCATGACCATCGGCTCCACAGTTCCGTGGAATCCGCCCGGCACGCCGTGGCGCTCGACGAGCGCCGCAAGAAGTTTGACGTCACACTCTGGGACAATGTTGACAAACTGAACCGGGATAAGGGCTTCAAGATTGATGACCCGGCGCGACCGTACCAGCAGGTCTGGTTTCCGGGCGACCACGGCTCGGTGGGCGGGGGTGGCGACGTTCGCGGGCTGTCCGACGAGGGGCTCGAATGGGTGCTCGAGGGTGCCAAGGAAGCTGATCTCGAGCTGGACACCTCTACGGTCTCGCGCATCTGGGGCGTGAAGCCAGATGTCCTCGCACCTCTGGAGAATGCCTCGAACGTCGGCTGGACCCCAGCCGAGATCGCCATGCGATTGCTACCGCGGGAGGACCGCAAGGGACCCCAGGGGCTGCACGAGGTCTCGCGCAGCGCGATCATCCGCTCGGCCGCGCCCGGAGACCTGACGCCGGAGAAGGCGCCCTATCGACCAAAGTCGCTCAAGTCAGTCGCCGCGGGCATTGGGGCGATCGAGAGCTTCGAGCCATGGGAATTTCAAGTCCGAGGGTCATACGGCGTGCCTGGCGAGAAGGTCGCCAACATTAAGGCGGGCACCCGCGAGTTTCGGAGGTACGTCGTCGCTCCAGGAGACCAGCTGGCGAAGATCGCCAAGGTTCTACTCGGCGATCCAGCACGACGCGTCGAAATTCTCGCACTCAACAGGACAACCATCCTTGATCCCGACCGTCTCTATGTTGGCCAGGTGATCAATGTCCCGCTTGCCTAACGGGAGCATATTCGAGACACAGTGCGTGTGCGCCGCCTTCTAGCTGCCGCCACCAAATGTGAAGCTGAGCTGACTTGGAATGAACGGCTCACCCTGCGGGAGTCGCGAAATACCACTCAGGTCAGCCTACTGATCGCATCAGGGCTTGACACAACCTTATGGTCGGCAAAACGTTGACACGCGCCTGAGCTTTATTGCCCGATCGGCAGAGACGGCGGCATCCTCCAGTAACAGTAAGTCGGCGCGTATCTTCGCGTCGGACGTATTCGTTTAGTTGGGAGAACATCGTGGCTAGTGAAGTCTATCAGAAATTCGTCAAAGAACTGACAGAGGACTTCCCTCTTGGTGACGCTGCCGCAGACTTTCCCGCACTCTCCGTCCCGTTGGACGATGGTGTGCAAGATCTGATTCAGAACGCCCTGGCCGCGGTCGGAGAGGCGGCCAATCCACTGTATGTCGAAGATCTTCTCAATGATTGCATGGTGCGGATCGGCAACTGCCTCAGCCTTCGAGATCGGGCCTACGATCTTGAAGTTCGTGCCGTCGGTGACGCTTTGGCCTACCGCGTCGAGAAGGCCGCTCTCGACCTGCAGAACAAGTCACTTGCCGTCCTGGGCCCGCACCAAGGCAAGCTCCTTCAGAACGCCATCGGCCTTGCTGTGGGAGACAAAGTCATTGCGCCCCAAAGTCTCGATGAAACTGCTTGGAAGGAACTTGAAGTCCTGCAAAGAGGGATGAACGCAGCAGTCACGACGGCGCTGGGCGTACGAAAGGCCAAGGCATCCGAGGATGGAAACGGTTCAAACTATTCACAACGATTTGCGTTTGTGAAGTCACTATTTGATCTCAACATCGTAGAAGCCTATCTTCGCTGCAGAGTATGCCGAGCCGGTTTGAAAGAAATCTATAAAATAGATCTGGAACTTCCGGCGCCCTCACCGACTGGTTACCTGGATAAGCTGGCAAAATGGGCACAGGAGGCATCTGATAAGCTCGATCGCGAGTTGGACTCGCGATCCATTGGCAATGCGATTTTCGCACTCTCGTCAGACGATGAGGCAGCAACAGATTTGTGGCTGATGGCCAAGGGCGAGTATGAAGCCGGGGTAGCCGCACGTCATATCCCGTTCAGACTGACGTCTTCAAACTTCGAACGTCTCGGCATGAAGGATGTGCTCCTCCGATCAGTGAGAATTCAGGCGCGTCCAGTGGACGATACGAAGACTCGCGTGTGGCAGGCCGTGTTGGCCTTGCCTCATAACAACTTGACGAGGCGGATCGAGAAATTCGCTGCAGCCATGTCAAGCAGCTATCAAGATCTTGCGGAGGCCGAGACTGTCGTTCGCGGGGTTCACAATATCTCACCCATTGGTCAGTGGGCGATCGACACTCTGTCTGCCAAGTCGCTGACCGGAGAACCGACGACAAAGGAGAGTCTGAAGAACATATATGTGATGCTTCGCGTCTCCTACAGGCCATTGTAATGCTTGTTCCGAGCAGAGCCGAGCGTCTCGAAGCTCGGGCCGCGATTGGCTCAGGCCGTGGTTCACATGCCGGTGGCTCCCGTTCAGCCGAGATGATTTCAGCGTCCACTGGAGAGGTTGCTCGTCACGAAAAGGAGGCAGCCCGGCACTCGAGCGACGCAGCCGCTGCAAGAGCCGTTGAAAAGGCGCTCAACCGAACCTCCGTTGGCCTCGGCGCAACTGCGGGCATAGTGGGAAGAGCTCCTCATCCTGGGGCCAAGGCAGTGGGAATAACTCTTGCCGTCGGCGCAGGGGCAGCGAAGGTGGGCGCGCTCAAAGCTGGCGAAGTCGCTGATGATAATGAAAAAGCCGCCCAAGAGGCCCGGGCGTCCGCCGAGCGAGCGCGGAAAGAAGCGGCACGAAAGCAGAGTGAGGAGCGCAAACGCAAAGAGACAGAAAGAGCAGAGCGGGGGCGCGATCGTGCGTTCGCCATCGACCGCGAGACCCGCGCCTTCGAGCGAGCGGAGCGATTTAGTCGTACCTGCTGAGGCACCTGCTCTTCGGGGCCGGATGCCGCATTCATCGTCTTCACCTAAATGGACTGGAACGGACGTGTTGGCGAGGCGGTGGTGCCCCTAATCTCAAGCTCATGATTGACGGGACGCCGAGCCGGCCATTCAGCGCGAGGACGCTTGCATGGTCGTGCGGTACAATAATGAGACCGCCATGTTGAATGCTCGGCATATCCTCGCTCTGGTTGGCTGCGCCTTGATAGTTACCTTTACGGCGTGGGCCCTGACGATCGGGCCGCTATCGAGCGTTCCAACACCTACAGAAACTGGGCGTGTGACGCCTCACGCCCCTCAAGCGATAATTGACTTTGCCGCGACGCTCCAGCCTGACGCGGAGGAACTGCGCGATGTGCTGTCAGAGTTTCAACCCGAGGAAAATTCAGGCCAGCAAGTCAGTTACCAGGCGTTCGACCTCAACGGGGATGGGGCGAGGGAGCGCTTCTTCTACATTTCGGGGGCTAGCAGTTGCGGAACCGGCAACTGCGCTATTCGCGTTTTTAGCGGTCCCTACGGCGCAAGACCGCCGATATTTGAAATTTCGTCCGGCCCTCTTATCTACGTGGTTAAGACCAAGACGAACGGGTTCTTCGACTTAGCGACCCCGATGACCGGGGAACGAGCGGGCGAGTTCAGAATTTGGCGTTGGAACGGTCAAACATACGACTAGGGAAGGTCGGGGGCGATGGCGAAGACCTACAAGCAGTTTCTGGATGCGCTCGGCCAAAAAGAGTCAGGCGGTAGCTATACGGCCGTAAATTCCTACGGCTATCTCGGAAAATACCAGTTTAGCGAACAGTCTCTCATCGACATCGGCATGTTCCGAAACGATGGCACGTCGAAGCTGGACTTCAAGACCGCCTACTGGACCGGCAAGTATGGGATCGATAGCAAGGCCGAGTTCCTGAGCACCCCGGCGGCCCAGGAAAACGCCATCCGCGATCTGATGGCGAAGCAGTATTCGTATCTTGATGACTATCTGCAGTACGACGGACAGACGCTGAACGGGATCAAGATCACGCTCTCTGGCATGCTGGCGGGCGCACACCTTGTCGGCAATGGCACAGAGCGCAAGTTCTTGGATGCCGGAGCCCACGGCAAAGCTCCGGTCGACGGGAACGGCACTAGCATCGTCGACTACATAAACAAGTTCGGCGGGTACGAGACCCCCTTCAAGGTCGACCACGGTCGGGCGGAAACCATTCGCGGCGGCGACGGCAAGGACGTCCTCAACGGTCTGGGCGGCAACGACGTGCTCTATGGAAATGGAGGTAACGACCAGCTGTTCGGTGGCGACGGGAGCGACACGCTGATCGGCGGTGGCGGCACGGACGTGATCACGCCGGGCGCGGGTCGGGACGTGATCCGCATCGACAAGCTCTCGGACACCAGGCCGGGCTATGGCGAACGCGATGCAGTGTCCGGCTTCGAGCACGGACGCGACAAGTTTGACTTTTCGCGGTTGGATTCGAACCCGAACAAGGCCGGCGTGCAGCACGATTGGAAGTTCATCGGCGATTCGCCGTTCCATCGAAACGTCGGCGCCGAAATCCGATTTGAGAACGGCATCCTGCAAATCAATGTCGATGGGGACCGCACTGCTGATGCGGAAATCGTTGTTACAGGAGGCACCGTGACGGCCTCGGATATCATCTTCTCATAGGTCACCGTGACCAACCGCGCGCTGTCGCGTTGTCGCTCAGGCTTCGCGAGACCTTCGTCATCGAGAAGCTTGAGCTCGATGACCGCATCGCCAAGCAGAAAGTCCGCGCCAGGCTCGCTGCGACGATCCGCGTCTAGATGAGCCCGGCAGCCGCCGGCAGCCTCGATCATTTCGAGCAAAACGGCTTCTGTCAGGGGGCGAATCTGGAACTCGTCCACGCCGCCAGCCTAGCAAGGCAGCGGACTTGTGTATCACTATCAGAGGTCGAGCTTGGTACCGACCGGTCCCGCATAGGGCGTAGAGAAGAGAATACGAATTGCGCGCGCCGTGGAGCCGGACACGCTGAACTTGGCGCGGCGTAGCGCCCACACGCTCGTCTGGCTAGTTTTGGTGGATCCTTGTCTTGTGCCGGCGGCACGATGTGTGACGCGAGCTGAGCGCGTATGGCCACACAGTCAGTCTAAATTCTGACGTCACGAAGGCTGAACAGAAGGCGCACTATTCCGCGCACGCATCGCAAAAGTGCACTCGGGCGAGCCGAGTGCACACGCAAGGATCTATTTCCCCGCCGCAAGTCCCTTTTCGCGGACTTTCCAGAAGAACTTGTCTGCCTTCGCCTGCGCTTCAGGGTTCAGCGGCTCAAACCGCCGAGGTTCGTTCAGAGGCGCGTCGGGATTTGAGACTTTGAAGCCCAGCGCGAACCTATCTTCAGTTTTCCGGTCCCTTTCAGCCATTCGTTCTTGGTCAGACATCCGCCTTTACCTCCTGTGTTTTGCCGTTAAGGCCTGCTGTTGTGCCCATAGCATAATACAGGTCTCCAGCAATTCCGTTAAGGATATGCACACACCTGTCTTCATCGAAGCCGCCAAATCGATTGTCGACGCAAAGCAGGCCAAGGCACTCCTCGCGGACGGATCGGTGATATGTTTTCACGGGAACAACTGCACATGCGTTATAGAAACGAGGGTAGTCCTTGTTCTTGTTCCAGTATTGTTTTCCAGCGCCCTTCAGGTCGTTCTCGACGAACCAATCTGTATAATCGTCGTCTTCGAGAATGGAACGGAACGCGGCGTTCTCGCTATAGTGATAAACAGGGTACTTCTCGTCCGTCACCCGCCGCATCTGACGGGAATGGGGATCTCGCTGAAGCGTGAACACATCGTGATAGGGAACGCCGCCTGCAATGGCCCCCGTGGCTTTAGTCGCATCGGGGCTGAAAATTTTGATGCATGCAGCACTGGGGTTCTGCGTGTAGCTTGAGAACAACTGAGCAGTCATGCCAAGCACGTCGTTCAAGTACGAAAGGAATTCATCGTCCGTCACAGAATGGGAGTTGATCAGTGCGGCACGTAGACGCACACAATACTCCGCATGCCGTGAAGAAATGAGGGCTCTGAGTTCCGATATTTGGGCATTAACCGACGCGCTGTGATTTGTAATCGTTTCGAGGCGTGCGTTCTCGATAAGCGATTTTCTTAGCTTTCTCTCTTTCGTTGTATACGAATACGACAGGAAGAGAATGAAGAGCAGCAGAACAACATTGGCGGTCGCCGTTACAAATACGATCTCGACCGCAATGTGCTCGTTCGGCTCTTCTGCTAGTCGCCAACCCAAGAAGCCATTTAGGGCAACCGCAGAGGCAGCCGCCGTCATCTCAAGAAATTGAGAAAATTTGTGGAGACCTGAGCCACGGCCATCGTCGTCGGCGCGGTGGTCTGGCTTGTTGGTGTCTGCCACTGCCCTCGTGCCGGAATTTGCCCCTAGCCCTTGAGTGCGCCCTTTCCGCCGATTTGGCAAACCAGGTCCGGGGCACACCCGCACGCGGCGACGCTGGTCCGCGAGAGGGACGCCGCAGCGCGTTCCCGAAGCCAAGCATGTTCTTTCGGTCGAGTTCAACCCGATGCCCCTTAGGCGCGAAGAGAAGTCCTTCAACGAACGCCCAGGAACCAAGCTCGTTCGCGCGCCCCGGGCGATAAGCAGGGGATAACGGCCATGCCGGAATGAGTTGGGGAATGCTCGCCTAGGAAATCAATCTGTATCTAGACTCCTTTAAGTTGTGGGTGCATCGTTATGCGCGCAGCTCGGGGGATCCAATGAAACTGCTACTCCGCCGCGACCAACGGTCAGGCATGCTCGGCAAACAAATCTTCAGCCTGGACGTCCGCGCTGACGTCTCCGCCGAGGAGAAGGCGACCATCGCGAAGTATAGGCTTGGCGAAACGCAGCTGTACGCGAGCCACGAAATCACCGGAGGCCATGGCCTCCTCGGGGTGGCCTCGCGCCTGGCGTGGAAGGCCGTGACCATCCACATCAACGTCAACGACCTAGCCAACGGCAAGCGCGTCGAGGCGAAGGACGTCGTCGAGCTGCTCGCTATCGAAGGCCACATCCGCGAGGCCGCTAAGACCTTCGTCGAGATCCTCAACGCGGCGAAGCATTTCGGCGGCGAAGAGGTTGTAGAACTGGCCTAGCCGGTGGCCTGGAACAGCAACCTCGGCCAATGGCTCTCCGGCGGCTCGCGCTCTCGCGAGATGGAAGAGACGCGTCTCGCCTGGGAGGACAGTGATCGGCTCTGGCGCAACTCCCCACTCGCCACCCAGACCACGTATGACCGCGTGCTCGACCTCATGGTCGGGGTCTTTTCGGACCTCCCACGACGCCCAGCCGGCCCCGTCGTCCAAGCCATCTGCGAGGCGACCGAAGACATCTTACGCCTCGAAAACGTCGGGCCCATCGAACCCATCTGGCCGGCCATCGAAGGCGACACCGCCGTAGCGGTCGACTTCCGCAAGATGGTCGCGCGCCGCAGGCGGTACGCCGCCGACTACACCCACATCCACGGCGTCGTGACTGACCGGCTCAAGGACGCATACCGGGCGATCTTCCGGGCGCTTCCGCTGTCATGCTTCGGTGAGTGGCCGGAGGACGGCTCCGCGTTCGAGGTGCCGCTGATTGAGCTGGTCGACGACCCGGCCCAGTTCGTCCAGGACCTCTATCTCTTCGCGTACGACGACGACACGTTCCGCCTCGATCTCTTCCGCAGGCTTCGCGACGCCTATACCCGCAACATCCTCGTGGCGTCGGGCTTCGCACCCGACGCCAACGCGGTCGAACTCACCAATCGACTGATCGCGCCGACCCGACAGAAGAACAAGACGCCGGCGGAACTCGTTGAGCTGTACCTGCGCGGCACGCCGTTCGCGGCGCTCCTCGAACTCCCTGTCCCTTTCCACATGCCGGACGAAATCAGGTTCGAGCACACGCACATTGTCGGCGGCACCGGCCACGGGAAGACGCAACTTCTCCAGCGCATGATCCACGCCGACCTGGTGGCCGCCAAGGACGATGGCCGCTCGGTCGTGGTGATCGACAGCCAGGGCGACCTCATCAACAAGCTGGTGCGCCTCGACCTCTTCGACCCGGATCAGCCGGGTTCGCTCTGGAACCGGCTCGTCCTCGTCGATCCCGGCGACATCGAATACCCGGCGGCGCTCAACCTCTTCGACGCCCACCTCGACCGTGTGGCGGAGTATCGCCCCGTCGACCGCGAGCGGGTGCTGAACGGCGTCGTCGAACTCTACGAGACCTTCTTCGGCGACATGCTGGGCGCCGAACTCACCCAGAAGCAGGGCGTCGTCTTCCGCTACCTCGCGCGCCTCATGGTCACCATCCCGGGCGCGACCATCCACACGCTCATGCAGATCATGGAGGACGGAAAGCCCTTCAAGCCCTACATGGAGCGGCTCGAAGGCTCCGCCCGCTACTTCTTCCAAACCGAGTTCTTCCACCCGTCGTTCGCGGCGACGAAGAAGCAAATCCTCCGCCGGCTTTGGGGCGTGCTCTCGACGCCGGCTTTCGAGCGGATGTTCGCGCAGCCCAAAAACAAGCTCGATCTCTTCGAGGCGACCCAAGCCGGAAGCATTGTCCTCATCTCGACCGCCAAGGATCTCCTGAAGCGCGACGGGAGCGCGCTCTTGGGCCGGTTCTTCATCAACATGCTGGCGCAGGCCGCCCTTGAGCGATCGGTCGTCCAGCCCGAGGACCGCACCCCCACCTTCGTCTATGTCGACGAAGCGCATGAGTATTTTGACGAGGGCGTCGAGACGATCCTGCAACAGGCCCGCAAGTTCAAAATTGCGTTGGTGTGCGCCCATCAGGGCATGGATCAGGCGAGCCCGCGGCTGAGGTCAGCACTGCTCTCGAACACCAGCTTCAAGTGCGTCGGCGGCGCGTCGGCCAAGGACGCCCGCGCGCTCGCCGACGAACTGCACACCACACCCGACTTCATCGACAGCATGAAGCGCCGGAACGGGCGCACGGAGTTCGCCGCCTGGGTCAAGAACCTCACGCCGCAGGCCATCCGGCTCTCGATCCCGCTTGGCCACTTAGAGCGCCAACCAACGCTCTCCGAAGAGGCGTATGACGGCCTGATCGAGATGAACCGCGTGCGGTACTGCGGCACCCTCGACGACGTTCTTAGATTTGGGTTCGCAGCGGGTACGCCGGACGAGCCCGAGCCGCCACCGCGCCCTGCCGCCGTCGCAGAAGAGCCAAGAGAGGCCCCGCCGGCTCCGCGCGAGCGCTACGAGTATCGGCCGATGCCGGAGCCTCCGGCCGTTGTCGAACGTGAGGAAGGCAAGGGCGGCAAGAAGCACCGCTACCTCCAGAACCTCGTGAAGGGCCTGGCCGAGCAGCAGGGTTTCCGGGCGACTGTTGAGGCACCCATGGCGGGCGGCGGCCAGGTGGACGTGCTGCTTGAGCGCGACGGCATATCGGTTGCCGTCGAGGTTTCGGTGACGACGCCCGTCGAGTGGGAGCGCCAGAACCTCAACCGCTGCCTCGCCGCCAACTATACGCGAACGGCGCTCGTCCTCGCCAAGTCCCAGCAGACCGCGAAGCGATACCGCGAGGCCGTCGTCGAGGGCCTATCCGAAGATGCGCTCACCCGTCTCACCATCCTCTACCCGGACGACCTTCCCGATTTCATCGCGTCGCTCGCGCCGGCTCCTGCGCCTGAGGACAACATCGTACGAGGATACCGCGTGAAGGTGTCGCGAACCGATGTGTCGCCCGAGGAAGCCAAGGCGCGTCGCGACACACTCGCCCGCCTCGTGGCGAAATCGCTGGACCAACAGGACGACTAAGTAGGCGCCAAGGAGCTGAGCTGGCTGAGAGCGGACCGACCTCGTCTAGCGGTCCCGCCGATTGCGTCCCTGGTATTTTCCTCGTCCGTGCCGCTCTTGGCTTTCAAGTGCTAGCTGCGAACCGCTTCTAGGAACTCGCGGCGGAATGAGCGCGCCCTGGATCGAGGTATGCAGCGTCCGCTCAGTGGGACCTATCTCAAAGCAGGCAGCAACCAGGAATCGACTATCTTGCAGCCGACGGTTCACGTTCTCTATTGCGCAAATTTGCTCCGCGCCCTCGTCGGTTTGGCCGACTACCAGGAGTGAACGTCGGCCATGACACCGCGCAATCGCATGGGCACCGACCGCCACCCTCAAGAGCTCCACAATGTTGTCGCCGTCGCGTCGCTCGTCCTTGAAAATCAGTAGGAGCGCTTTGGGGCCCCACTTCGGCCGCTCGGCGAGAAAAGGGCGGGCTAGCCAGCTATCCATGGTTTTGCGCTCAGGTAGTCCGAACGGCGAATAGCTCGGCCCATCGCGCCAGCTTGTGATTGGCCACTCCAGCGCGCTGAGACGAGTTTCGAGGGTGTCTTCCTCTTCTTCCTCAAACCCATCGTCCGCGTCGTGGATTGTTGGGCCAAACACGTCTTCGGCGGTCAATTCGTCCGAATCCCCATCGTCCTCCACCTCCGACTCAACGTCGTAGACCTGGAACCTATCGTGGAATGACAGCTCCCAGGCATAGGGCGGTGGACGCTCGAATGACCACGACCGCGACCCGACTTCCAGGAAGTTTAGGTCCTCAAGTTCGAAGGGAGATAGCAGCGTGCGTAGCTCGCCGAATGTCTCCTCCAAGTCGTGTGCAGCCGTGAGCGCCCAGACGCAGTCACTCCATGCGGCGATTAGATAACTGTCCCGCTTAGCCAGCCAATCGCTGAACTCGTACCAGGCGTTCCAGTTGAACTTCAGCGGGCGCTTGAAGCGCGCGCACAGGATGTATGGGGTCACGCTCGACATTCCTTGTGGGAGGAAAAACGCGCACTGCTCGTGGGATTTGAAGTGATGCCGCCTGGACTTCTGTCCGGCGGACTGTGGGCGGCCTTGGGCCCCACATCGCGCTCACATTACACCGCTTTCTGACGAGTCGACACCCACCGACCGAGAACATGGACAAAAAAGTTCGCGTAACGTTCCGGCGGATCGCTGTTGGGTTCGCCCCGGAACAAAGCGGGGCCGCCCCAACCGCGGCTTCCCTCTGAAGGGCATGACGACGGGACATCGCGATTTGAGGGAAAGAGCAGGACCCGAAGATCGAGCTTCGCGGCCCAAGGTCGTCGTCCCGGACGCCGAGACCCCTAGCGAACTCCCTCAGAGGGTATGATTCGACAGATTAACCATAGCGTGTATAGGGTGGCGCAGGGCGATTAAGGGGGAAGCTATGCGAAACTCGGCTCTCGTTCTGGGCGTCTCGATCGCCCTGGTGTCCGCGCCCCAGGCCCTGGCCTGGAATGCCCGAGGCCATATGGCGGTGGCGGTCATCGCCTGGGATCAAATGACGCCGCCCGCCCAGGCGCGCGCCTCGGCGCTGCTCCAGAGGAACCCCTACTATTCGAGCTGGACGAACGGCGTTCCCGCCGCGAACCGAGACGTGGTCGCCTTTGCGCGAGCCGCCACCTGGCCCGATCAGATCAGGAGCGACGGCGACTATGCCGACGACCAGGTCGACAGTCCGCCGACGACCGACGGCGGCTACCAGCCGCCACGCTACAAGCACCGCTATTGGCACTACAAGGATCTGCCCTTCACGCCGGACAACACGCCCACCGAAGCGCCACCGGAACCCAACGCGGCGACGCAGATCAGGGCGCTGTCGGCCGATCTTGGCGCGCCCGCGACGAGCGACGATCGGAAATCCTTTGCGCTGAGCTGGCTCCTGCACCTGGTCGGCGACGTTCATCAGCCGTTGCACGCGACCGCCCGGTACACTGCGGCGCTGCCCAGCGGCGACAACGGCGGCAACAAGGTTGGGGTCTGCCCGGAAGCGGCCTCGCAGTGTTCGTGGCGTCGCAGCACGCCCCTCCACACCTTCTGGGACGCGGCGATCGGCACGAGCAGCAGCAGCGCCTCGGCCATCACCAAGGCCCGATCAATGACGAAGGCGACAGGGCCCGCGACCCAGGTGTCGGACGTAGATGAATGGCTCTCCGAGAGCCAAAGCTTGGCCCGCACCGTCGTCTACTTGCCACCGGTCCGAAGCGGCAGTGGCCCCTATCGGCTGAACCACGCCTATGAGCTTCGCGCAGGGTCCTACGCCGAGCGCCGCATCGCGCTGGCAGGCGCCCGCCTGGCCAATTTGCTCAACCAGACGCTGCCCTAGCATAGCCTATCCAACCACGCCGTTCGGATCGCAGCCGTCTTTAGGCGACGAGCCGCCTCCCGCGCGAGGCCCGGAGCGTACTCCCGACCAGCCCGAAGCCAACAATCATCATCGCCCAGGTGGCGGGCTCAGGGACGGCCGAGCCGGCCACTTTCGACACGACGGAGGTCACCACGAGGGAGCCGTACGCGCGGTAGTCGTTAGCGCCGGTCTGGGTGTTGAAGCGCCAGAACTGGAAGCCGCCGAATATCGCCGGCTCAAGGCCGGCGAAGCTGAACGAGGTGTCGAGCGAGGCCGGGGCGAGCGGGGTGTGAAGCTGGGTGACGATGCCGTTGCTCGTCTCGAAGAGGCCGTCGTTCGAGAGTTCGGAAATGCTGTGGGAGACGTAGCTTCCTGGGTCGTACTGCATGCGCCCGTAGGTGCCGCTCGATGAGCCTACGGTCATCCCGTTGATGGTCATGGATGCGCTCAGGATGGGCACGGGGGAGGGGCTTGTTCCCTCAGCCTTGTCCACGAAGGCATCTGTCATGCGCCCGATGGCAGTGTCGGTCGCATAGACGGCGGTGAAAGCCTGTGAGGCGAGGTCAGCGCCGGCCGTTCCGAACAATCCGGTGACGTCGGTCCCGGTCTCGATGGTGCCTTGGTAGGTGGTGACGACGATGGCGGCGTTTGCCGCAGTCGCGACAGCAAGCGTGCCCGCCAGGGCCGCGCCCGCCACAATGGACTTGAACTTCATAGTGCCCTCCATGCCCCGCTCGGGCCGATGTGAGAACACGGATACACGAAGATTGTGTACATAGAAACTATGTACCCCTAATACGCGTATATCGGACGAGGCTGGCCTCCACAGAGCACCAGCCTTCATGCCCAAGTCGGTCTTCACCGACGCGTACGCGTTCGTCGTCGAATACCTCCTCGCCCTTCGGAAAGAGAAGGGCGTGAGCCAGGTCGAACTCGCTCGACGGCTCGGGAAGACCCAGCAGTTCGTTTCTCTCGTGGAGCGAAAAGAGCGCCGGATCGATGTGGTCGAGTTCTGCGTGTTCGTGCGGGCGCTGGAAGGTGACCCCGAGGCGGCCGTGGTTGAGGTCGCGCGCTCCCTACCGGACGATGCGGCGATCTAGCGCCCCCGTGACCGGCATCAGCCGATCGGCTCAACTTGCCGCTCATAGCCAACCATCGAATAGGCCGCCGCGAGGCCGCCGAACCGCTTCACATAGGTGCACGGCGCCGGCGTGAGATCAGAGGCCGCGATCAAGTCCCAACTCAGGCGTCCCGCCACCGTCAGCAGCTCGGCCAGACGTGCGATCAAGGTCTCGTCGGAGAATTTCCGGCCTCTGGGCTTGCGGCTCGTCCCGTTCCCGGGCGGCGTATACCCAATTGCGGCATAGGCGGCCGCGACGGTGCCGAAGCGGCGCTTATAGCTCTCGACGCAGGGTAGGGTCGGGCTGTCGTCAATCACCTTGATCGACAACCTGCCCTCGGTCCGCAGGAGATCGGCCAACCGGTCGAGCATGGCCTGGTCCGACAGGTTGCGGTGGGTGTCGCGCACCTGGCCGCCGCGCCGATACCCGATGAGTTGATAGGCGGCCATCAGACCTCCGAACCGGCGTTGATAGGTGGCCACGCAAGGGACCTCCTCTGCGTCCTCGATCATGGCGGTCGACAGGTAGCCGCGCTCCTTGCGCAGGCGCCGGAGGGCGTCGAGCATGTCCTCGTCCGTCATACACACCATCCGGTTGGCGATGGCGCGCCTGGCCGCGGCGAACATCTCCTGCCCGACCAGGGCCTCGAAGGCGCCCTCGACGCGGACCCAGGTCTCCGGCGGGTTTCGGAAGCCTGTGGTCGCTCGGAGCGGCCGGCAGTGGCGGCCAAAGATGTGGGGCCCGATGTACTTTTCGTCAGCGAGGACCCGACGCACGCGGTGACGGGTCCAGGGGCTCCTGAACTCCGCGAGCGAGCCCTCCGCGTTGAGGAGGCGCACGATGGCCTCCATGCTCATGCCGGCGATCACGAACAGCCGGTAGATCCGCCACGGTCTCCACCTCTTCGACCGGGCCGGGCACGAGGATGACGCGATGGCTGTGGACGGCCTTCTGTTCGCCCTTGGCGAGGAGGCCACAGGGCTCGCCGGCCTCGTTCACCACCTGGCGCCGCAGGCCGTAGCCCGCCGGCCCGCCCTGCCGATAACCCTTGGCCGCGAGACCTCGCTGAACCTTGGCGATCTTGACGGAGAGCTCGCGGCTGAACTCCGCGGCCATGGCGCGCTTGAACTGCTTCAGCAGCGCCGACATCACGCTGCCCTCGTTCTCGAAGGCCTCCGCGCAGTATTCCACGCGCACGCCGGCCGCCTTGCAGATGAACTCGTAGTGGGCGGCCTGGTCCGGATCTTGGAAACGTCCCCAGCGGCTCACATCGAGGACCAGGATCACGGTGAACCCCGCCTGGCGACCGACGACGTCGCCCAGTAGTTCGAGGAGCGCGTCCCGCCCCTCGATCCTCAGACCGCTCTTGCCCGCGTCCGAATAGGTCCTGACGATCTAATAGCCGTGCTCGGCGGCGTAGGACGCGATCCAGACCGCCTGGTGCTCCAGGGAATACCGCTGATGCTCCGTCGACATGCGGAGGTGCTGGCGGCCCGAACAGGAACCGCAGACGTGGCCGGACGGGTGGCCACAGGGCCTCGCTTCAAGGCCGCCTTGATACGGCCTAGCGCCAGAGGCTCGCCGGCGCGGTCCGGCGTCAACACACGCGCGCGCGCGTGACACGGCTACGTCAGCAGCGGACGTATGAACTGTATAAAACGTACGGTTTTCGACTTTCCATGTGACGTCACCGTATGCAAAGCCGACCCAAAACAGCCCCCCTCACGCGCGACACGCTCTCGCTCAAGCTCGGGACTTGGTTCGAGGCGCACGCCACCGGGACCGGCGTCATCGCGATCCCGGTGGTCCTTCTGATCCTGATTGCGGGCGCAGCTATGAAGCTCGTCGTCGAACGTCTGATCCTGTGATGACGCAGCGCCCACGTCGAGGTCGGACTAGGTGCGGCTCGCGAGTTTCCGGATCGGCTTGGCCAAATCATCGAAGACGCTCGTCCAATCATCCCGCACGCGCTGGCGATGAACCTTCACTGACGGGTACCAGGGGCAGTCCATCCCGCGTTCAAGCCAACGCCAGTCCCCGACATAGGGCACGACGACCGAGGTCGGCGCGCCCAGCGCTCCGGCCACGTGCACGCCGCTGGTGTCGGCGGTGATGAAGAGATTGCAGCAGGTCATGGCCGCGGCGGTGTCGACGAAGGCGTCGGGGCCCGGATCGAAGTCTTCGCCGAGCGTCTCGACAGCGCCCGGCGCCAGGGCGCCGAGTTGATCCAGGCCCGCGTGCTTCTGCAGACTGATGAGCCGGACGCCCGGAATACGGCCGAGGCGCTCCGCGGCCAGGGCGAGCGGAAACGACCGCAGGTTGGCGCGGACGCTGCCCTGCCAGGCGATGCCCACCTTGAGGCCTTCATCGCCGATCCGCCTCTTCCAGCGGGCCACCCGTTCGGGATCGGCTTGCAGGTACTGTCGGAAGCTCGGGATCGTCTTCAGCGTGGTCCCGAACAAGGTCGGCAGAGACATGTGGCCGCATTGGAAATCGTAGTCCGGCGTCGGCGCGTCATCGGCGATCAGGGTGATGGTAGGGCTCATGGTCGCCAGCAGCGCGTGCATGGCCGCCGGCGCTCCGAGGATCACCCTGGCGCCCGCTCGCTCGGCGAGAAGCGCGTAGCGGCCGAACTGGATCAGGTCGCCCTGGAACAGTTCCGGGAAGATGAAGAGGGTCTTGCCGGAGAGGTCCTCGCCGCGCCAGGGGCGCTCGAGGGCATAGCGCGCGTCATCGGCCCAACCGGGGCAGACCTTGCGCCACTCATATTCGCGGAACCCTTCGGCGATCTGGCCAAGCAGCAAGAGGGTGGTGGCCTTGTTGTGATGCGCCATGGCGAGGCCGGGCGCGACCTCCAACGTCTTGTCGTACCACGCCACCGTCTCTTTGAAGCGCTTCAGGGCGTGCAAGGTGGTGGCGATGTTGAACCGCAACGGAGCGCTCAGCGGGTCCAGGGCGAGCGCGCTCTGGAAGCTCTTCAGAGCCTCCTCGAACCGACCGGCCTGGGTGTGCTCGTCGCCCTCACGATGGAGATCGGACGCGGTCTTGGACGCGACTTGCAAACGGACACCCACCTAGCTTGAATTCGAAAGCCCTAGCCGGGTGAACGGAGGCGCGCAACGTCCAGGCTCTCGTCAGCCGACCGCCCGAGGATTCGAGAATTCAGGCAGACGCGCCGCGCAATGGCCGGCGCGCGTCATCGGCCTCCGTGGCGCTCAGCTCGGACGTCCCAGCCCCGACACGGCGGGGTCGCGCACAGGTGCTGATCGGCCTGGCGAGGCTGGGCGCCTTCCCGCACCTATGCCAAAGGAGCCCCATGCCTCTTTCCCAACCCAAGTTCCTCGGACGCTGGTTCTTCGGCCTGACGGATCCGGCGCGTTTCGTGAAGGCGCGCGACGAGATCGCAGACGTGCTGACCATGCAGCGGGGCTTCTTCGCCAGCGACAACCTGATCACCTGGGAAAAGTCGCTGGCCTTCCTGCGGGACGACGCATTCGCCAAGGCGTTCAACGCCCATGCGCAGTCGAGCGCCGAACGCGGAACCATCTGGCGTCTGGTGACGCTGGTCTGGGCCGCCCGGCAGGCCGCGAAGCTGCCCGGCGATTTCGTCGAGTGCGCCTGCTATCGCGGCACCTCGGCGCGCATCGTCGCCGATGTAGTCGACTTGTCCGATCGGCGATACTTTCTCTACGACCTTTTCGAGCATGACGAGGCCATGCCGCACCATGGCCTCCCCGCGCACGGCGCCGACCTCTATGACGAGGTGCGCGCGCGCTTCCCCGAGCCGAACGTGATCGTCACCAAGGGCCGCGTGCCCGACACCCTGGCCCAGGCCGCGCCCGATAAGATCGCCCTGCTCCATCTCGATCTCAACAATGCGGACGCCGAGATTGGGACCTTGGAGCTGCTGTTCGACCGCATCGTTCCCGGCGGCATCCTGGTGTTGGACGACTTCGGCTGGCTGGCCTACCAACCTCAACAACGCGCCGAAATCCCGTGGTTCGAGGCGCGCGGCTACAGCGTTCTGGAGCTGCCCACCGGCCAGGGCTTGGTGATCAAGCGCTAGGGTCGCCGTGATGCGCCGCGATCGTCCGACCGACGGACGCCATGGCGCCAACAAGGCCTGTCAGGTTGTCGAATCGGCGCGGCCGGCTTGCAAATTCCAGACGGCGCCACTACGGCGTTTACGCCTTGGACGGGCGCGTCCGCGGATTCGCACGCTCGTCGCGAGCTCCACCTTGACCGAGAGATAAAGATGCTCACCAAGCCCCCGTCCTATGTCGGCCTGAGCTTCTACAATCTGCTGGACGAGGAGAAATTCCGGGCGGCCCGCGATCAGATGATCGAGCAGATCAAGGCCAGACCGGCATCTTCGCAGCCGACAATCTGATCACCTGGAACAAGACCCTAGGCTTCCTTCGGGACGAAGGCCTTATCGCGGCGATGAATCGGAACACCCGATCTGGCCCCGAACGCGGCGGGGTCTGGCGGGTCTCCACCTTGCTGTGGGCGGCGAGGCACGTCGCCCACCTGGAGGGCGATTTCGTGGAATGCGCTTGTTACCGGGGAAGCTCGGCTAGGACGGTGGCCGATCTGATCGACATCTCGAAGCGTCGCCATTACCTCTATGACCTGTTCGACCACGACCCCGCCATGCCCCACCACCAGATGGCGGAGCATTCCTCGACGCTCTATGACGAGGTCCGGGCGCGGTTTCCGGAGCCCAATGTGATCATCACCCAGGGCAAGGTTCCCGAGAGCCTGGTGATCGCCGCGCCGGACCGCATCGCCTTCATGCATCTCGACCTCAACAACGCCGAAGCCGAGATTGGCGTCCTGGAGGTGCTATGGGACCGGATCGTTCCTGGCGGAATCCTCATCCTCGATGATTTCGGATGGCTTCCCTATTATCGGCAGTTCAACGCCGAGACCGATTGGTTCACTGCGCGGGGTCACGTCATTCTGGAGATGCCCACCGGCCAGGGCCTGGTGATCAAGCACGCCTGAGCCGGCCCGCCACGCTGGCGGCCCCTTGATCACGGCATGAGCGCGTCCGCCGCAACTTAGGCGCCGGGACCAGCCGGTGACAGAACGCTCCCGTCCACTGTCAGCCTTGCGCGGACCGGCTATGGCTATGGTTTGAATTGCCGCTGAGCTTGCCGATCTCTGACAACAGAATCGCGCGCAGCTACATAAGCCATACTTGGCCGCGAATATGAACTCGATGAAAAAATACGTCCAAAATCAAATCGTAGTCAATTTCTTAAGTCGAGAATAAATAAAAGGAGCACCAATGACTAAATAAACGAAAAGCAAAAATGTTCCAATTACTCGATTTGTAGCAACATCCTCTCCGGATTCTGCATCACATAGCGCCTTAGCCGCCGTCCACTGCATAATTATAAAACACAAAAAAAACGCAGCCAGAAACAACATCGACAATACCTGAAAGACTTTGAAGTAAGTCTCACCCTCGACTAGTACGGGTTTTATGCCCACCAAAAACAAACCCATGGCGACAAATAGAACTGCCGCGGACGAACCAAGATATTTGACTCGGAGCGCGCGCGTCGATTCTCGGCCAGCTTCGTGTGAACCTGTCGCGCCAAGCGACACCAACTTGGTCGATCGGTAGGTCCACATTAGATGCAAGAGAAGGCACCCGAACGCTCCAACCGCAAAGCAAATCAACGAGAGGGTTTGGTTTTCAGGGTTCGAGTATGTCGATATTGCGCATAGCAATATGTAAGTAGGCGAAAAAAACAGAGGCCTGATTGGCAAATTTCGCTTTAACGACATACCTTCAATACCCTTCTAATCACGCGACTCAATCATCGAGACACGAAGCGAGGTTACCGCCGACGTCAAACTGGAAGCCGAGTATAGTCGCCGCAGAAACACCTAGGACGGCTGTCGCCTCCCCGGCGGGTCTGAAAGGTTGATTGGCCATCTTCCTTTCTGGCGGCACATGCATTCCAACGGCCCCTTCTCGCTGAACGCCAGCCTCGCCTCCGATCGACGCTTCTTTGTTGCCTGCCTCAAGAGTCCCAGAGACTCCCTGCGTTACTTTAAGATAACCTCCTCGGCCAGTTACATACCCCAACCGGAAGGTTCCAGCATCTAGCTTGGCACCGATTTGGCCATAAGCGGATTTGAACTTGGCAGCAAGTTGATTTCCAAAGCTCACTTCGCCCCTAACGACAACGCAAGGCCCCGCCGCGTTTTCTTGGGCCTTCTTATATTTTTCAACCGCCTTCTTCCTGGCAACCACGATCAACTCTTCGAGTTCCGTAATCTGCTCCTTCAGCGTAGCGCTCGACACAAAGCTAACGGTGCTCGCTGGACCGCCGCCACCTGGATCGGCACGTCTCTCGACGACACGCCTCATAGCCTGCACTATGAGTTCTTCTACCGTGTTCGAGTCCGTCCTGCCTGCTTGCTTCAACAGCCCGGACGGATCAGAATCGTTGACTGGATCGCCTCCCACATAGGCGTATGTGTTTGGTCCGTCCCCGTAGCCGATCGGATCGGTCTGCAGAAACCGCCCCATCATGGGATCGTAGACCCGAGCCTTGTAGTGATAGAGTTGCGCCTCGGGCAACACAGTCTGGCCCGTATAGCGGAACCGAGATCCCGCCCAACTCTGCGGCTCACCATAGGGCCCATAGGTGTAGGAGGTGATCGCCCCACCTGCGTTCGACACAGCGATGATCGAGCCCAAGCGGTCGGGATGCAGGAAGCGGATGTCGGTGTCGGGATTGGCCCCCTCCATCCAAGCCATCGGCTCGTCCGTGCGATCACCGTGAATATAACTGCGAAGCAGCGTCGACGTGGCCGGATTCACCTCGGCGACGAGCTGTGAGCCCGCATAGTTGAAGGTCGTGCTGGCTCCGGCGGAGGTAGTCTTTAAAAGTCGGCCCAGGGGATCATAGCTCAGGGTCAGCGGCGCCGAGCCGCCGGTCACCGAGATCAACCGGTTCTCGGCGTCATAGGCAAAGGTCCGTACTCCGTCGGAGATCAGGTTGCCGTTAGCGTCGTACCCGGCCGCCGCCGCCATTGCCGCGTCTCGGTTCAGAGCATCGTGGGTGAAGTTGGTGGTCGTTGTCGGCTGGCCGCTCCAGACATAGCGCGACGAGCCCTGGGCCTGGTCGATCATCTGACCGGCCGGATTGTAGGCAAAGGTCTGGTACGATCCCGCCGATGCCGGCGCGCCGACGTGGCTCAGGCCGGAGAGCCACCCGACCCCATCGAAGGAATAGTCCGTCCGCACACCGTTCGGGCGGGTGATCGAGGCGCGGCGATTGAGCGGGCCGTAGCCGATGGTGGCAATCGGATAATTCGTCCAGTTCGCATAACCATAGACTCCCCGGCTTAGGTGGACCTCGGTGAGCCGGTTGGCGACGTCATAGACATAACGGCCGCCGTACGGATTCGCGACGCTCGTCCCCTCGAAGTTCACCTTCGTTCGATTGCCTTCGACGTCGTATTGCGTGGCGATCTGCCGACCGCCGCCGTTATCTTCAGAGACGACGCGATCCAGCGCGTCGAAGCCCTGAGTCAGCGCCGGCGGGTTGCTGAGCGAACCGAAACGCGCTTGGGTTAGCCGGCCATTATAGTCGTAGGTGTAGTAGACATCGTCGGCCGTGGTGTCCGGCAGGTCCTTCACCAGCAGCCGGTTCAGGGCGTCGTAGGTGTAGTTGAGAACCTTGCCGTCGCGCTTGCGCCACGAGGTGCGGTTGCCGTTCACGTCCCAGGTGTAGGCCTCATAGTCCGACGTGCTCGACAGACCCGACCCGCGCGGGTCGGCCGGATAGCGCAGCTTCTTCAACCGCCCGAAGCCGTCGTATTCAAACGTCGACGTGTTGCCGTTGCCGTCGGTCAGGGTCGTGTTCTGGCCATTGGGCGAATAGGTGTAGCGGGCAGTCACCTGCTGCACCGACGTGCCAACCCCCTGCTCGCTTTGCACGACTTGCCCCACGGCGTCATAGGTCGCGCGCACGATCCGGTCGGGGCCGTACACGCCCGGCGTAGAGGCGATGCAGGCGCTGGTCGGCAGGGCGCCATAGACTGCGGGGTTCATACGAACCGCAGTGCAGACCACCCGGTTCAAGGCGTCGTAGCTGTACTGTGTTACGCCGGCGGGCGTGACGTCCTTCACCTTGTTGCCGATCGCGTCGTACTCGGCGGTGGCGGTCTCAATCGGCGTGAAGGTCGTGCCTGAAAAAGAGCCGCGCTCCACCTTGGTCACCCGACCGACCAGATCGTAGGTCGTGCGCGTAGCCACTCTGGGCGCCGTGCCGACCTGTGGCTCGATCCGCAGGATGGGGCGCCGCACGAGGTCATAGGTGATGTTCGAAATCGCGCCGCGCGGCGACACCAGGGTGGCGGGATCGCCCTCGGGGCTTGGGCCGATGTCATAGAAGGCGCTCTGTTTCGTGACACTGTCGAACGAGACACCCGAATACGTCATCGACGTGCTCGCGCTCGCCGTGTTGGTGACCGACATGGTCAGTCCGCCCGGATAATAGTAGGCGCTGCGGCCCGGTCGCTGCTCGCCGGGCTGAGGCTCAGGATAGGAGACGTACTGAAGCTGACCCTGGCTGTAGGTGTAGTCGGTCTGGGCGCCCTTCGCGTCCTTAGTCCAATCCGGAGCGTTCCAGGTCGGGTTCCACGACGTCTCGGCGGTGATGCTCTGCCCGGCTTCGGCTGAGCCCGGCTTTGCGCGGACGATCTGCTTGGTGGGCTGGTTGCGGGCGTTGTATTCGAACTCGACCTTGTCACCTTCGGGCCCGGTCGCCGTAAGGGTTCTGCCGCGGCCGTCATAGGTCGTGACTGAGGCCGCGCCCAAGGCGTTGATAGCGCGGACCGGCCGACCGTCGAGATCGGCATAGGTGATCGAGCCATAGCCCAGCGCGTCGATGATCTCGGAGCGCAACCCGTTCGCCAGCAGGAACTGGGTCGAGGCACGGCTTCCGGCTAGCACCAGCTTGTCACGGCTTTCCTTGGCCCGCGCCAGGGTGTCGTAGACGTACTGGACCGCTGGCGCGCTCGGGGTGTCGGCGGGATAGATTTTCTCCAGGCGCTGGCGCGCATAGTCGCCCGTCCCGAGCGTCGAGATCTCGAACTTGGTCACCGCCCCGATCGGGTCGGTGTGCTGCACTAGCGGTCCGGCCGGCTGCGTGACGCTGACAATCCGCTCGTTTTGATTAGTCAAGCCATTGTCGAAACCGTCGACCCCACCGTTCGCGAACTCCAGCCGCAGTGAATAGGTATCGTTGTTGATGTAGCTCAGGCGCGAGAGTTCCGTCTGAGTGGCGTTGGTGTAGTTGAAGGACAGGGTGACCCCTCTCGGCCAGGCCCAGGTCGACAGACGGAAACCGTGTTGCTCGCCGCAGATCGTGGCCCCGGCGTCGCGTATCTCGGCGTTCCAGAACTGATAGGTCTGAACGTCGCCCTGTGGACCGGTCCGGGCGAAGGACATGCCCGCATAGGTCCAGCCGCGCGTTGGCACGTAGCTGAGCATTGCCGAGGAGCCGCAGTAGTTGCTCGGATGCCGGGGCAGAACCGAGCGGGCGCCAGTTTGGACCAGGGTCGAATAGGCGCCTGGACCGGGCGCGAACCACTGGCCGTTGGCCCTGCGGAGAAACTGCTTCGTCCCGGTCCCAAGGCTGACGGTCGCGACATTGTTGGCGAGTTCGCGAACCCACCAGGCATTGACCAACTGGCCGATCACCTCGCGCTTGATGGAGGCGCTCGACTTGTAGACGTCCTGGGCGGCGTAGAAGGCCGCGACCGTTCCGACAGACGCTCGGGCGTCGGTGTCGCTCATGGCTTCCAGGCCGCTGCCGGAAAGGGTCAGGTTGTTGTCCCAGTTGGTGGTCCAGCCCCCCTGGGGTTCGCGGTGATTGAGCGAGCCGTACGTGTCGTCCCTCACCTCGCCGCCGCGCCAGATCAACTGGCCGCTGAGGCTATAGGGGAAGGCGCCCACCCCGGACGTCACGCTGGCCGGGCTGACCGCGGTGATCGAACCGACGGGTGTGTCGACGAACCGCCCCTTGACCACGTCGGCGGAGGTGGCCGGGTCGTATTGGGTCTGGTGGTGCATCTGGGCGCCGCCACCGCCGGCGTCCAGGGCGCCATTGGGATTGATCACCAGGTTGGCGATTTCGATCGGGTCACCATTGCCATCGTACTTGCTGGCGGTGAGCGCCCCGCCCCTTTGGGACGATTGGGCATGGCTATAGGTGGCGCCGGTCACGAAGGTGAAGCCCGCCGCGCGCTCGCCGGGGCCCAGGAAAGCCTCCTCCGAGGCGATCACCGTGAAGCCCGCCGTCACATAGGCCGAGACGGCATCGGCCACGGCCTGCCGGCGCGCCAGGACCTCAGCGCTACCGATCTCGGGGGTGGCGCCGTCGCCATGTACGCCATCATCAGCGGTCGAAGTCATACCTTCTGTCTTCGACAGGCCGAGCGCCTGGCTGGCCTCGGTGGAATTGACGTATTGGAAGAACTTCCGCACCGTCCCGCCGGCGGGGTCGGTGCCGCTCTCCGGCGCGTTGCCCCACTCGAATCGTGCGGCAGTGGAGGTCGTATCCGGAAGGTCGGAGACCTGGGCCGACACGCTTCCCTTGAGCGCCGCGAGAGTCGCGGCCGTCGCGTGCAGCGCCGCGCGGCGGTCGAGGGCGACGGCGGTCCTGCTGGTGAGGCTGAGGCCAGTCTCCACGTCCAAGCGGTCGAAGCTGTCGGCGACCCAGTAGGAGCCGTTGGGGGTCTGGATCACCGTGGTGTCGGCGGACGACACGCCGATCGAATAGTGGTGGGCGTAGATCGACTTGGCGATCGCCGCGTGGATGCGGGCGGCCTTCGAGCTCTGGGCGAGCCAGCTCGCCGCCAGCAGTTCCCGACGACCGTCACCCTTCCAGGCCTTGTACTTGACGAAGCACGCCTTGCAGCCCGTGTCGCCCACCGCCGGCATGACCGTATCGCGCCGCGAGCCCCACTTGTCCACGAGCCCCGAGCCCGCGTCGCCGAAACCATCGACGATGGTTAAGGGCAGCGCATAGTTCACCGCACGGCTGAAGACGGTGTCCATATAGGCGCCGCTATTGGCGGCGTAGGGCGCGTTCAGGGTCAACGTGAGCGTGCCGCGGCTGAAGGTCGGATTGTCGGAATAGGCGCTGGGCGTGACGAGATTAATGGTCGCGCCGAGGTCGTCGACCAGCTTCAGCGCGCTGGTGAACGTCGCCCCGGTGGTGTCGAAATTGGTGTCGAACACCAGCCGCCGACCATAGATGTCGTCGGCATAGAGCAGTTTGTCGACAATCGTCGGCGTTGTTGTGTCGGGCCGCACCTTGGTGATCTGGACCTGCACCTTCGTTCGGTACTGGTTCGGCACGCCGGCGCCGTAGGTGCGCTGGGTGTTGTGGGTGTAGGGCAGAGCCAGCTGTCGCAGCCCACCGACCGGAAGCGTCGCCGGCGTGATCGACTGTCCGCCCACCACGTCGGACAGGCCGGCCGCGGGCGCGTTCGCCGCCAAGCTGGTTTCAATGGCCGCGGCATAGCCGGCGACCGTGCTCTTTACCGTTGCGTTGTCGTAGGTATGGCCAAACGAGACGCCTGACTGGGTTCCGGAATATCCGGTGACGCTCATCACCTGACCGGTGGTGAGGCCCGTGGCGGCGGCGAGGTCGATACCCGTCTTGAAGGTGTGCGGCTTGTAGGACGGATCGAAGAAATAGCCGACGCCCTGGATCGTCACATAGGTCCAGACGTGGCTCATCTGCACGGTTGTGACGCTGGCCGCGCCATAGGCGCAGTTGGCGGTTGTGGTCCCGTTGATCACCGCGGCGATGCCGCCGCTCGACAGCAGCTGGCAGGCCGCCGTGGCCGAGGTGATTCCCGTCCAGTCGGAGAACTGCGTGGCGCTCAGCGTGATCGTCCCGACCTTATACTCGGCCGTGAAACCGGACTCGCGCAGCAGCTCGACCATGAGGTGGGCTTGGTCGAAGGCCGTTGCGGCCCGATCGACGATCACCCCCATGGCGCCCTTGGTCAGGCCATAGGTCCAGACCGTCGTGGTGTTGTTGCGGACGTGCTCATAGATCAGGTCGGGGTCACCCTTCAGAGCGCGGGCGAGCTCCACGATTTCCTTCGGCCGCCCTACGGCGCCGGTGCTGTTGGTCGAGGTCGTCGCCGAGCCGAAATAGGTATTGGCCGCAGTGGGCGTGATCAGCGAGGCCGTGCCGATCTTGGTCGAGGCCGCTCCATGCGCGACCGTCGCCAAGGCCATCGACCCGATTAGGCCGCCCAGGGCGCGCGTCCAGACGCGCGGACCAACTCGTCCCCAACCCATACCCGCCCCCCGGCTCGCTTCGCGCCTTTTGGGCCGGCCGCCCAGACGTGAAAGACTTGATCTCCATGCGCGCCGAGGGTTCGTGCCGTCTTAGGCCCCTGCGCGGACAGGTTGCAGGAGCGTATGGCAAAGCTTCAGCAACCGTCAATTGCGAAGGTGGCCGGTTCAATCAGTTTCGCAAAACGGTGCTCTCAAGATCGGAGCACTGAGGCGACTTTGTCGCCCCACGCGCAAAGCGACCCTTGCATTTTCCCTTCCATCACAGATTGTAAGGCCAAGGTTGATGCCGGAGGGGGCTCGTGGCGATGCATGTTGTCAGGGACGCCCTGCGCGTCGGGGCGGTGAGCCTTTTCGCGCTCTGTGTCGGCGTCCCGGCAAGCCAGGCGCAGTCGACCCAATATACCTACGACGCCTTAGGGCGCTTGGTTTCGGCGATCGACGCGGATGGCAAGAAGGTCGCCTATACCTATGATAACGCCGGCAACCGCACTCGGTTGAGCAATGGCGCTGAGTTCGTCGAAATCATCCCGACGGCCTTCACGGCGTCCTCGAACGCCGGGACCACTGGACTGACGGCGGCCAACGGCATGAAGGACGGCGCGTTCACTGCGCTGGCCACCATCCATGCAACCAACACGGAGGTCGGCGCCTGGATCAAGGCCGATCTGGGCTCGGTCAAGAACGTTAACCACATCGACGTCGTTCCCGCAGTGGTGGCAAGCGTCACTGCAGACGCCGAGGACATCAACGGCACCATCGTCGAGTACTCAACCGACGGGACGATCTGGAAGACCGCGGCCACGGCGAACGGCCTCTCGGCCGGGGCGATGCGCACAATCAGCCTTGGCGGCGTTGCACTTCGCTATCTTCGGATCAAGCGGACGGGGAGCGGCCAGGTCGCCTTGGGCGACTTCCGCATCTTCTCAGCGGCGGCCGCCAATAGTCCCCTGATCGCAAACCCTGACGGCATCACCAGTACCGGCGTGGCCGTCACCTTCAACCCGATGACTAATGACAGCGACCAGGACGGTCATAGCTTCACCATCACCTCGGTCGAGGATCCCCCGCACGGCGTGACGTCGAACAATGCCGGCGCGTCGATCACCTACACGCCCGACGTCGGCTATTTCGGAGCTGACAGTTTTCTCTACACAATCGCCGACGGCTACAACGGCACGGCCAGCGCGCGGGTCTCGGTGCTGGTGCGCTCCGCCACAAATCATGCGCCGGTGGCCGTGGCCGACCAGTATGTCGTGGGTGATCGGGCGACCGCGCTCGTCGACGGAATCAGCGCCCTGCGGCCGCTCGACAACGACTATGATTCCGACGCCAACGTCCTGACCATCACCGCCAAGACCACGCCGGCCAATGGGACGGCGACCTTGGTGGGGACCAATCTCATCGAGTACCAGCCGAACGTCGGCTATGCGGGCCCTGACACCTTCAATTACACCATCTCCGATGGTGCCCTGACCGCGATCGGCGCGATCAATCTCACGGTCGGAAACGGCAAGCCGGTCGCGCAGAACGATGCCGCCACGATTCCCCGCAACACATCCATCGTCCTGGATCCGCGTCGTAACGACAGCGATCCGAACGGCGACCCCATCACGATGACCGCCGTCACCAGCCCGGGCAAGGGCGTGGCGATGCTCAACGCCAACCAGACCGTCACCTACACACCCAATTCGAACTTCACGGGTTCGGACAGCTTCACCTATATGCTCTCCGACGGACGCGGCGAGACCGCCCAGGCGACCGTCAGCATGACGGTCACGCCTCCGTTGCTAGGCGCGCTCGACGTCATGCAAGCTGACGTCTACGCCAGCCAAGTCATTCTGTCTGGCACCGCATTCTCGGTCGCGGCGGCAGCCTCGACGGCCACGAACGTCTATTCGCCGAATGACATGGCGAGCGGCAAATTCTACTGGGAGGTCAAACTCCAGTGCGGAATCCTCCTGCCGGGCATCGCCAACAATGTTTCCGTCGCACGGAATGTCGGCGGCTATTCGCAATACAACGCCGGAATCTACACCTACTCTGGCGCCTGGTGGGCCACCACGTCGAACCCCACAAGTCTCGGCGTCGGCGCCGTGAACGATGTCTATGGCTTCGCGCTGGACGCCGACGCCAAGACCTTGAAGATCTACAAGAACAACACCCTGGGGCCGACGATCAGTCTGCCCTTCCCCGGTCCCTATTTCGCCCATTCCGGGTCCCAGCCTGGCTATTCCATTTCCGGCCAGTCTTGCCCCGCTGGCGTCGCCCAGGGCGATTTCCGACTCGGATCGGCCGCCACGACCTACAGTCCCCCAAGCGGCTACAGCCACGTGCCGGCCGCGGCCGCGAACGCGCCGCCGGTGGCGATCGCCGATGACGCCAGCCTGCCGGTCAACACCTGGCTTTCGTTCGATCCGAAGGCAAACGATCTGGACGCCAACGGCGACACCCTGACCTATTCCGCCGTCGACGCGACCTCGCCGCACGGTGTCATCCAGAACCTGGGTTCGTACCTGCGATACACCCCGACCAGCGCCTATACTGGGCCCGACAGCTTCTCCTACACGGTGTCCGATGGCCGGGGCGGAACATCGACCGGGACGGTCAACTTGCTGATGACCTCGGCCGGATCCAAGACCTTCGCGATCTCCCCCGCCGTGGCTGGAAAGACGAGTTGGAATATCGCGGTCGACGGCCCCCTAGACCTTTCGGCGGGCGGGACCTGGACAATCATCCCCTCCAACACCTTCATGGTCGCCGCTAAGGTCTGGGGCGCCGGTGGCGGCAGCACGGCCGGCGGCGGAGGTGGTTACGCCGGGGGTACGGTGCTCCTGACCGCCAACGCTACCTACACGGTCCATGTCGGCGGCAGCAGCATGTCGGTAGCGGCTGGAATGAACGGCGGCGGCATCGGCGGCGGAAGCACCTATCGGGGGTTCGGCGGCGGCGGCTATAGCGGCATCCGCAATTCGGATGGGTCGGCGGTGCTGATCGCCGGCGGTGGCGGGGGCGCCGGAAATGGGCCGTCAGCCGCCGGCGGGGCGGGCGGCGGTGCGACGGCGCAGGACGGTTACCCTTATTCGACGGTCCCAGGCGGTGCAGGCGCCACGGCGACCTCGGGCCATGCACCCTATCAGGGCCGGGAAGGCTACGGAGACGGCGTGAGTGGCGGCGGCGGTGGGGGCGGTGGCGGATACCTAGGCGGCATCGGCGGCACCAACGAGCCCGGACTCTATGGCAGTGGGGGCGGGGGCGGGTCTGCCTTCGCTGGCGCCCGGGACACCATGTCGACGTCCCTGGTCGCGGGATCGGGCACGAGCCCCGGCAATGCCGGCGACGCGGCGCGCGGGACGGCGGCGCAACCAGCGACAGCCGGCCGGGTTGTGTTCCAATAGGCCTGAGCCCCTGCCGCCGCGAAACGGCGGCCCAGCGGGTTCTAACGCGTGGCCTTTGGCCCGGCGGCCTCAAGAACGAAGCGGAAGGCCTCGGGCCGCCAGGCCAGCCGCCGATCGCATCTCGCCGCTGGGTCGGGCTCCCCGCAGTCCGCCCCCGAGACGCTCACCCATAAGGTAGTCACGCCCGACAGCCGTTCGAGCCGGGATCCGTGGGTCACCGCCTGGAAGGCCGGGACGGTCCGCCCATCCTTCAGGCTCACGAACACTGTCAGGAGATCGCCCTGGCGCGCGAGCCCCGCGACCGGCTTGACGCAGGGTCGCCGGGCCGCGTCCACGACCCAGTCGTCGACCCCGTCGCGATTGAGGTCGACTCGATCGGGCGACAGACGGCCGGCCGCCGCGCCGCCGCAGGCCTGGGCGAGTTGCTCGAGATAGGCGCTCACCAGCGGCGGCTCCCCGGAAGGCTGGGCGGTCGACGGGTTCGCCAGGGCCGTCCCCAGGATCATCAGGGCCGCCCAAGGCGCAGCTCCGACCTTGGCTGCGCGTTTCTGGTTGTTCGCCATGATCCTGTTCCTATTCCAATACCGATTGTCCCATTTGGCTCACGCCAGACAGCAGACCGCCCATCAGGACGCCCAGCACGGCGCCGAGCAGGACAATGAGGGCCGGGCCGGCGATGCGCCCGAGGGTCTCGATCCGACGTAGAGCGGCGTCTTCCTCGAGCTTGCCGCCGCGCATCAGCAACTGCCCGACGGCGTTCGAAGCCTCGCCGACTGCTACAAGGCGCACGATTGCGGACGGGAAACCGGCGACGCCGGAGAGCGCGTTGGAGAGGTACTCACCCTGGCGCACGGCGTGGGCCACTGGTTCGAGCCTGCGCCGGGCGCCCTTGGACGACGAGGACCGGATAGCCAGACGCAGGGCCTCCCCGATCGGCGTCCCGGCCGCCAGCATGGTGCCGAGGGATGTGGCGAAGGATCCGAACACCAGGCCCGCGACCGTGCGACGCACGGGACCGTCCAGCAGCAGGCGCTCGATCGCCACGTCCAGCAGGCCCGCGACGCCCGCGACCCAGACCAGCGCCAGGCCGGCGGCGCCCAGCATCGCAATCACCAGGCCATGGGCGCGCAGGCCGTCGCTGGCGGCCATCATGACCGACAGGGCGAGCGGCGGTTCGGCGCCCATCTCAGTGGCCAGGGGCGCGATCGACGGCACGATGAACAGCAGGATCACCAGCAAGGCGCCAATGGCGCTCACCAGCACGAAGCCCGGATAGGCCATGACCGAGACCATTTGATCGCGCAGCTTGAGCCGGGAATAGATCACCTCGGCCGCCCGCTGTAGGCCGCCCGGCAGGTCTCCGGCCGCCTCGCCGGCTGCGACCATGGGCGCCACGAAGGCCTGGCGCTCTCCGAAGGCCTTAAGGAAGGCGCGCTCCAGGGATTCCCCGCCGGCGATATCGTCCGACAGCCGCGCGCTTAGGTCCTTGACGCCGGGGCGCTCGAACCGGGCCTCCAGGATGCCCAGGGCCGTGCGGATGTCGGCGCCGGCCTGGAGGAGATCGGCCAGGTTGGAGAGGAAGTCGGCGCACTCCCGGGGCCGCAGGCCCGCGGGCCTGGCCTTCGACGCCGCGGCCGCCGTCGCGCGCAGCGACAGCGGCGAGAGCCCGTCGCGCCGCAGCTGTTCGAAGGCGCTCGCATCGTCGAGGGCGATGACCGAACCCTTGACGCGGCGGCCGAAGGGGTCGATCGCCCGATAGAGGAACCGCCGCTCAGCCATGGAGCGCCGCGGCCACTTCCTCGAGCGTTGTCAGGCCACTCAGCGCCTTGTCGTAGCCGTCGTGCGCCATACCCCTCAGGCCGCCGGCCCGGGCGATCGCCTCGATCTCGGCGGCCGGCCGGTGCTCAGCCACGGCGCGCAGCAGGTCGTCGTTGGCCTGGAAGGCCTCGGCGATCGGGATCCTCCCGCGAAACCCCGTCGAGCGGCACTCCGGGCAGCCCACGGCATGGGCGAAACTCGCCGGCGGGGCCCGGCCCAACGCATGGGCGAAGAGGTGCTCGGGCTCGCTCGGCAGCTCGGGCGCCGCGCAGGCCTGGCAGAGCCGGCGCACGAGCCGCTGGGCGACCGCGCCTCGGAAGCCGGCGGCCAGCTGGTAGGGCTCCACGCCGATGTCGCGCAGGCGCGGCAACACCGCCAGCGCGTCATTGGCGTGGACGGAGGCCAGGACGAAGTGGCCGGTCATGGCGGCCTGCACGGCCACCGCCGCGGTCTCGGGATCGCGGATCTCGCCCACCAGGATGATGTCGGGGTCCTGGCGCAGGAACGAGCGCAGCGCCGAGGCGAAGGTGAGGCCAAGCTGGGCGGCGACCTGGGTCTGGGACACGTGGTCGAAGTGATATTCCACCGGGTCCTCGACGCTGAGGACCTTTTTGCCCGATCCGGCGAAGGTCTCGAGCAGGGCGTAGAGGGTCGTGGTCTTGCCGCTGCCGGTCGGGCCGGTGATCAGGAAGAGGCCGTGCGCCGCCCGGGCCGCGCGCCGCAACATCGCCGCGATGGTTTCGCTCAAGCCAAGGCTGTCGAGGTCTAGCGGCACGGCGGTGCGGTCGAGGATCCGCAGCACCGCCGACTCCCCGAAGACCGTCGGCGAGGTGGCCACGCGGACGTCAACCTGTTTGCCCTGGACCACGAAGGTGGTGCGCCCGTCCTGCGGCAGGCGGCGCTCGCCCAGGTTCAGGTTGGCGATCACCTTGACGCGGGAGACCGCAGGGGCGGCCAAATCGGCCGAGACCACCTGGTGGTCGATGAGCCGGCCGTCCACCCGCAAGCGCACCCGCAGGGCATGGCGTGTGGGCTCGAAGTGGATGTCGGAGGCGCCAGCGGCGATCGCGGCCTCGAACACCGAGGCCACCAGCCGGGCGCCCGATCCTTCCGTCGACCGGTCCTTGACGAGGTCGATCTCCCGCTCGAGCCGCCGCTCGTCGGGGGCCGGCGCCGTCGTGCCCGGCGCGCCATAGGCGTTGTCGAACGCCCGCTGCCACTCGGCCGGCCGCGCGGCCAGGATCCTGACATCGCATCCCGTGGCGAAGACCAGGCCCGAGAGCGCCTGGTCATCCAGCGGATCGCAGGCCGCGCAGGTGAGCGCCTTGGCCGCGCGGCGGAGCGGCAGCAGGCGCGCGCGGCGCAGGAAGTCGGTGGAGGCGCCCAGCCCGCTAAGATCGCCGGTCAGGGAGAGCTTGGCCGGCTCCCACACCTCGCAGCCGCAGACCTTGGCGTAGGCGCCCACAAGGTCGTCGTCGGAGAGACTGCCGAGCTGGTTCAGGACCTGCTCGATCGGCTGGCCGGTGCGTCCGGCGACCAGCTCGGCGCGGGCCAGCGCCGAGGCGTCCACGAGCCTTTCGGCCTGAAGGTGCTCCAGCACCGCCTCGCGCTTGGAGCGCCCGACGCTGGCGAAGACCGAGGTCAGGCTGTCATCGGCCACGGGGAGACCTCGCTCGCCACGCCGACACACCAGGCGCCAAGCGCGATGGCGGGGCCGAAGGGAATACGCCCCTCGGCGTCTCGACCGATCCGTCCGAGCAGGAGCCCGAAGCCGGCGGCCAAGGCCACCGCCCAGGGCGTCGCCGCGCCCAGCCAGAGGGCCAGCGCTCCAAGGAGCTTCACGTCGCCAAGGCCCAGGCCTGGGTCGGCGGCGAACCGGCCTCGAACGGCCCGCAGACCGAGCAGGATCGCCAGGGTCAAACCGGCGGCGGCCAGCCCTTCGAGGAGGCGGTCGGGCGACGCGGTCCAGGCGAGGGTCGCGCCGACGGCCGCCATGGCGACAGTCAGGCGGTCTGGCAGGCGCTGGGTGCGCCAGTCGATGGCGGCCGAGGCGATCAGCAGGAGCCCGAGGGCCGCGATCAGCAGGCCGCGTCGTGGGTCCTCGGCGAACATCGCGCTCACCAGGACCGCGCATCCGGCGACCTCGCCCACCACATGGATCGGGTCGATGGCCCCGCCGCAGCTCCGGCAGGCGCCAGCCTGGCGCAGGTAGGAGACAAGCGGCAAGGTCTCAGCGAAACCCAGGGGCGCGGCGCAACGGTCGCAGGCCGAACGGGCGGACCGAGCCGTCCCGGCGCGTTCGAAGCGGACCGCGCCGGTCACCGAGAAGCTTCCAAGCGCCAAGCCCGCCAGGCCCGCGACGACCAGGGCGGGGGCTGCCGGGGTCATGGGGCGGTGATGTCGCGGTCGAGGCCCGAGCCGTCAGCGCGACCGTCGGCGCCCAGGCTCTTCACCACGAAGCTCCGCCCCGCCTGCTCGCTCTTGTAGTCGACGTCGTTGCCCCAGGGATCGTCCAGCACCTTGCCGTCCTTGATGTAGGGGCCGGTCCAGCCGTCCACGTCGCCGGGCTGGTTGATCAGGGCGCGCAATCCCTCGGCCTCGGTCGGATACCGGCCGACGTCGGAGCGAAACATCTCCACGCCGGCGGCGATCGAATCCAACTGGAGCTTGGCGGTCTTGGCGCGGGCGCGGCCGAGCTGACCCACCAGGCCGGGGGTCAGGATCGCGGCGATCAGGCCGATGATCGCCATGACTACTAGGATTTCCGTCAGGGTGTAGCCCGCCTGGCCATCTAGCCGGCGGCGCTCAGTATTTCGGCGCATGTCCCCTCCCCCACATGACTCCGCGCCATCCGCCGCGCGACTGTCGCGGCCGGATGGCGAGCGTCTCCTGTAAATCTCACGATCCTGTCGTCGCGCCAACCCGTTGCGGTTGTGCCCCGCACACGCCAGACCTCGCCTACCCGCCAGTTGGGGAGATCGCGCTCGGCGCGGGGCTCGCCGGGCCCGGCGTAGGTGAAGGTCTTGGCCGTCCCAAAGGCGGAGATCATGCGCGGCGCGCAGGCCTGCCAGAGCGGCGCGGGATCGAGCTCGTCGATCTCCGTGGCCAGATCCTGCTCGTCGATCTGCGCCATCTTCGCCTTCAGCGCCGCGGGATCGGCCACGCCGAAGGCGGCGACAATCCCATCCGGCAGCTGGCTCGCCGCCTTGACGCCGAGCTTGCCGGCCTCCGGCTCGGCGAGCATCTCGACCCAGCCCACATCGGTGGAGAGGCTCCAGCCGAAGGGGCCCTCGTCGAGGCTACGCACGATGGCGGCGGCGGCCGCGAAATGGGCTCCGTCGAGCCCGTACTCGGCCTGGGTTCGCGCCATGTCGGCGCGTGCCAGGCGCAGGGCCGCGACGCTGCGCCCCACCAACGCCGCGGCGATCAAGGCGATCGCCAAGGCGAATACAAGGGCCGCGGGCGTCGCATAGCCGCTATTGCGGGGTGACGGTCGGGAGCAGCCCACGGGCCCTCAACTCGCGCATGTCGGAGGCCAAGTCCGTCATCGCCCGGTCGGCGTCGGCGGCGTCGGCGATGATGGTGGCGCTGAGCAGCACGATAAGTTCGCTGCGGCTCTGCTCGCGGCCCTCGCTGCGGAACAGGCTGCCCAGTACGGGAATGTCCTTCAGGCCCGGGACGCCGGCGTTGGAGCTGGACTTGTTGGTGCTGATCAGCCCGCCCAGCGCCACCGTCCCGCCGTTGCGCAGAATGAGCGCGCTCTCGAATCGCCGCTGCTGGATGGTGGGCGAGTCGATCCCCGACGTGCTGGTCTTGCTAACCGAGCTCACCTCCTGGGCGACCTCGAGCACCAGCTGGTTGTCGCCGCTGATCCGCGGCGTCACGGTCAGGATCACCCCGGTGCTGCGGTAGTCGACCGAACTGATCACCTGGGCGTCGGACGAATTGGTGCTCTGGGCCGACTGGGTGACAATTGGCACCTGATCGCCCACCTGCAGGCGGGCGGTGCGGTTGTCGAGGGCGATGATCTTCGGGGCCGAGATCACCTCGATGTTCGAGCGCGAACCCAGCGCCCGCACCGCGGCCTCGATGTTGTTGTTCAGGAAGGTGATGGAGAGGCCCGGGAAGGACGGCGCGACCACCCCGGTCTTGTTGTTCACCGCGCTGACCTGCAGGTCGTTGGAGAACACCGACCAGTCGACCCCGAACTGGAACTGTCGGCCCAGCGTCACCTCGATGATCGAGGCCTCGATCAGGATCTGGCGTTGCGGCCGGTCGATCTCGCCCAGGATCCGCTGCACCTGCACCCAGCGGGTGGGCGAGGCGAAGAACAGCAGCGCATTGCTCTCGCGATCAACCCCGATCCGCACCTCCTCATCGGTGTTGCCCGTTCCGGGCCCGGCCATCGCGAGCGCCATGACCGGCGCGCTAGTCGCGCCGGCGGCCGAGGACATCGGGGCGGAGGCGGTCGACGGGGTGAGGCTCTGTCCCGATGAGGTTCCCAGGAGGCCGCCGAGGGTCCGGGCCAGGGCCTCGGCGGAGGTGTGGCTCGGGCGATAGACCCAGAGCGTCGAGGAGACCTCTTTGCCCGGCGTGTCGAGCCGGGCCACCCATTTGGCGATCTCAGCCAGCGCTTCAGCCGAGCGCCCGAAGACGATGACCCCGTTCAACCGCTTGAGGGGCACAACGGTCACGCCGACCAGGCCCGCGCCCTGGACGATCCGCTCCAGCTCCCCCGCCACGGTCGTGGCCTGGGCCTGGGAAAGCTCGAACCACTGGATCCGGCTGTCCTGGAAGGCGCTCTGGTCGAAGATCTTCAGGGCGTCGAGGGCGGCGCGCAGCTGGGCGCCGGACCCGCCGAGCAGCAGCAGGCCCAGCTTGTCGTTGGCGTAGAGCACGGTGTCGGAGGCGGCGATGGCTTCCAGGGCCCGGGCGACCTCCGTCGGCTGGGCGTAGGCCAGCGGAATGGCCACCACCTCATAGCCGGCCAGACCGATGGCCCGTGGGTCCTGTCGGATCCCGGCGGTGGACTTGGCTTTGGCCTGCGGGGTGATCGCCAGCAGCTCGCCGTTTCGGACCATGGCGATGTTGTTGGCCGCCAGCACGGCTTCGAGGGCCGCGATCAGCTGCTCGCGGGTCAGTCGCTGCTCGATCCGGAAGGTGAGCCGGCCGGTGATGGTCGGGTCGATCGAATAGGCGACGCCCGCCTCGCCCAGCACCTCCTGGACCACCAGGGCGATCTCAGCGTTCTGGAAGGCGAAGGCGTAGGACTCCGCTGGGGGCCGCGCCTGGGCCAGGCTGGCCGGCGCAAGCCCGAACAGGCCCGCCATGAGACAGACCAGGCCCGCGATCGCCGCATGGGCGCTGTTACGCAAGATCACTAGGGCTGTTCTTTCGCGCTGGCGGGCGGGGGCGGCGACCGGAAGCCCGGAGGGATCCGATCGACGATGGTCGGAGAGACCTCGACGCTGTCGCTGGCGCTCGCGGCCGGCGCGCTGGAGGCCGACTGCTCGCCCAGTCCCAGTTCCTTGTCGCCGAGTTCGGTATCGAAAACCGCCTTGCTCGCGCTGACCGCGCGCAAGGTCACCCCGTCCTGCGACTCGCCGACACTCATCCACTGGGCGGCGGCCCCGTCGATGGACACCAGGGCCGCGGCGCGACGTCTGGACACCGACAGGCCGTCGACCCGGATCGCCGGCTCACGGACCGCGCCGGGCCCCACGGTGAGCGCGAAGATCGGCATGGCCAGCAGGCCCTCGCCGCGCGGCGTTTGCCGGAGCGTCGCCGAGGCCAGCGGCCGCAACGCCATCAGCTGCGCGGAGATGGGCGCGAGCCGGTCCAAGCTCGCGCTCGCCCCCCCAGCGGCCGACCAGGCGAGGAAGCCGGTCAGCAGGCCGATGGGCGCCGCCGCGCTAAGAAAGATCACTCGCCGCAAAACACGCGCCCCGAGAAAGCCAAGGTGACACTGGAGGTCTGCGAACTGAGATCGACGGTGTCGGCGAACACCATGGGCCGGTTGGCGGCCAGCCGGCGCAACAGCTCGATCGCGCCGTCGTAAGGCCCCGAGACCTCGAAGCGAAAGCGGATGGGAGTAACCTTGGACCTCGGATCCGCCGCTGGCTCGATCCGCACGTCGAGCGCTGTCAGGCCAAGCTGGCGCTCGCCCGCCAAGCTCGTGAGCTGCGCCCGCAGATCCTGGGCCTGACGAGCGGGTGTCCCCGCGCAAATCGTGCCTGGCTGCAGGGTCGCGGCCCCACGGCCCGGCCGCATCAGACGGGCGATCTCCGGAACCTGGGCCTCCAGGGCCCTGGCGCGGGTCTCGACGGCCTTGGGCGCGGCGATCGTCGCCAACAGCATTCCCAATCCAAGCGCGCAGCCGGCCACAGCCCCGGTCACGATGAAGGCGTCGCGCGCCGTCGGCGGTCCCTGCAGGATCACCGATCCGCTCCCAGGTCAGCGCCCCGGGCCGCCCGTGGTTCGACACCCCAAAGCCACACCCCCGGGCGAAGCTGGGCGCCGGAACGTTGCAAGGGGCGATCGCCAGCGATGAATGGCGGGGTCTGGCCGCGCGCCTCCACGGCGAGCAGGCCGTGATCCCAATGCAGGGCGGAGATCCGTGCGTCCGGCGCCTTGGACGCCGCGGCCCAGTCGAGATCGGCGAGCACCTCCTCGACGGGCCTGGAGCGCCCGATCTCGCCCCGAAGCCCGCGCGCCAGGGTGATCTGGTTTTGATGCGCCAGGGCCAGCTTGCGCTTGGCCAGGGCCAGTTGTTCGGCGGTTTCCAGCTTCGCCAGCGCCTGACTGCGCGCGCCGAGCGCCATCACCACGCCACCTCCCAGAACCGCTCCGCTCAGGACGATGGCCAGGGCCGCGATCGCGGCGAGCTTGACGCGATCAAGATCCTGCCGGCGCGCGCCGAAGGCGACCGTGATCGATTGGCCATCGACCTGGAGGGTAGTCTCGAAGGGCTCGCGATAGTCCTGACCGCGGATATAGAAGGCCGCGTATCGGGCGGGCCTGCCCGGCGACCAGCGATCGAGGCGCCTGAGTTGGACCAGCAGCTCGTCAATCGGCAGGGGTGAGCCATGCCGCGCGTCGAGCTGGGCGGCGCGCGACTGCTCCCACGGTAGGCCCGCGGGGACGGAGAAGGCCCGCACGAAGACCTGCGGCTGGACGGGCGCGGCGTCGTCCGCCGCTTCGACCGGCGTTGGCGCGTCACGCTCGGAGGCCAGCGAGATCATCGGCAGTCTCGCAGGACGGTGTCATAGGCGCACGGGGCCGGTTGCTCGAGCCAGAGCCGGGCGCTCAGGAGGATGGCCTCTCCCGAGCTCGAGGTGCGGATCAGCGAGATCGCCTTCAAAGATTGCCGCTCGGGCGCCTGGGGCGGCCAGATGTCCGACGCGCCGGCCGAGCCCTGGTAGACGAACCGGGCCTCTCCGGCGGCGCCGATGCCGATTTCCATTGGATCGCCGGACTGGGACTGGATGCGAAGCTGCTCGCCCGAACCGTCCCGGCGCAGGCTCACCTCGCAGGGATCGGGGGCCCCGCACGCGAACCGGAAGCCGTCCCCCGTCCCCACAAACCTGTCGGCCTCGTGCGAGCGAAAGGGCGCGCCGGCGAGCAGGAGATCGTCCACAAGATTCTGCGAGGCCCGGATTTCATGATCCTTCGCCACACCCTGGCTGGCCTGCAACTGCAGGCGTCCGATGACCTGCAGGCCAAGGCTCAGCCCTCCCATCGCCAGGCCGATGACGGCCAGCGCCGCGAGGGTCTCGGTGAGCGTGTAGCCGGCCTCGTTCATGGCTCTGGCGTCGCGGGACAGCTTTGGAGCGAGGCCATCTCATAGTGACGGCGGGTGTTCTGCCGCGTCAGTTCGACGGACCGGCGGCAGATCTCGATCGGACGTTCTCCGCCGGTGATCGACGTCTCGACCCGCCAAGCGAAGCCCTGGCTGACGCCGGTCTGCTCGCCCAATCGGTCAGGCGCCATCTCCATGAGATGGACCAGCAGTTGATGGGCCCGACGCAGATCTAGCGCCATCTCGCTGGCCTGGCCCGCGTTCCGCGCAGCGCCGAGCCCCTCGATCAGCACCATGGCGATGATCATCAGCCCGACCATGGCGTCGACGACAGCATAGCCGCCTTCGCTTCGGCGATCGGGCCGCAGACCGGTCCGCCGCCAAACCCGGGGGGCTCGGCGATCCACCGCGGACTTGACCCGTAAAACACGCACCCTGCGCCGCCCCCAAGCGTTGCCGTGCGAGCGATAACATATACATAGGGTTGCGCAACCTGCAGTGAGATCGGGGTCGGCATTCGCGTCGGGGGTCGTTGAGTCGTTCATGCCAACACGGCGCGCCCATCAGTCCCGTCGGAAGGGCCGCAGGCGATCTCGGCAAACCGCGATCCTGCTGACCTCGACCCTGCTTCATGCGGGCGTCTTCACGCTGATGTTCAGCGCGGCCAAAGGTGGCCTCGTCTCGGCGTCAAGCACCGCGGGCGGCGTGGCAGGGCCCACCATTAGCGTGGCGTTGGTCCGATTATATTCTCCGAGCCCGGTCATCGCGGAGCCGACCTCCGATCTCAGTCCCCTGGTGGCCCGGCTGCAAGCCACGGCCGAGAACGGCATCGCGATCCCGGTGAGCGCGCGCACAGACGATTTCCGCGGCCTTGCCGAGCGCCTGGCTGCGAACCAGGCCGCCAAGCCCGCGCCTACAGCCCCAGATCAACCCGGTGAGGATGCAAGACGGCCAGCCCCGCGCGCCCTCTCGGACGTCCTGGGCGAAGGGCGCGAGGGTCGCGAGAAAACCGACGGTGAGACGACAGGAAGCGCCTCGACCGGCGAGCTCTGGGGACGGGTCGCGCCCTGCTGGCGCAACATCGGGCGGCGCAACAAGGTCGCGGTGACGCTCCAGGTCTCGCTCGACACCCTCGGGCGGTTGCGCACGCCGCCGAAGGTTCTGCGCGCCTCGGCCGAAATTATAGACGAGCCGCGCCTGCAGTCCGAGGCCGGCGCGCTGGCGGCCCTGGCCGCCTGCCTGCCGCGCAATGAGGCACGGTTTGGAAACCAGGTGCACCGTCTCGAGTTTCCGGCGGCCCGGTAGTTAAAGAGTGGTGGCTTCGGCAGGATAGGCGATACGGTGAAATTCTCATTCGCTAGCGGGTCGCGATCTATCGCACCTCCCCTGGAAACACGGCCTTCGTCGAGAGCTGAAGGAATGCATCGATCACGTCGCGCGCCCGCGTCATCGGTTTCCATTCGCCCCTCTCCCACCGCGACCACGTTCCCTCATCCACGCCAACAAGAGCGGCCGCTCGCTTCACAGGAAGACCCCGCCGCCGCCGCTCCGCTTGTAGCGCCTCGCCTAACGTTGTTGGCTCTGGCCACGGCTCATACCCAAGGAAGCCGATGATCGCCGGATAGAAGCGGTCGAGCGGCTCGTAGTAGGCTTTCTCCCAATTCGTGTAGGTCCACTCGTTGACGCCCATGAGCCGTGCCGCCTCCACCTGCAACAAACCAAGCTCGCGCCGTCTGAGCCGGAGCCTCGCTGACAACGCCGTGTCCGCCTGGAGGGCGGTCAGGTCGGGCTTCAAACCCTTGAGGCGCACCGAAACGGGCATTCGCCAAAGTGCGACACACCCCTGCAAGTGCGGGATGGGCGGGACCGGCCGCGGCGCCTGCGGCCGGGCCCCGCGCTGCCAGACCGACTACCAGATGAAGGTCTCGGGCCCGTTCATGGACCGCATCGACCTGCAGATCGACGTGCCGCCGGTGAGCGCCGCCGACCTCGCCCTGCCCGCCCCGGCAGAGGGGACGGCCGAGGCCGCCGCCCGGGTGGCCGCCGCCCGCGCCCTGCAGGCCGAACGGGCCGGCGACGAGGGGGCCGCGCTCAACGCCCGCGCCGACGGTGACTTCCTCGAGAAGATCGCCGACCTCGATCCCCCGGCCCGGGCCCTGCTGGCCAAGGCCGCCGAGGCCGGCGGCCTGACCGCCCGCGGCTGGACCCGGACCCTGCGCCTGGCCCGCACCATTGCAGACCTCGACGGCTCCGGCGGCGTGCGCCGCGTCCATGTGGCCGAGGCGCTGGTCTATCGGCGCACGGTCGCGCCCGTCCTGGCCTGAAGGAAATTACGATGATCCGCGGAAGCTGCCTTTGCGGCGCGGTGCGCTTCGAGATCGCCGGCGAACCGCTGTCGTTGTCCTATTGCCACTGTTCGCGCTGCCGCAAGTCGGCCGGGGTCTTCGCCGCGGTGCTGATGGTCCGCGCCCGCGACTTCCGCCTGCTGTCCGGCGCCCAAGACATCCGCCGCTATGCCCCCGAGCCGCCGTTTCGCCACGTGCGCGGCTTCTGCGGAACCTGCGGCTCGCCCATCGGCGAGCCCTCCGACCAGCACGAGACCTTCCCGGTGGCGGCCTCGGCCCTGGACGACGATCCCGGCCTGCGCCCCGTGATCCACCTCAATGTCGCCTCCAAGCCGGCCTGGTACGAGATCACCGACGGGGTGAAGCAGATTCCGGGAAACTATGGGGTTGGCTGATCGGCGCGCATGCGGCGGCCCTCCAGCCATGCCCCCACCCCCAAGGCGGCTATCACCAGATAGCTCCAGATGACCAGGGCCTGTCGGTAGGGCATTGGGTTCACGCTGTGGTCGACCAGAATGGCGAGGTGGATGATCACCGCCAGGAGCTGGAATGCGCTGGCGAACAGCAGCCAGGTCCGGTCCGTGGTCAAGGTCAGCCAGACCAGCACTGCGAGCAGAGCCAGGTCGACAGCGAAGACGCCCCACTGGGGGTCGAACCAATTGCGTGAGTTCTGCGCCAACGGCGTGAGCGCCCATGCCAGAATACAGGCGCACGCCACGATCCATTCCGGGCGGCGTCCACGCCAGAATGCAAGGCCACAAACCAAGGCCATCACGACGAGCCAGATCTGTTGCGGGAGGTTCTGGAAATACAAGGTAAGGACCCCTGGTCGCCCAAGGGTCCCATTCTTCGCAGACGCGAGCCAGAGCTGAAAGCTCAGGCTGCGGTCTGACCCACCGTGCGGAGCCTGCGGCCGAGCGCCACCTGCGGGGGCTTTTCAGCGCCATCGCCGAACATCACCGCGCCCAGGCCGATCTGGGTCTTGGCGGCGTCCAGCTCCTTGTGGGTCTCGACGATGGCCCGCCGCGCGCTGGCGAGCGCGGCGATGGCCTCGCTGGCGCGTTCGACGGCGTCCTGGCCGATCAGGGCCGAGAGGCCAGCGTCGGCCCGAAGGCCCGGCATGACGCCCGCCAGGCGGGCGGTCTTGGCCAGGGCGACATCGATGGCGGCCTCGGCCTCGAACAGGCTGGCGGCGATCTGGTCGGCGATCATACGGCGTTGCTTGAGCATGAGTGTTCTCCTGCGCGCCGGTAGCCCCCCGGTGCGTTGGTGGAAGTTCCAGAATGTCGGTGGAGTCAGATCAGGTTTTGGAGGGCGTGGAGGCCGGCCAGCAGGGCCCCGAATGCGAGGGCCGAGACAATGGCGATGAGACCGACCAGGCCCAGGCGTATCGCGGGGCTTAGGTCATTTCGGCCGATCCCTCCTCCAACTCCGGCTGGAAGCTCTCGTCCAAGAGCGCCCAGCTGAGGCAGAGGATTTCCCGCAGCACCATTTCCGGCGGCTTGAAGCGGGCCATCTTGCGGGTGGCCGAAACCAGCTCCCGAGCCATGGCCTGCTTGGCCGGGGTGTCGACGAGGTCCGCCAGCTGCCGCTCCAGCTGGCCCCACGAAAAGCCGGGCGCCATCGGTTGGTCGTTCCGGTATTCCGGCCAGCGACGCTCGAAGGCCTCCACCTCCCGGCGCAGGCGCAGAGCCCGCTCGACGTCCGCCCGCCGGATCGCGGTGTCCGGCTCGCTCGGCAGCCCCGTCCGGATCGCCCTGACGTCCGCCAGCCTTCGCAACAACTCTCCCATACGCCCCATCTCCCTGTTCGGCGTCATGGAGCGGTAGCGGGGCCTCGTTGTCTGTCCTGATTGGATCATGTCCCGACGCGATGGGGACAACCGGGTCATGGTCGGCCAGGGCGCGCGCGGCGCTGTAGCGGTCGCCTACGCCCAACTTTCGCCGGGCGCGGTCGCAGTAGGTGTCGACCGAGGCCTTGGACATGCCAAGCTCGCGGGCGATCTGTTTGGAACTGAGATGACGGTCGACAAGCCGCAGGCAATCCCGCTCCCGGGGAGTGAGAAGCCCGACAAGGTCCTCGATCGTCTCTTGCGGCGCGCGCATAAGGTGAACAGGTTAGACACCCGCGCGAGAACGAGTCTACTCGCTATGGTTACGCTCTTGCGCCGTATATCGCCGCAGGGCGGCTGAGGAGGTCGCAACATGGCCCTCGACGACGCTGCCGGACCCGATCCCGTCGATATCGCCATCGGCGCGCGGATGCGCCTGCGGCGCAAGTCCCTGGGGATAAGCCAGGGGGCGCTTGCCGATCAGATCGGCGTGTCATTCCAGCAGGTGCAGAAGTACGAGCGCGGAGCCAACCGGGTCTCGGGCTCCACCCTGGTGGCGGTCGCCGCGGCGCTGGACACCACGGTCGGCTGGCTGGTCGGCGAGGAGGGCGCGATCTCCGACGCCGCCGACGACATCGTCCAGGCCCTGGCCGTATCCGGAGCGGTCGACCTGCTGGAAGCCTTCGTCGACATACCCAAGGCCTCGGCGCGGACGGCCCTGGTGGCCCTGGCGCGCGAGATGGCGGTCCCTCGCTCGTCCTGAGCGAGGTTTGACCCTCCATTAAGCGGCGGTCGTTAGGGTTGACGTCATGGCCCGCAAGACCCCACCCCGCGCCGCGAACGTCAGCGCCGAACAGCTCGCCTCCCTGAGCCACGAATTCCGCACGCCGCTGAACGGCGTGTTGGGCATGGCCCGGCTGTTGGAGGGCACCCGCCTGACCCAGGAGCAGCGCGCCTATGTGGCGGCGCTGCGCGATTCCGGCGAGCACCTGTTGGGCCTGGTCAACGACGTACTGGATTTCGCCCGCCTGGGCGCCGACAAGATCGAGCTGCAGCCGTCGACCTTCGAGGTCGAGGGCCTGCTGCGCTCGGTGTGCGAGCTGATGTCGCCGAGGGCGCGCGAAAAGGGGCTGGAGATCGCCTGGGCCGCTCCGGCCGGGATCGGCCAGGCCTTCGCCGATGAGGGCCGGCTGCGCCAGATCCTGCTGAATTTCGCGGGCAACGCCATCAAGTTCACGACGCAAGGCGGCGTGCTGGTCACCGTCGCCGAGGTGGGCGAACGCCTGCGCTTCACCGTGGCCGACACCGGCCCGGGTGTCACCGAGGCGGCCCGCGACAAGATCTTCGAGGCCTTCGAAATGGCCGACCCGTCGCACGACCTGCAACTGGGCGGGGCGGGCCTGGGCCTGGCCATCGCCCGCAAGCTGGCCAGCGCCATGCACGGCGCGGTCGGGGTCGAGACCTCGGCCCATGGGGGCGCGGCCTTCTGGTTCGAGGCGGACCTCGAACGCCTGCCGGCCACGCCTGAATTCGCCCTGCGCGGCCGCACCGTGGCCCTGGCCAGCGCCAATCCCGTCCTCGCCGAGTCGGCGCGGCGCCTGATCGAGGCCGGCGGCGGTGACGCCGTCGGCGCCACGAGCGTCGCGGCCCTGATCGCCCAGGCCGGCCCCGCCGATGTCCTCTTGCTGGACCACGCCCTCGCGGCGTCGGGCAAGACCCTGCCCCTGCCCGCCGGGCGCACGGCCATCGTGCTGCTCGCGCCGGAGGATCGCGGCCTGATCGACCGTTACCGCGCCGCGGGCTTCGCCGGCTACCTGATCAAGCCCCTGCGCCGGGGATCCCTGGCCGAGCGCGTGCTGGCCGCCGCCGGCCTGCGCGCGGGCGCCCATCGCGTCGAGGCGCCGGAAGAAGATGATCGCGTCGCCCCCGCCGCGGCGCCAGGCGCCCGCGTGCTGCTGGTCGAGGACAATCCCATCAACGCCCTGCTGGCCCGCACCCTGCTTCGCCGCGAAGGCTGCGCCGTCGACCAGGCCAGCGGCGGCGAGGAGGCGCTGGCGGCGCTCGCGGTCGGCGACTACGACCTGATCCTGATGGACATGCGCATGCCCGGCATGTCGGGCCTGCAGACCACCGAGCGGGCGCGGATCCTGGGGGTCAGGACTCCGGTCGTGGCGCTCACCGCCAACGCCTTCGAGGAGGACCGCCACGCCTGCCTGGCGGCCGGCATGGACGACTTCCTGGTCAAGCCGCTCTCTCCCGACGCCCTGCGCCGGGCGCTAGCCAAATGGACCGGGCGCGGCGACTGGACGGGAAAAGCGGAGCGGGCCAAGGTCCGCTGACGGCGGGGGCGGCCCCGCGCGCCGGGAACGCCTGTCCATGACCACCGAAAGCCAAGCCGCGCCGGCCCCCAAGCGTGGCGCCCTGCAGTCCCTGGCCGTCTATCTGGAGCGTCGCTCCCTGGTGATGCTGGCCCTGGGTTTCGCCTCGGGCCTGCCCAACCTGCTGATCTTCGACACCCTTTCGGCCTGGATGCGCGACGCCGGCCTCAGCCTTGAGACCATCGCCTTCCTCAGCCTGGCGACGCTGGCCTATTCCTTCAAGTTCCTCTGGGCGCCGCTGATCGACCGCACCAAGGTGCCGGGCCTGACCAAGTGGCTGGGCCATCGCCGCTCCTGGATGCTGGTGGCCCAGGCGGCGATCATGATCGGCCTCTGGCTGATGGCGGGCGGAAATCCGGCGACCAATCTGGGCCTGATCGCGCTCTTCGCGGTGGTGGTCGGCTTCGCCGGCGCGACCCAGGACATCGTCATCGACGCCTGGCGGATCGAGGCCGCGGGGCAGGAGAAGCAGGGCGTCATGGCGGCCGCCTATCAGTGGGGCTGGCGGCTGGCCAATGTGGCGGCCGGGGCCGCGGCCCTGGCCCTGGCCGAAGTGATCTCCTGGAACATGAGCTATGCGATCATGGCGCTCCTGATGCTGATCGGCGTCGCGGGCGTCCTGGGGGCGCCGCGCGAGGCCCAGCACGAGATCCGTCCGATCCACGCCGAGGACATCCCCTCGCGCCCGGCCTTCGAGATTCCCGAATGGTTCGCCCGCCTGGCGGTGCTGGTGTTCGGCGCCCTGGTGCTGGGCTCGGGGCTCTCGGGCAATGTAGCGATCATCACCGACGCCATGGCCCGCCTGGGTCAGACGGGCGCCGCCGAGGGCTTCAAGGCCGCCTGGGAGGCCAAGCCCTGGGGCGTCTTCGCACAGATCGCCGGGGTCGTCGTCGGCGGAACGATCATCTTCCTGGCCGCCTGCCCCGTGCCCGGGGTCCAGACCCGGCCGGGCCGCTATCTGGGCGTGGCCCTGGGCGAGCCGTTCCGCGAATTCTTCGCCCGGTTCGGGGGCCTGGCGGCGCTGATCCTGGCCACCATCTGCCTCTACCGGCTGTCGGACTTCGTGCTCAACATCATGAACCCGTTCTACCAGGACCTGGGCTTCTCGAAGATCGAGATCGCCGAGATCCGCAAGGTGTTCGGGATTCCCATGACCATGCTCGGCGTGGGCCTGGGCGGCTTCGCGGTGGTGCGGCTGGGCCTGCTGCGGGCCCTGGTGGTCGGCGCCTTCGCGGGTCCATTGAGCAACCTGGTGTTCGCCTGGCTGGCGACGCAGGGCGCCTCGATGAGCGCGCTGACCATCGCCATCGGAGTGGACAACATCGCCGGCGGCTTCTCCGGCACCTGCCTGATCGCCTACATGTCGAGCCTGACGTCGGCGGGCTTCACAGCGACCCAGTACGCCCTGTTCTCCTCGCTCTACTCTCTGCCGGGCAAGCTGGTGGCCTCGCAGTCGGGGCGGATCGTCGAGGGGGCGGCGGCCTCGGCCGACGCGGGCGGCGTCTTCGCCGCGCTCAAGGCCCTGTTCGCCGCCACCCCGGCCGAAGCCTATGCCGCGGCGGCGGCCAAGTCGGGGGTCACCGCCCAGGCGCTCGGCGCCGGCTATGTGGTCTTCTTCCTCTACTCGGCCCTGATCGGGGTGATCGGCGTGGTCCTGGCCTTCATGGTCGCGGCCAAGACCCCGAAGGATGAGACAGCTACCGACGCTGCGGCGGAGCCCGCGGTCTAGGTAGCCTGAGATGCTCCCCTTTTGGGGGAGCTGTCGGCAAAGCCGACTGAGGGGGACTTTGACTCGCCTTGGCGCGCTTCAACCCCCTCCGTCTCGTCGCGAAGAGGCGACGATCCACCTCCCCCAAACCGCGCTGCGCGCTAGGGGAGGATTTGGAGTTCTAGGTCTTCAGGCAGATCACCTGCGCCACGCGCAGGTCGCGGCGCAGGGTGTCGGCGACCCGGCCGTAGTTTTCGATGGTGATCGGCTCGCCCATGGCGAAACCCGCGGCCCGCTCGTGGGTGGCGACCAGCGCGCTGGTCACCGTCTCGGGCGCAGTGGTGTAGATCCGGCCCCGGCGGGGGGACTCGGCCACGGTGACGCCCACCACGCGGCCCGCGCGGTCCAGGGCCGGCGAGCCGGAAAGTCCAGCCAGGGAGCCCTTGAGATTGTCCGTGCGGCCGGTCTCGGCCCAGACCAGCACCGGCTCGGTGCGCGCGCCGCGACCGCGCACCACCAGGTTCTCACGGCCCAGCAGGCGCGAGGTGGCCTCCCCCGGCTGGCCCTGGGGGAAGCCCAGGTGATAGGCGCGGTCACCCCGGCGAAGCGGCTGGTCCAGACCCATGGGCAGGGGCGGCGCCCCGCCCTCGGTGGTGAGGATCGCGGCCTCGCCGCGCGGATCGATGCGCACCTTGGCCTCCACGCCGCGGCCCTCGGCCACCACGATGGCGGTTTGCGAACAGCCGTCGACCACGTGGCGAGCGGTGACCCAGACGCCCTTGTCGGCCACGGAGAAGGCGGTGCCCACCCCCGGTTCGGCCATGTCCGGCACGTCGACCACCACCGACGGATCGAACGGCGAGGCGGGACCCAGCGGCAGGCCCTCCTCCCCGGCCACCGGCGGCGGCGGCGGAGGGGCGTCGGCGCGTTCCTGGCGGCCCACGGCGCCGATCAGCAGCGCCAGCACCACCGCCAGATAGACCAACCAGTCGGGTAGCCGGGGGAAATGCACTGTCCTAGCCCGAGACCGCGGCGGCGATGATCACGGCGGTGGCCAGCTTGGCGCCGACCAGCAGGGCCGCGGCGGCGACCTCGCCCTCCTGGATCCGCTGGGGCAGGCCGCGCAGCAGCATGTCCACCAACCGGAAGACCAGCAACTGCAGCGCCACGGCCGCGGCGCCCCAGAGCGCGATCTCCAGCATGGAGGTGGAGCGCGCCAATGACGTGGCGAGCGGAATGGAGAGGCCGAGCAGCACACCGCCCAGCGACAGGGCGGCGGCGGAATTGCCGGCCCGGATCAGAGTGATCTCCTTGTGCGGCGTCAGCAGGATGTAGACGCCCGCGGCGAGGACCAGGATCAGCACCGTCACCGCGATATGCATCAGGGTGATCGGAAAGCCGGTTGCGAAGGCCTGGATTTCAGGGGACTGCAGGTCTGGCGGCATGGGGGCCCGTCAGCGAAAGTTAAGGTCGGGGCGAAGGGTTATCATGGTGGCGCTAGACCACAATGCCCTCAGCCTCCGGCGGCTCGACCGGGGCCTTGCGCCGGGCGCTGGCGCGGACCTTCTCGCTCTCCGACTTCAGCTGCCCGCAGGCCGCCAGGATGTCGCGGCCGCGCGGGGTGCGGATCGGCGAGGCGTAGCCGGCCTTGTTGAGGATCGCCGCGAACGTCTCGATCGCGCCCCAGCTCGAGCATTCGTAGTCCGTTCCCGGCCAGGGGTTGAACGGGATCAGGTTGATCTTGGCCGGCACGCCCTTGAGCAGCTTGAGCAGGGCGAGAGCCTCGGCCGGACTGTCGTTGACCCCCTTCAGCATGACGTATTCGAACGTCACCCGCCGGGCGTTGGACAGGCCCGGATAGGCGCGGATGCCGGCGATCAGCTGCTCGATCGGATACTTCTTGTTGAGCGGCACCAGGACGTCGCGCAGGGCGTCGTTGGTGGCGTGCAGCGAGATGGCCAGCATGGCCTGGGTGCGCTCGCCCAACTCGTGCAGCTCCGGGACCACGCCCGAGGTCGAGACGGTGATCCGCCGCCGCGAGATGGCGATGCCCTCTCCATCGGAGATGATGTCGATGGCGTCGGCCACATTGTCCAGATTGTAGAGCGGCTCGCCCATGCCCATGAAGACGATGTTGGAGAGCCGGCGGTCTTCCTTGGGCGAGGGCCATTCCGAAAGGTCGTCGCGGGCGACCTGGACCTGGGCGACGATCTCGGCGGCGGTCAGGTTGCGAACCAGGGCCTGGGTGCCGGTGTGGCAGAAGGTGCAGTTGAGCGTGCAGCCCACCTGGCTGGAGACGCAGAGCGCGCCGGATCGGCCGACATCGGGAATATAGACGGTCTCGACCTCGATCCCCGGGGCCATGCGGATCAGCCACTTGCGGGTGCCGTCCTTGGACACCTGGCGCTCGACGATCTCGGGCCGAGTCAGCGAGAAGGCCTCGGCGAGCGCCGCGCGGGTCTCCTTGGCGACGTCGGTCATCATGGCGAAGTCGGTGACGCCATAGTGGTGGATCCAGCGCCAGAGCTGGGTCGCCCGCATCTTGGCCTTTTCGGGCTTCACCACCTCGGCAGCCACCAGCGCCTCGGCGAGACCCTTGCGGGTCAGGCCGGAGAGGTTCGGCTTCACGGCCGTGGGCGCGGAGGATCCGCGCGAAAGATCAAGGGTGACGCCCAAGGGAAACTCGCTGTCTGGAAGCCTGCCAATATAGGCGAAGGCGGCCCTTCCACCAAATGAACCGCCCGCGACCTAGCCGCGCGGAGTCAATCAAACAAATGTTCGCCTGACCCTTCCGCGCCCCGCGCCCCTGCGCTAGCGTCCGCGCCAAATCCAAGATGACGCGGGAGACGACGATGAAAGCGGTGCTCAGCAAGGTTACGGGCGGACCCGAGACCCTGGTCTATGAGGACATCCCCGCGCCGGACGCGCCCAAGCCCGGCTTCGCCACCATCGACGTCAAGGCCGTGGGGATCAACTTCCCCGACGTGCTGATGATCGAGGACAAGTACCAGGCCAAGCCGCCGCGCCCCTTCGCCCCTGGTGGCGAACTCTCGGGCGTGATCTCCGCCGTCGGCGAAGGCGTGACCAATGTGAAGGTCGGCGACCGCGTCCTGGCGCAGATCGGTTCAGGCGGCATGGTCGAGCAGGTCAGCGCCCCGGCCGGCCGGCTGACCAAGATCCCCGACGCCATGCCCTACGACATCGCCGCGGCCTTCATCCTGACCTACGGCACCAGCTATCACGCGCTGAAGGACCGTGGTCACATCAAGCCCGGCGACACCCTGCTGGTGCTGGGCGCGGCCGGCGGCGTCGGCCTCTCGGCGGTGGAACTGGGCAAGGCCATGGGCGCCCGCGTGGTCGCCGCCTGCTCCACCCAGGAGAAGGTCGATCTGGCGATAAAGCACGGCGCCGACGCCGGGGTGGTCTATGGCCGCGGCCCCTTCGACAAGGATGGCCAGAAGGCGCTGGGCGCCCTGTTTAAGGAAGCCGGCGGCGCCGACGGTTTCGACCTGATCTATGACGCGGTGGGCGGCGACTATGCCGAGCCCGCCCTGCGCGCCATCGCCTGGGAAGGCCGCTACCTGGTGATCGGCTTCGCCGCCGGTGACATCCCGCGCATCCCCCTGAACCTCGCCCTCCTGAAGGGCTGCGACATCGTCGGCGTGTTCTGGGGCAACTGGACGGCGCGCAATCCCGGCCTCTTCCAGCAGAGCATCGAAGAGCTGCTGGAGCTCTACGCCAAAGGCAAGATCAAGCCCTACGTCTCCGAGAGCTTCCCGCTCGCCAAGGGCGCCGACGCGATCGCCCACCTCGGCAGCCGCAAGGCCATGGGCAAGGTCGTGGTGACGATCGACTGAGGTCCCCAGAGCCTCCCCCAACGCGCAGCGCGATTTGGGGGAGGTGGCGCGTCGCGCACTTCGGCGACGTGACGGCGGGGTTTCATCCCCGGCGGGAAGAGTCCGCCATTCGGCCGATAGCTCCCCCAGCGGGGGAGCATCTGGGGGTTGGCGCCAAGCCCGAACAGGGTCTTTCTCTCGACGCCGCGTCGATCCGGCTCTAGTTATCGCCGATCATATAAAGGGAGCGGGGCATGGCGGGTCGTCTGGACGGCAAGGTGGCGGTGATCACCGGGGCCGCGTCGGGGATTGGGCTGGGAACGGTCGAGCTGTTCGTGGCCGAGGGCGCGCGGGTCGTGGCCGCCGACATCCAGGACGAAAAAGGCGCCATGCTCGCCAGGCGCTTCCCCGGCAAGGTCGCCTACGCCCACTGCGACGTCACCGACGAGGGCCAGATCGAGGCCGCTCTGAAGCTGGCCAAGTCGGAATTCGGCGGGCTGGACATCCTGTTCAACAACGCCGGCATCTCCGACCGGATGACCTCGATCCCCGAGATCACCGCCGAGGGCTGGAGCTGGATCTTCGACGTCCTCGTCCGGGGCCCGGCGCTGGGCATGAAGCACGCCGTGCCGCTGATGCTGGAGCGCGGCGGCGGCTCGATCATCAACACCGCCTCGATCGCCGGACTGCAGGCCGGCTGGGGTCCCATCGCCTATTCCACGGCCAAGGCCGGGGTCGTCCACATGAGCCGGGTGGCGGCGGCCCAGCTCTCGCCGCAGAAGATCCGGGTCAACGCCATCTGCCCGGGCCTGATCGCCACCTCCATCTTCGGCGCCTCCATGGGCCTGCCGCGCGAGGTCGCCGACCAGATGGCCGCCCGCGTCGCGGAGGGCGCGGCCACGGTGCAGCCCGTGCCCAAGGCCGGCATGCCCGAAGACATCGCCCAGGCCGCGCTCTACCTGGCCTCCGACGCCTCGGCCTTCGTCTCGGGGACACACATCGTGGTCGACGGCGGGATCACCGTGGGCAGCCGCCACGCCTGGGATCAGAGCGCCGGCTCGCCCTTCGCCGCCATGTTCGGCGACCTGGCGCCGGCCCAGCCTTGAGCGGTGCGGCCTCCAGCTTGAGGCTCGCGCCCGGGGTCGACCCCGGCAAGCTGACGGCCGCCTTCGCCCGTTTCGGGCGCCTGCACCTGCCCGGCATATTGCCGCTCGCCCAGGCCCGGGCCGTGAGCACGGCGCTGGCGACCGCCACGCCTTGGCACAAGTCCATGCACATCGGCGGCAAGGCCTACGACTTCGCCCTGGAGACCCTGGCGGCCATGCCGGCGGACCGGCGCGCGGCCATGGACGCGGCCATGGTCGAGGGCGGCAAGGCCGGCTTCCAGTACCAGTTCGACGCCTGGCGGCTGTCGGACCTGATGGAGGCCGGCCAGCGCGCCGGCGGCCCCCTGGCGCCCCTGGAATCCGTCTACAGCCTGCTGAACAGCGAGGCCTTCCTCCAGTTCGTCCGCAAGCTGACGGGCGATCCGCGCCCGGCCTATGTTGACGCCCAGGCCACCCGCTACCGGGCCGGCGACTTCCTCGCCGCCCACGACGACGGCGTGGAGGGCAAGAACCGGCTCTACGCCTATGTGCTGAACTTCACCCCGGCCTGGCGCACCGACTGGGGCGGGCTGCTCGCCTTTTATGACCCCGACGGCCATGTGGCCGAGGCCTATGTCCCGACCTTCAATGCGCTGAACATCTTCCGAGTGCCCCAGCTGCACGCGGTGACCCAGGTGGCGAGCTACGCAGCCGGCGAGCGACTGTCGGTCACCGGATGGATCCGTGAGCGCTGAGCCCCGCGCCGCCCTGACCCCAAACGTCCACGGGGCCCTGTGGATGGTGGCCTCGGCGCTCGGCTTCACCGGCATGACCACGCTGATCAAGTTCCTGGGCGACGACTATCCGGCGGCGCTTCAGACCTTCTATCGCCAACTGGCGGGCTTCATCGTGCTCCTGCCGATCATCATCCGGCGCGGCCGCGGGGCCTATACGACCACCCGGCCGGGCATCCTGCTGTTCCGCTCGGCGGCGGGCACGGTGGGGATGATCCTCTCCTTCTACGCCTTCCAGAAGATGCCCCTGGCCGACGCCAATGCGCTGTCCTTCACCCGCACCCTCTGGCTGGTGCCGCTGGCGGCCCTGGTGGTGCGCGAGACCGTGGGGCCCCTGCGGATCGCCGCCGCGGTGGTCGGCTTCCTCGGGGTGCTGGTCATGCTGCGGCCGGGAGTGGACGGCACGTTCGCCATCGGCCTCCCGGCCCTGGCCATGCTGGCCTCGTCCTTCCTGTTCGCGCTCACCATCACCGGCATGAAGGTGATGACCCGCGACCATTCGCCCACCGTGCTGCTGGTCTGGGCCGCGACGCTCGGCCTGATCCTGGGCATACCCGGGGCGATCTTCACCTGGCGCTGGCCCGAACCCTTCGACCTGGTCCTGCTGGGGGCGATGGGCGTCCTGGGGACCATCACCCAGGGCTGCTACATCAAGGGCATGTCGATCGGCGACGCCGCGGCCATGGCGCCCATCGACTATATCCGACTGGTGTTCACGGTGATCGTCGGCGTCTCGCTGTTCCACGAGATCCCCAGCGTCTGGACCGTGGCCGGCGCGGCCCTGGTGGTGGCCTCGACCCTGCTCATCACCTGGCGCGAGCATCAGCTCAGCAAGGCCAGGCAGGCCGCCGTCGTCGTGAGCGAGGAGCCGCTCTAGTCGTCGTCGCGCTGCATCTGGTTCAGCAGGGCCTTGGCCTCGGCGCGATGGCGGGGCTTCAGGTTCTTACCCACCAGGGCCATGAGCGCGGCGAACACCGCGGCGTCATCGGTGAAGCCCACCACCGCCAGGACGTCGGGAATGGCGTCGGCCGGCAGGACGAAATAGGCGAGCGCCGCCATCATCATCGCCTTGGCCGTGCGCGGGGTCGCGGGGTCCTTGGCGCAGAACCACACCGAGAGCGCGTCCCCAGCGAAGGGGATCTTGGCCGCCGTGCGCCGGATCTTCGGCCAGAAGCCCTTGGCCACGCGCTGTTCATTGACCTGCACCACCGACGGGACCAGCGCCCGGGCGGGATCAAGCGTCTGCTTTGGGTCGAATGCGCCGCCGTTGACGTGGCGTGACGCTTTTGAGTCTGCGCTCATCGGGCTAAAGCCTCCGACATCAGTTTAGACGAGAACGGGAGCCAAGCGTCCATGAAACTCGATTCCTCCATCGCCGCGGTAGTCACCGGCGGCGCCTCGGGCCTCGGCGAAGCCACCGTGCGCCAACTCGCGGCCCACGGCGTCAAGGTCGCCATCTTCGACATGAACGAAGCCAAGGGCGAAGAAGTCGCAAAAGAAGTGGGCGGCGTGTTCTGCAAGTGCAACGTCACCTCCGACGACGAGGTCGACGCGGCCTTCGCCAAGGCCCGCGCGGCCCACGGCCAGGAGCGTATCCTGGTCAACTGCGCCGGCACCGGCAACGCGGCCAAGACCGCCGGCCGCGACAAGACCACCGGCGAGACCAAGCACTTCCCGCTCGACGCCTTCAACCTGATCATCCAGATCAACCTGGTGGGCACCTTCCGCTGCATCGCCAAGTCGGCCAAGGGCATGCTGGACCTGGAGCCGATCGACGGCGAGCGCGGGGCCATCGTCAACACCGCCTCGGTCGCGGCCGAGGACGGCCAGATGGGCCAGGCGGCCTATTCGGCGTCCAAGGGCGGCGTGGTCGGCATGACCCTGCCGATCGCCCGCGACCTGGCCAGCGAAGGCATCCGGGTGAACACCATCCTCCCCGGCATCTTCGACACCCCGCTGATGCGCGGCGCGCCGGAAGCGGTGAAACAGGCCCTGGCCAATTCCGTGCCCTTCCCCAAGCGCCTCGGCAACGCCGAGGACTACGCGTCCCTGGCGCTGGAGATGATCACCAACGGCTATTTCAACGGCGAGGACGTGCGCCTCGACGGAGCCATCCGGATGGCTCCGCGCTAAGGCATTCAGTCGGACCGGTCCGCGGGGCCGGTCCGCCTCATCCATGACGCGGCTTTACCTCCGCCCCGTTTCGGCCTTCCGTAGGCCGGAGTGCATTGTTGGGGGCGTTAGCGCGTCATGGTCGGACGTTGGGCGCAGAGGTTCGCGACCGCGATCGAACATCCGGCGGCGGCCTATGCCGCGGCCCTCGCCGCAGTGGCGCTCGCCGCCGGCCTCCGCTACGCCGCCGGTTTCGTCCTCCCCGATCCGCCCAACTTCATGGCCTACTATCCAGCGGTGCTGTTCGCGACCCTGGTGGCGGGCCTGCGCGGGGGCTTGATCGCCACCTTGGCCAGCGCGGGCGCGGTGGCGCTGTGGACGGACGCCCCCAACCAATCGCAGCTCATCTTCTTCATGGTCACGGCGCTCGCCACCGTGCTCATCGCCAGGGCGCTGCGCCGGGCCATCATCCGCGGGGTCGCCGCCGAGGAGCGGTTCCGCATCTTCCAGGAACACGGGCTGGACGCCTTCGTCATCCTCGAAGCGGTCATCGAGAATGGGGCTGTAGTCGACTTCGCCTGGGTCTACGCCAATCCCGCCGCCGAAGAGATGGCCCCCGACGGTATCGACGGCCTGGTCGGCCGCCGGGTCGGCGAGGCCTTTCCCGGCGAAATAGGGGCCGGGACCATCGCCCGCTTCGCCGCGGTGATGGCCTCCGGCGGCCCGGACGATATCGAGGTCCGCCGCGTCATCGATGGTCAGGAACGTGTACTGCGCTCCAGCGCCGTGCGGCTCGAAAATGGGGTGGCCGTCTCGTTCCGCGACGTCACCGCCCAGCGTGAGGCCGAGGCCGCCGCCGTTCGTGGCCGCGACCAGTTCCGCAACATCGCCAACGCCGCTCCCGTGCTGATCTGGACGAGCGGGGTCGACCAGCGCGCCAGCTGGTTCAATGACACGTGGCTCGCCTTCACCGGCCGCACCCTGGAGCAGGAACGGGGTCGCGGCTGGCTGGAGAACGTCCATCCCGACGACCGTGAACCCCTGCTGGCAGCCTATGCGGAGCATGCGGTCCACCGAGGAACGGCCCGTCTGGAGTACCGGATCCGCCGCCACGACGGCCGCTATCGCTGGCTGGAGGAAACCGCCGCGCCGGCCTTCGATAACGAGGGCGCCTTCATGGGTTATGTGGGCTCGTGCGTCGATGTCACCGATCGCCGGGTCGCCGAAACCGCCCTTCGCGAAGGCGAGGCCCGGGTCCGCGCCCTGGTCGACAGCCTGCCGCAACTCATCTGGTCGACGCGGGCCGACGGATATTGCGACTATCTGAGCCCGCAGTGGACCGCTTACACCGGAAAACCCGCCGCCGAACAGTTCGGCGAGGGATGGCTTGGGTTGGTGCACCCCGAGGACCGTGACGGGGTCCAGCAGGCCTGGTCCCAGGCCACACGCGGGGGCCTGCCTTACGACATCGAGTACCGCCTCCGCCGGCATGACGGGGTGTATCGCTGGGTCAACGGCCGCGCCTCGGCTGTCCGCGATCCGGCCGGAGCGATCCACCGCTGGTTCGGAACCTCCACCGACATCACCGAGATCGTCGAGGCCCGGACCGAACTGGAGGTCCGCGTCGCCGAGCGCACCCGTGAATTGCAGGAGAGCCTGGAGGAACAGGCCCGCGCGGAGGCCGCCCTGGCCCAGGCCCAGCGCCTGGAAACCGTCGGCCGGCTGACCGGCGGGGTCGCGCACGACTTCAACAACCTTTTGACCGTGGTGATCGGCGGCCTGGACATGATCCTGCGCCATCCCGAAGACACCGCCCGCGTGCGCCGCCTGGGCGAGGCGGCCCTGGCGGCGGGCCGTCGCGGCGAGCGCCTGACCCGCCAGCTTCTGGTCTTCGCCCGCCGTCAGGAGCTGAAGCTGGAGGTGGTGGACGTCCACGGCCTGGTCGAGCAGGTCGAGCCTCTGGCCCGCCGCGCCGGCGACGAGGGGGTTCCCCTGGTCCTGCGCGGCGATCCGGCGGTCGGCATGAGCCGTCTGGATCCAGCCCAGTTCGAGGCCGCCCTACTGAACCTGGTGGTCAACGCCGTGGACGCCACCGCCGGTCGGCCCGGTGCGAGCATCGAGATCACCACCGCCCGCCGCACGCTGGCGGAGGGCGAGGTCGCCGGCGCCCCGGCCGGCGACCACATCGTGGTCAGCGTCACCGACACCGGCGCGGGCATGGCGCCCGAGACCCTGGAACGGGCCTTCGAGCCGTTCTTCACCACCAAGGAGGTCGGCAAGGGCACCGGCCTCGGCCTGGCCCAGGTCTATGGTTTCATCAAGCAGGTCGGCGGCGCGGTGGCCATCGAGTCCGAACTGGGGCGCGGGACCACCGTGGCCCTCTACCTGCCCGCCGCCGAACCCGAGGCGCGGGTCGAGCCGCCCAACGACCACGTCGCCGTCGACGACGGTCGGGCGCGGGGCGCGCGGATCCTGCTGGTGGAGGACGACAGCGCCGTGCGGGCGGTCACCGAGGGCCTGCTGGACGATCTCGGCTGCCGGGTGACCAGCGAGGCCGACGGGCCCTCGGCCCTGCTGCGGCTCGCTGGGCCTGAGCGCTTCGACCTGCTGATCTCCGACATCGTGATGCCGGGCGGCATGAACGGCGCCGAGCTCGCCCGCGCCGCGCGGGCGCGCCATCCCGACCTGCCGATCATCCTCACCACCGGCTATGCCGGCGATCGCCTGGACCAGGCCCCGGACGCGTCGGCCTGGCCCGTCCTGCGCAAGCCTTTCCGCGCGGAGCAGCTCGCCGCCGCCGTCCGCGACGCCCTGGGCGATGCGCGGGTGAGCGTCTAGGACGCGATTGATCGGCTTCGCCGACAGCTCCCCCAAAGAGGGGGAGCATCTGGAGCCCCCTACCGCCGCTTCTTCAGGCTGCCTAGAACGCCGCGCATCAGTTCGCGGGCGATGGTGCTGCCGGCCTGGCGCAGCAGGGACTTGGCGAAGGCCTCGCCCATGCCCTGGCGGTTGGAGGCGCGGGCGCGGGGCTCGGCCCGGCGCGCCGGTTCGTCGTCCGGCTCGGCGGCCCGGCGGACGGGCGGGGCTTCCACGATCTCGGCCGCCGCGACGGCGCGGGCCTTGAGGGTCTCGAAGGCGCTCTCCCGATCCTTGGCGACATCATACAGCCCGCGTACCGGGCTCTGGGCCATGACCGCGGCGCGCTCGGCGGGCGTGATCGGACCCAGGCGCGAGACCGGGGGCCGGACCAGGGTCTTCTGCACCACGGTCGGCGCGCCGCGCTCGTCCAACACCGAGACCAGGGCCTCGCCGACACCCAGGCCCTGGATCGCCTCGGCGGTGTCGAAGGTCGGGTTCTCCCGGAAGCTCTGGGCGGCGGCGCGCAGGCCTTTCTGCTCCGCCGGTGTGTAGGCCCGAAGCGCATGCTGGATGCGGTTGCCCAGTTGGCCCAGCACCGTTTCGGGGATGTCGGCCGGGTTCTGGGTGACGAAATAGACCCCCACCCCCTTGGAGCGGATCAGGCGGACCACCTGCTCGACCTTTTCCAGCAGCGGCTTGGGGGCGTCGCGGAACAGCAGGTGCGCCTCGTCCAAGAAGAAGGCCAGGCGCGGCTTCTCGGGATCGCCCACCTCGGGCAGCTCCTCGAACAGCTCGCTCATCAGCCACAGCAGGAAGGTGGCGTAGAGCCGCGGGCTGGCGATCAGCCGGTTCGCCGCCAGGATGTTCACGTAGCCGCGCCCGGAGCCGTCGGTGCGCATCAGGTCGGAGAGCTGCAGGGCCGGCTCGCCGAACAGGCCCGCCCCGCCCTGGTCCTCCAGCATCAGCAGCTTCCGCTGGATGGTCGCCACCGTGGTGGGCGAGACGTTGCCGTACTTGGCGCCGAGCGCCGAGGCGTTTTCGGAGGCGAAGGTGAGCGCCGCCTGCAGGTCCTTCAGGTCCAGCAGCAGCAGGCCCTCGTCGTCGGCGGCGCGGAACACCACCGTCAGCACGCCCTCCTGGACGTCGTTCAGCTCCAGCATTCGCGAGATCAGCAGCGGGCCCATCTCCGAGACCGTGGCGCGGATCGGATGGCCCTGCTCGCCGAACAGGTCCCAGAACACCACCGGGGCGGCGGCCGGATTCAGGGTCAGGTTCATCTTCGCAGCGCGCGCCTGCATCTTCTCGTTGGGCGCGCCCACCGCGGCGATCCCGCAGAGATCGCCCTTCACGTCGGCGGCGAACACCGGCACCCCGGCGTCCGACAACCCTTGCGCCAGGATCTGCAGGGTGACGGTCTTGCCCGTCCCCGTGGCGCCGGCCACCAGGCCATGACGGTTGGCGCGGTCCAGCCGAAGCATTTCCGGATGGTCGGAAAAGCCGATCATGACGCCGTCGGACATCGTTTGCTCCCAAACACTTCGTACCGTTGGCCAAGCTATCCGCGCCGTGCGACGCCGACCACCGGCAAACCGGAAATCGGAAGGTGATTGCCGTTAATCTGTGGAATCTGAGCAGGTTGGACCGAAACTTAACGATCTGACGGCAAAACACCTCCAGTGCCCGCCCGAACCAGGGTAGGGATCGCCAAAATTGACGCGGACCTCCCCGACGCGGACAGTCGCGGTCGAACAGGGAGCTCCGCGAGAGACCGATGCCCGAAACCGCCTCCCAACCAACCGTCACCCGTACCGCCACGGTAATCCTGGCGGTGATCGCCTGCGGGGCGACGCTCTATTGGCTGCGGAGCATCCTCACGCCCCTGGCGCTGGCCGTCTTCCTGGCGGTGATGATCGATGGGTTCGCCCGGGTGATCCGCTCGCGCCTGCCCTGGGTGAGCGAACGGACGGCCCTGCCGGCGGCCATCGTGCTCTCGGTGCTGCTGTTCGGCGGCTCGACCTTCGTCATCGCCGAGAACGCCACGAGCTTCGTAGGACAGTTGGTGGCCTACACGCCGCGGCTCAACGGACTGATCGCCCAGGTGGCCGGCCTGCTGGGCATCGACGTGCCGCCGACCGTCAGCGAGCTGTTCGTGCGGCTGAACCCCAGCGCCTACCTGGCCGATGTCGCCAAGGGACTGCAGGGCTTCGCCTCCGACGCCTTCTTCATCCTGATCTATCTGGGCTTCATCATCGCTTCGCGGCGCGGTTTCCAGCGCAAGGTGGTGGGCCTGTTCCCGCACCATGCCGAGCGCACGGAAGCCATGGCGGCCTTCCGCCGCATCCGCGACGGGGTGGAGCGCTATCTGTGGGTCCAGACGGTCACCGGCCTGATCATCGCCGTCGCCTCCTGGATCGCCATGGCGGTGATGGGCCTGGACAACGCAATCTTCTGGGCCTTCCTGATCTTCATCGCCTCCTACATCCCGGTGATCGGCGGGGCGGTCGGCATCCTGGCGCCGCCGATCTTCGCGCTCATCCAGTTCCCCACCTTCTGGCCGGCGGTGATCCTGCTGGGGGTGCTGCAGGCCATCCAGTTCGTGGTCGGCAACATCATCCTGCCGCGCATGCAGGGCGACAGCCTCAACATGGACCCGGTGGTGGTCCTGCTCAGCCTGGCCTTCTGGGGCGCGCTGTGGGGCATGGCGGGCATGTTCCTGTCCACGCCGCTCACCGTCATGGCCATGGTGATCCTGGCCCAGTTCCGCGGCACCCGCTGGCTGGCCGTGTTGCTGTCGGCGGACGGCGAGCCGGAGAAACTGCGCGACCACCGGTCGTCCGGCGCGCCGGACAAGAAACCCGCGCTCGAAAAGCGCACTTCCGCGTCACGCAAGCGTGAACCCATATCCTGAAAACCAGGGTCTTCAACTTGGCTTTTTCCTTCCTATCTCAGTCTCGTTCGGGAAGCCCCCGATCTCTTGGCGACGCCGGCCTTAGCCCCAGCCGCCGCGAGCCCCGAGCGTTCCGCCTCGCCCCCCAGGGCGGAACAACGCGCCGCCGGACTCTCTCCTCCGGCGGCGTTCTCGTGTCCGCCCCCTCCCTCCTCGTGACCGGAGGCCGGATATGAGCAAGGCCCCTCGCAAGAGTTCCGCCCAGCGCGCCCTGATCGCCGCCTTCGGCAAGCTGGTCGGCGAAGAGAGCGACGCGGCGCGCGACTTCATCGCCCAGGCGGCGGAGGACGCGGCCCCCGACGAACTGCCCGAGATCCCCACCGCGGCGCTGGCCGCCCTGCTGGCCGACTTCTGGGCCTTCGCCGCCGTCCGCAAGGGTTCGGGCCCGGTGATCCGGCTCGCCCCCGTAGACGGCGTCCCCGAGCTGGAACGGCTGGAGATCCTGCAGAACGACGCGCCCTTCCTGGTCGATAGCGTGATGGGCGAGATCTCCGATCAGGGACTGTCGGTGCGGGCCATGTTCCACCCGATCGTCGCCGTCGGTCGCGACCGCAAGGGCGCACGGACGGCCGACGGCGCGCCCCGGCGCGAGTCGATGATCCAGGTGATCCTGGAGAAGGTGGGCGCGGACCGCGAGGCCGCCCTGGTCGCCGGGCTGAAGGCGGCGCTGGACGATGTGCGCGCCGCCGTCGACGACTTCCCGTCCATGCTGGCCCTCATGTCGCGCACCATCGACGAGCTGAAGGCCTCCCCGGCCAGCGCCGCCCGCGATGAGGACGTCGCTTTCCTGGAGTGGCTGCACGACGAGCATTTCGTCTATCTGGGCGCGCGAATCTATGAGTATCCGCGCCTGAAGAACGGCGACTACGCCCCGGAAGAGCCCCTCTTCCTGCCCGAGGACGGCCTGGGCGTGCTGCGCGATCCGACCCGCACGGTCCTGCGCCGCACCTCCGAGCCGGCCCTCCTGACCGCCCAGTTACAGGCCAGCCTGGGGGCCGATCCGGTGACCGTGGCCAAGTCCAATGTCCGCTCGCGCGTCCATCGCCGCGGGTACATGGACTATGTGGGGGTCAAGCGTTACGGCGCCGACGGCAAGCCCTCGGGAGAGATCCGGTTCGTCGGGCTGTTCACCGCCGAGGCCTATGACGAGCCGGCCCACAGCGTGCCGCTGATCCGCGCCAAGGTCGCCCACCTCCTGGCCCGCGCCGGCAAGGTCCCGGGCAGCCACAATGAAAAGCGCCTGCGCAACGTCCTGGAGAGCTATCCCCGCGACGAGCTGTTCCAGGCCGGCGAGGACGACCTGCTGGCCACGTCGCTCGCCATACTCCACCTCTACGACCGGCCGCGCGTGCGGCTGTTCGAACGGCGCGACCCCTTCGACCGCTTCGCCTCGGTGCTGCTCTACGTGCCGCGCGAACGCTATGATTCCGGCCTGCGCGAGCGGGCCGGCGACATGCTGGCCGAAGCCTATGGCGGCCGTGTCTCGGCCTATTATCCGACCTTCTCGGACTCCCCGCTCGCCCGGGTGCATTTCATCATCGGCTTCCAGCCGGGCGCCCATGACCAGCCCAACCTGAAGGCCGTCGAGGGCCAGATCGCCGCGGCCTCCCGCACCTGGTCCGACCGCTTCGCCGCGGCCGTGCGCGGCTCGGGACGCGACACCCCGCAGGTGGCCCAGGTCGTCGGCCGCTACGCCGAGGCCTTCTCGGCCGGCTACCGCGAGCGCTACGACGTCCAGGAGGCCCTGGCCGACATCGATGTCATCGAGAACCTGGCCCCCGGCGAGCCGGTGCGGGTGCGCGCCTTCCGCCGGGCCGCCGATTCGAAGACCCAGTTCCGGTTCAAGCTCTACCGCCCGGGTTCCCCCGCGCCGCTCGCCGACGTCCTGCCGATCCTGGAGAACATGGGCCTCAAGGCCATGGTCGAGAACGGCTTCCCGGTGACCCCGGCGGGCGCCCGGCGGGTCTATGTCCACGAGTTCGAGATCGACGACGCCCACGGCGAACACCTGGTGTTCGACGAGTTGCGCGCGGCCTTCGAGGACGCCTTCGTGGCCATCTGGATGGGCGCCACCGAGAACGACGGCTTCAACCGCCTGGTGCTGGAGCTCTCCATCTCCTGGCGCGAGGCCGCCCTGATCCGCGCCCTGGCGCGCCACCGCCAGCAGTCGGGGCTCGACCCCAGCCAAAGGGTCACCGAGACGGCGCTCTCCAACCATCCGGGCGTGGCGCGGCTGATCCTCGACCTGTTCCGCACCAAGTTCGACCCGGCGATCACCGCCGACCTGGGCGCGCGCTCGGCGCAGGCCGTGAAGGTGATGGACGAGATCACCTCGGCCCTGCAACTGGTCGACAGCCTGGACGACGACCGGGTCCTGCGCCGCCTGGCCCTGCTGGTCGCCGCCACCGTGCGGACCAACTACTACCAGCTCGACGCCGAGGGTCGGGTGAAGCCCTATATCAGTTTCAAGGTCGCCTCCCCGCAGGTGGCCGACCTGCCCCTGCCCAAGCCCTATCGCGAGATCTTCGTCTGGGCCACGCACGTCGAGGGCGTCCATCTGCGCTTCGGCCCCGTGGCCCGCGGCGGCCTGCGCTGGTCCGACCGCCGCGACGACTTCCGCACGGAGGTCCTGGGCCTGGTGAAGGCCCAGCAGACCAAGAACGCCGTCATCGTGCCGGTGGGCTCCAAGGGCGGCTTCTATCCCAAGCAGTTGCCCAAGGGGGGGACCCCGGACGCGATCAGGGCCGAGGCCATCCGCGCCTATAAGACCTTCCTCTGCGGCCTGCTCGACCTCACCGACAACCTCGACGCCGAGGGCAGGGTGATCCATCCCCAGGGCGTCGTGGTCCATGACGGCGACGATCCCTATCTGGTGGTCGCCGCCGACAAGGGCACGGCCACCTTCTCAGACATCGCCAACGGCGTGGCCGAGTCCTACGGCTTCTGGCTCGGCGACGCCTTCGCCTCGGGGGGCTCGGCGGGCTACGACCACAAGGTCATGGGCATCACCGCCCGCGGCGCCTGGGAAGCGGTCAAGCGCCACTTCCGCGAACTGGGCAAGGACATCCAGAGCCAGCCCTTCACCGTGGTCGGCGTGGGCGACATGTCCGGCGACGTGTTCGGCAACGGCATGCTGCTCTCGACCCAGATCCGCCTGCAGGCGGCCTTCGACCACCGCCACATCTTCGTCGACCCGGATCCCGACGTCGCCGCCTCCTACAAGGAGCGCGAGCGGATGTTCGCCCTCCCGCGCTCGGCCTGGGACGACTACGACCGCAAGAAGATCTCCAAGGGCGGCGGCGTATTTCCGCGAAGCCTGAAGTCGATCCCACTCAGCCGGGAGATCAAGGCCCTGCTGGGGGTCGAGGCCGACAGCCTGACCCCGGCCGAGTTGATGAACGCCATCCTCAAGGCGCCGGCCGAGATGCTCTATGTCGGCGGCATAGGCACCTATGTGAAGGCCCGTGGCGAGACCCACATCGAGGTCGGCGACAAGGCCAATGACGCCATCCGCGTCAACGCCGACGAGCTCAAGGTTCAGGTGATCGGCGAGGGCGCCAATCTCGGCCTCACCCAGGCCGGACGCATCGCGTTCGCCATGAAGGGCGGACGGATCAACACCGACGCCATCGACAACTCCGCCGGGGTCGATTCCTCCGACCACGAGGTCAACATCAAGATCCTCACCGGCATGCTGGAGCGCAACGGGGTCTTCAACCGGCCCAAGCGCGACAAGCTGCTGAAATCGATGACCGACGATGTCGGCCGCCACGTGCTGACCCACAACTACGACCAGACCCTGGCGCTCTCGCTGATGGACCTGGACGCGCCGGGCGAGCTGGAGCCGCACGCCCGGTTCATGAGCCTGCTGGAATCCCGCGGCCAGCTCGACCGCGCGGTGGAGGGTCTGCCCGACAACAATGCGATCGCCGAGCGCCGCCTGGCCGGCAAGGGCCTGACCCGGCCGGAAGAGGCCATCCTGCTGGCCTATGGCAAGCTGGAGCTCAAGCGCCACATGATCGAGAGCGAGGTCCCCGACGACCCGTTCTTCGAGGACGTCCTGGAAGGCTACTTCCCCAAGGGGGTACGCAAGTTCGACGAGGCGCTGCGTCGCCATCGCCTGCGCCGCGAGATCATCACCACCGTCACGGCCAACGACGTCATCAACCGCTGCGGACCGTCCTTCCCGGAACGGCTGATGGCGGCGGCCTCGTGCGACGTGACCGCCTTCATCACCGCCTATGAGGCGGCCAAGGCGGTGCTGGGCCTTCCGGCCCTGTGGAACCAGGTCTCGGCGCTGGACGGCCGGATCCCGGCGGCCGGCCAGATGGCCGTCTACCGGCGCCTGGCCTACACCCTGCGCGGCGAGACGTTCTGGCTGGCCCGCCGCGCGGCCCGCTCCGGCGGCGGGGTCGAGTCCCTGGTCCGGCGCTACGGCCCCGGTGCGGCGATGCTTAAGAAGCTGATCCCGGAGATCCTCTCCGCCGTGGAGCGCGAGCGTCTGGAAACCCAGGTTGTCCGCATGACCGAGGCCGGGGCGCCCGAGGACCTGGCCCGCCAGGTCGCCAACCTGCAGCCCCTGACCACCGCCGTCGACCTTGTCGACCTGGCCGACGCCTCGAGCTGGGCCCTGCCCAACGTCGCGCGGCTCTACCACCAGGTCGGCCGCACCTTCGCCTTCGACCGGCTGCGCGCCGCGGCCGGCGGCTTCACGGCCGGCGACAACTTCGAACGCACCGCCGTGCGGCGCCTGGTGGAGGACCTGCTGGCCGAACAGGCCGCCGTGACCCGCGCGATCATGACCTTCGCCGGGAACGCTCAGGCGGGCGAGACGGCGGAGACCGCCCAGGCCGCCATCGGCTCCTGGGCCGCGCTGCGCCGCGACCTGGCCGAGGCCGCCCGCAAGTCGGTGGAGGAGATCGAGGCCGCAGGCGGCGGCTGGAGCTTCGCCAAGCTGACCATCGCAAACGCCGCCCTGCGCGAGCTGGCGACGGCGAGCCCGGGGAAGAAGCGGTAAGACCCCAACGCTCGTCATCCTCCGGTCAGCCGAAGGCAGATCCGGGGGATGACGAGCGTTTGGAGGCTAGTGCCGGAACACCCGCACGCCCGTGAAGGCCATGGCCAGGCCGGCGGCGTCGGCGGCGTCGATCACCTCCTGGTCGCGGATCGATCCGCCCGGCTGGATCACCGCGGTCGCCCCGGCTTCGGCCGCCTGCAGCAGACCATCGGCGAAGGGGAAGAAGGCGTCCGAGGCGCAGGCCGAGCCCTTGGCCAGGGACGCCGGCAGGCCGGCGGCCTCGGCGGCTTCGCCCGCCCGCAGCGCCGCGATCCGGGCCGAGTCCTTACGGTTCATCTGGCCGGCCCCGATGCCCGCCGTCTGGCCGTCCTTGGCGTAGACGATGGCGTTGGACTTCACATGCTTGGCCACCGTGAAGGCGAACAGCATGTCGCGCACCTCGGCGTCCGTCGGCTGGCGCTTGGTGACGATCTTCAGGTCGCCGGCGGTGATGTGGGCGGTGTCGCGACTCTGCACCAGGAAACCCCCGGCCACCTGCTTGTAGGCGTCGCCCGCCGCACGCGGATCGGGCAGGCCTCCGGTCAGCAGCAGGCGCAGGTCCTTCTTCTTGGCGAACAGGGCGATGGCGTCCTCGTCGGCCTCCGGGGCGACCACGACCTCGGTGAAGATCTTGATGATCTCGCGGGCCGCGGCGGCGTCCAGCCGGCGGTTCACCGCCACGATGCCGCCGAAGGCCGAGACCGGATCGCACTGCAGGGCGCGCTCATAGGCGCTCTTCAGGTCCGCCCCCAGGGCCACGCCGCAGGGATTGGCGTGCTTGATGATCGCCACGGCGGCGCTGGCGGACGGATCGAACTCGGCGACCAGCTCGATGGCCGCGTCGGTGTCGGCGATGTTGTTGTAGCTGAGCGCCTTGCCCTGCATCTGGCGGGCGGTGGCGACGCCGATGCGCGGGCTTTCCTCGGCGTAGAAGGCCGCGGCCTGATGCGGATTCTCGCCATATCGCATGGTCTGAACCAGCTTGCCGGCGAAGGCGCGGCGGGCGGGAGCGGTTTCGCCCAGCGACTTGGCGAACCATGTGGAGATGGCCGCGTCATAGGCCGCCGTGCGGGCATAGGCGCGGGCCGCCAGTTTCTTCCGGAGGTCCAGGCTGGTGGCGCCGTCGGCCTTCAGTTCGGCCAGCACCTCTTCCAGGTCGGCGATCTCGGTGCAGATGGCCACATAGCCGTGGTTCTTGGCGGCCGAGCGCACCATGGCCGGTCCGCCGATGTCGATATTCTCGACGCAGTCCTCGAAGCTCCCGCCCTTCGCCACCGTGGCCTCGAAGGGGTAGAGGTTCACATAGACGATATCGATGCCGCCGATGCCGTGGTCGGCCATAGCCTTGGCGTGGTCGGGCGCGTCGCGCACCCCCAGCAGCCCGCCATGGACGATCGGATGCAGGGTCTTCACCCGCCCGTCCATCATCTCGGGAAAGCCGGTCAGGTCGGAGACGTCCTTCACCGCCAGGCCGGCGGCGGCGATGGCCGCCCGCGTGCCGCCGGTGGAGACCAGCTCCACGCCCAGTTCGGCCAGGACCTTCGCGGCCTCGACCAGGCCGGTCTTGTCGGAGACCGAGATCAGGGCGCGCTTGGGAGCGACACGGTCGGGGGCGGGCGGGAAATTCGGTGCGGCGGGCATGGCAGTCTCCTGATGCGTTTCAAGGAAATTGCCCAGGCGAGCGGCATATGAGATTCCGCGCTCCCCGGTGGTCGCCCACCTTCATTCGCCAGTCACACGGAATGGGCGGGGGCATAGGCCCGGAGCGGCCTCAGGTCAATGCGGCTGCGGATTGACAGCGCATTGTCACTGCGGCGGCGGCCACATGTCGGCGGCGGCGAGTTTCCAGCGGATGCGAGCGCCGGTGTCGACCCGGGCCTGGCCGCGCAGGACGATCTGCCGGGCCCGCCTGGGCTGTCCGTCCTGGAAGAAGACCGAAGGCTCCACCGAGGCGTCGGTGGCGTCGTTGCGCAGCCACCATCCGTGCTCCTGGTCGCCCGCCTGCAGAAGGACGCTCTTGCCGTCGCGGGCCAGGCTGGCCTTGACGTCGGGGTGCAGGTGGAAGCGCACCGTGAACGGGACGAAGCGACGCCCCGCCTCGCCCAGGTCGACGCCGGGACGGGCGGTGACGAAGCGGTCCTCGCCCCGAAGTTCGTCGGCGGCGAGGTCGAGATAGAGCCGCCGCTCATGGCGCAGGCCGAAACGCTTGGCCCAGCCGTCATGGGCCAGCTCCAGCCAGACCGCGCCGTCGGCCTCCTGCCGCCGGGCGTCCACTGCGTCGTAGCCGCCCACCAGACGCGGCCCCAGCACACCGGCCCGGAACCCGCCCAGGGGCTCGCCGCAGGGCGCGTCGCCCAGGGTCGCGGTCGATCCGGCGTCGGCCACCCGCAAGGCCTGGGGCCCCACGGCGTCGGGCGACCAGGCGCTTGCCACGATCACCCGCCGCGCGCCGATCAGCAGCTCCATGGCCAGGGGCTGGGCGCAGGCGGTGACGCTCCACGGGCCCCGGGCCGGCGGGGCGGCGTCGGCGATCACCTGCAGGCTACGACCCTCCAGCCGCTGGTAGCCGTTCCGCGCGGTGGGCAGCTTGGTCGAGGCGCCCTCGCTGGCCCGCGCGGCGGCCACATAGGCGGCGGCGCCGCCCTCGCCGCCCTGCAGGTCGGGCAGGCCGCCGTCGGCCAGGGTGAAGAATCGCACCGCCCCCGCCAGCCGATCGATGGCCCGCAGCATCTCGTCGGGCGGGGCGATCCCCCGATGCACAAGGGCCTCATCCAAGGCCTGCAGGTCGAACAGCAGCTCCAGGGCCGCCCGGGGGCAGCGCGAGGCGTGCCCGCCGTCCGGCTGCACCGTCACCGGCAGGACGCGCTGCAGCCGCGACAATCCCTTGGCGATCAGGTCCTCCCCAGCGTCACCCGCCAGCGCGGCGCCGGCCAGGGCCGCGGCGCAGGCGCGCTCGGCGGCCCGGACCGGTCCGTCGATCAGGGTAACCAGGTGCCGCGCCTGGCGCGCCAGGTCCTGGGCGATCAGGGCCGCCTCCGCGTCCGAGGCCTTGGCGCTGATGGCCTTCGCCGCGCAGGCCAGGCGGAACACCCGGCGCTCCAGCACCTCGGGCGACCAGGCGAAGCCGTTCCAGCGACCGAATAGCCGCCGCCAGTCCAGGGTCAGCCGCAGGGCCTCGGCCGCGCCGTCGTCCCCCAGGGCGATCAGGTCGGGGCTCCAGTCGAACCGGTGCAGGGCCGCGGCGAAGCGGCGCGAGGGACTGGGCCGGTCCCAGGGATCGCCGCCGACCCCAGCCTCGAGGCTGGCGCCGCCGAACTCGAAACGCCCGGCCAGGATGCGGCGTCCAGCGGCCAGGTCGGTCGGGCGCGGGTCCTTGGGTTCTCCGGCCAGGCCCTGGGCCTTCGGGCGCGAAAGCAGCCAGCGGTGCAGGCCGGTCCCGGCCCATTCGCGGCGAAGCGCGCGGCGGCCGCCTTCCGCCAGGGCCAGGGCCCAGGCGCCGCCGGGAGTGTCGAAAATCGCCGGAGGGCCGCCGGCCAAGACCCTAGCCGCCCTTCAACGCGCGGATGTTGCCGGCATAGGCGTCGGGGCCGCCCTTGAACACGGCCGTGCCGGCCACCAGCGCCGTGGCGCCGGCGGCGACGCAGAGAGGGGCGGTCTCAACGGTCACCCCGCCGTCGACCTCCAGCTCGATCGGCCGGCCGGTCTCGTCGATCATCTTGCGCAGGCGCTCGATCTTCCTGAGCTGCGAATGCATGAACTTCTGGCCGCCGAAGCCCGGATTGATCGACATGACCAGGATCAGGTCGATCTCGTCCATCATCCACTGGATGACGCTGGGATCGGTGGAGGGGTTGAACACCACCCCCGCCTTGGCCCCGAGCTCGCGGATGCGCTTGAGCGTGCGGTTGAGGTGCGGCCCGCTCTCGGGATGGACACTGATGATGTCGGCGCCGGCCTGGGCGAAGGCCTCCAGATACGGATCGACCGGGGCGATCATCAGGTGAACGTCGAAGGGGATCTTGGCGTGCGGCCGCAGGGCTTTGACGATGTCGGGGCCGAGGGTGATGTTCGGCACGAAGTGACCGTCCATGACGTCCACATGCACCCAGTCGGCGCCGGCCGCCTCGATGGCGGCGACCTCCTGGCCCAGCTTGGCGAAGTCCGAGGCCAGGATGGACGGGGCGATGATCGGAGCGCGGGTCATGATCCTCGACTTAGCCAAGCCCGGCCGTCGCGCCAACCGTCATTTCTCGCGGCGGAAGACTAGGGGTCGTCAGGCGCCGCGCGTGAAGCGGGCCACGTAGAAGCCGTCCTGTCCGCCCGGCCGCTGGTGGGGGAGCAGCCGCAGGGTCCCGTCGGCCAGCCGGCTGGCCTCGGGCGCGCCGCCCTCGCCGGGCGCGACGGGCGACAGCGAGAAGCCCGGGTGGCGCGCCAGGAAGCCCGCGACCTGGGCCTCGCCCTCCTCGGGCTCCAGCGAACAGACACAATAGACCAGCCGCCCGCGGACCTTGGTGCGCCGCGCCGCGGAGTCCAGCAGGCGTGACTGCACCCCCGCCAGGGCGGCGACGTCGCCGGGGCGTGCGGCCCACAGCACGTCGGGATGGCGACGATAGGTGCCGGTGGCGCTGCAGGGTGCGTCCAGCAGGACGGCGTCGAATTCGCGCGTATCGGCCCAGTCGCCGGCCTCGGCCGCCGCGATCTCGGCGCTGAGCCCCATGCGCTGCAGGTTCTCCCTCACCCGCTCCAGGCGCGCGGCGGAACGGTCGATGGCGGTGACCTGCGCTCCCGCGGCGGCCAGCTGCAGGGTCTTGCCGCCAGGGGCGGCGCACATGTCGAGCGCGGTCTCGCCCGCCTTGACGTCCAGCAGGCGTGCGGGGATGGCGGCGCTGGCGTCCTGCACCCACCAGGACCCGGCCCCGTAGGCGGGCCAGGCGGCCACGTCGCCCTTGCGCGCGGTGCGCAGGGTTCCGCCCGGCAGGATCTCCGCCTCAAGCTCGGCGGCCAGGGCCTCGAGACCCTCGGGCGACTTGGCCGACAGGTCGGTGGCCGGCTCATCGGCGATCAGGGCGGCCATGTCGTGGGCCGCCTGGGGCCCGTACGCCGCGCTCCAGCGGGCGTAGAGCCAGCCGGGGGCGAGGGTCTCGGGCTCGTCCAGGTTCGGAGGGTCGCGCAGCAGGCCGCGCAGCACGGCGTTGACCAGGCCCTTGAAGGCCCGGGTCGAGGAATGGCTGGCCGCCAGGTCGACGCTGGTGGTGACCGCGGCGAAGGCCGGGGTGTCCAGCACGAAGGCCTGGATCACCCCGATCCGCAGGATATTGCGCACCGCGTCCGGCGGGGCCTTTGCGAGCCTGGCGTCCAGGGCCCGGTCGACGGCGCCCAACCGGCGCAGGGTCGCCATGGCCAGCGCCATGGCGAAGCCCCGGTCGCGGGGCGGCAAGGCGCTGAAGGCAGGTCGGTTCAAGGCCTCGTCCAGGCCGGCGCGGCGCGCCAGGCTGGCCGAAAGGATGTCGAGGGCCGCGCGGCGGGCGGGCAGGCCGAGGTCTGTATCTGTCGTCACTGGCGGGGCGTGCCCTCAAAGGCGTCCCGACGCAAGCCCGCCAATGCTGGCGAATGGATCGCGAAAGGCCTAAATTCACCCCATGACCGATCAGATCCCGCCCAACGCGGCGCCGGACAAGCCCCTCACCCCCGCCGCCCGACGGGCGCTGGAAGAGGCCGCGGCGCGCCATGCCGCGGCGGCGGAGGCCGCCGAACGCGCCGCCGAGCTGGGCGGCCCAAAGGGTCTGGAGCCCACGCGCTTCGGCGACTGGGAGCGCAAGGGCATAGCGGTTGATTTTTAACCCTAACGCTCCCGCCTGAGGGGCAAGCGGTCGCGAGGCGGCCGCCCCACGCCTAGGCTCGCCCTGCAGTAGTGTGTGCGGAGGCGGTCATGCGTCGGATTCTAAGCGCGGTTGTCGGTCTGACCCTGGTGAGCGGCGCGAGCGCCGCCCTCGCCCAGGACCGTTATCCCGAGCTGATGGGCGGGCCCGACCAGGGACCCTACAGCCGCTACGACGAGCGCTACGAGCAGGGCGGCTACGCCGACGATCGGCGCATGGCCTATGCCGAGCGCAGCATCCAGGACCAGGAATACGACAGCGGCTGGCGCGGACGCTATGTGGACCCGGATCGCTACGGCCCGTCCGATCATGAGCGCCGGCATGCCGAGGCGCCGCGCTACGACCATCATCGCGAGCAGGCCCGGGGCTACGGCTACCAGATCCCGACCTATGGCTACGCTTCGCAGAACTACGGCTGGCCCGGCGCGGCCTGCCGCTCGACCTGCGGCGGCCGTGTGGTAGGCGAGATCGGCGTCCACCCCAGCCTCTTCTACGATTACGGCGGCGTCGGCGGCTACATGGACGGCGGCGGCTATGGCGGCGGGGGCGGGTACGCCGTCGCCGGCGCAGGCGCCTTCGCCGGCGCTTCGTCGCGGGCCTCGGCTTCGGCCTACTCGTCCTCGCGCGTCAATGTCCGCATCGGCGGCCGGGGCGGCTGCAAGGGCGGCTGCGGCGGCGGCAAGCGCTAGGGCGCTCTTAGATCCTCCCCTTTTGGGGGAGGTGGCGCGTCGCCCTCTTCGGCGACGTGACGGAGGGGGCTACAGCCCACAGGCAAGGGTCAAAGTCCCCCTCGGTCGGCTTCGCCGACAGCTCCCCCCAATGGGGGAGCATCTTGAGACCTCGCCCGTCAGACCCCGAACATCTCCGCGGCGATCCGCAGGGCCGCCTCGCGCGGGTCATTGGCGGCGCTGATCGGGCGGCCGCAGACGATGTGGCTGGCCCCGGCCTTTAGCGCCTCGGCCGGCGTTGCGGCGCGGGCCTGGTCGTTCTTGGCCGACCAGTCGGGCCGGACGCCCGGCGTCACCACCAGGAAGTCCTTGCCGCCGATGGAGCGCGCCAGGGCCGCCTCGTGCGGGCTGGCGATCACCCCGTCACAGCCGGCCTTCACCGCGTGGTGGATGCGCCGCTCGACCAGTTGCCGGGCGGTCTCCTGGAAACCCATCTCGATCAGGTCAGGGTCGGCCAGGCTGGTCAGGACGGTGACGCCCAGGATCTTCAGCGACGACCGGCCCTTGCCGCGCACCGCGGCCTCCATGACCTGCGGCTCGGCATGGACGGTTAGGAAGTCGCAGCCGGTGTCGGCCAGCACGCTGGCGGCCCGCTGCACCGTGGTGCCGATGTCGTGCAGTTTCCAGTCCAGGAACACCTGCTTGCCTTGGCCTTTCAGCTCGCGGGCCAGGCCCATCCCGCCGCCGGTGGCGAACAGCTCCAGGCCCACCTTGTAGAAGCTCACCGCGTCGCCCAGCGCCACGGTAAGGGCGCGGGCCTCCTCCACCGTGGGCAGGTCCAGCGGCACGATCAGGCGGGGATCGCAGCGGACGGCGGCGGCGGCGAGGCTCATGGCGGGCTCCATGCAGGGGCGCGCGACCTCCTAAGCGGAGTTCGGCGCGGCGTCGAATTGGGCTAAGACCCAGGGATGAGCCAGTGGGACTTCGCGGTCAACTTCTTCGTCGCCCTTTTCGCGTTGATCGACCCGATCGGGAACGTCCCGCTGTTCGCCGCGGCGACCAATGGGGTCAAGGGCCGCGAGAGCCGGCTGATCGCGGTCTACCTGTCGCTGTTCGTCCTGGTCTTCCTGACCTTCTTCTACTTCTCGGGCCTGGCCCTGCTGGAATTCTTCGGCATTTCGTTGGCGGCCTTCCGCATCGCCGGCGGGGTGATCCTGTTTCTGCTGGGCCTCGACATGGTGCGCAACGACTTCACCGCCAGCCTGACCCTCGAGGGCGACGACGGCGCCACGGCGGGCGGCAAGGCTCAGGCTCGCGCGCGGTTCGAGCGCATGATCGTCCCCTTCGCCATGCCGCTGCTGATCGGGCCCGGCGCCATCTCGACGGTGGTGATCTACGCCAGCGAGGCCAAGCGGTTCGGCCTGGCCGGGGCGGCCGTGGGGGTGGCGGTGATCGCCGCCCTGGCGCTGGCCACCATGCTCAGCTTCTGGGCGACCCCGGTGATCACCCGGCTGCTGGGCCGTATCGGCCTGACCATCGTGGTGCGGGTGCTGGGCCTGATCCTCTGCGCGCTCGCGGTGCAGTTCATCCTGGCGGGCGTCGCGGAGTCCACGGCCGGCGTCATCCTGCGCGAAGCCGCCGCGCCCTACGCGAAGTAGCTAGACCTTCCCACGGAACCGCGGCCCCTGGCTGGCCATGAGCGCCAGGGCCCAGTCGTCGGGGACCAGCTTGGCGACGGCGGCGATGGCCTTGTTCGGCGCGCCGGGGACGCAGATGGGGCGGTTGGCCTCCACAGCCTCGTAGCCGGCGGCGGCCACCTCGTCGGCGCCCAGCCACATCCATGCTGGCGCCCCGCGGCTGATCTGGTCGCGGGTGTGGTTGACGTCGTGGAATTCCGAATAGGTGAAGCCCGGACAGAGCGCGCTGACGTGCACGCCGGTGGCCTGGTTCTCCAGGTGCAGGCTTTGGGAGGCCTTCACCAGATAGCTCTTGGTGGCCGCATAGAGCGTCGCCCCCGCCGACCCGGGGATCAGCCCGGCCAGGGAAGCCACATTGACGATCCGCCCGAAGCGGCGCTCGACCATGCCCGGCAGCACCCTGTGGGCCAGTTCGGTGGGCGCCGTCAGCATCACCTGCAGGAAGGCCGCATGGGCCTCCCACGGGGTCTCCAGGAAGCCCCCGGGGATGCCGTAGCCGGCATTGTTGATCAGGGCGTCCACCACGCGGCCGTGGGCGGTCAGGCGCTCCAGGATCGCCGTCGGCGCGCCGGGCTCGGCCAGGTCGGCGGTGGCGGTCAGGGTCTCCACGCCGTAGCGCAGGCGGATTTCCTCGGCCAGTTTGTCAAGCCGGTCGGTGCGCCGGGCGGTGAGCGCCACGTCGTAACCATGACTGGCGAAGATCCGCGCGAAAGCCGCGCCGATGCCGGCCGAAGCCCCCGTCACCAGCGCCAGTCTGCGATCCATGTCGGCCCTCGAACCTCTCGAAGCGGTCAGGTCCCGAAGGTGGCCAAAGCGCCCGGAAGGTCAAGCCGCGCGCGCTCCGATGCCGTGAGCGTCAGCGTGACGCGGCCACGCCGACATTGTATGGCGGTCCAATCGGGTGTATCGCGCCCGCCGCGACGGCATCGGGCCGCCCAAGGGAACCTCCTCGTCGTTCCCGGAGACTTTGGATGGCTGATCCGGCCGACGCCCCTCGGGGTGCTGGAGAAGAGTCGCACTCCGCTCACAAGAAGGAAGGCTTCTGGGCGCTCGCCCTCGGCTCCGTGGGCGTGGTGTTCGGCGACATCGGGACCAGCCCGCTCTACGCCATGCGCGAGGCGCTCGCCCATTCGCGCGGCGGCGGAACCGACGAACTCGCCGTGCTCGGCGTGGTGTCGCTGGTCACCTGGGCGCTGATCCTCATCGTCACGATCAAATACGTCGTCTTCCTGATGCGCGCCGACAACAAGGGCGAAGGCGGTACGCTGGCCCTCATGGCCCTGGCCCAGCGTTCGCTTGGCCGGCGGTCCCGGGCGGTGTTCATCCTGGGCGTGGTCGGCGCGTCTCTGTTCTACGCCGACGGCGTGATCACCCCCGCCGTTTCGGTCCTCGGCTCCATCGAGGGCCTCAAGGAAGTCCCCGGCATGGGCGACAGGCTTGCGCCCCTGGTGCTTCCGCTGTCGGCGGCCATCCTCATCGCCCTCTTCATGGTGCAGTCGCGCGGCACGGCCAGCGTGGCGCGGCTGTTCGGACCGATCACGGCCATATGGTTCGTCACCCTTGGGGCGCTGGGGCTGCTGCATATCGGCGACGATCCGTCGATCATCCGGGGTCTGCTGCCGCACTACGGCGTGATGTTCCTGTTCTCCAACGGCCTGCTCGGTTTCGTCATCCTGGGTAGCGTCTTCCTGGCGGTCACCGGGGCCGAGGCGCTCTATGCGGACATGGGGCACTTCGGCAAGAAGCCGATCCGCACGGCCTGGGTGCTGCTGGTGCTGCCCGCCCTGGTCCTGAACTATCTCGGCCAAGGCGCCCTGGTGCTCGACAACCCGCTGGCCCGCGAGAACCCCTTCTTCCAGATGATCCCGGAGGCGATCTATTGGCCGGTGTGGCTGCTCTCGGTCGCCGCGACGGTGATCGCCAGCCAGGCCGTCATCACCGGCGCCTTCTCCATGACCCAGCAGGCGGTCCAGCTCGGCCTCCTGCCGCGGATCGACATCCGTCGGACCAGCGAGACCCAAGCGGGTCAGATCTTCGTGCCGCAGGTGAACACCTATCTGCTGATCGGCGTGCTGGTCCTGCTGGTGATGTTCCAGACCTCGTCGGGCCTGGCGGCGGCCTACGGCATCGCCGTCACCGGCGCGATGTTCGTCGACACCCTGCTGTTCTTCGTCATCATCCGCTACATGTGGAAGCGTCCGCTGTGGCAGGCCCTGGCGGCGGTGATCGGCTTCGGCGCCATCGACGTGGTCTTCCTCGGGTCGAACCTTCTGAAGATCCCCCAGGGCGCCTGGTTGCCGCTCGTGATGGGCGGCGCCCTGGTCGTGATCATGTGGACCTGGAACCGCGGCGCCGAGATCCTCAGCGAGAAGACCCGGCGCGACTCCGTGCCGCTGATCGAGCTGTCGGAAATCCTCAGGGCCCGGGCCCCGCACCGGGCGCCTGGGACGGCGATCTTCCTGACCTCGGACCCGGACATGGCGCCCGTCGCCCTGATGCATAACCTCAAGCACAACAAGGTGCTGCACGAGAAGAACATCGTGCTCACCGTGCTCACCGCCGAGACCCCGCGGGTGAAGGACGACGACCGCATCCGCATCGAGCCGGTCAATGACGACTTCAAGCGGGTGTTCATCACCTACGGCTTCATGGAGAGTCCGAACCTGCCCAAGGCGCTGGGCCTGTGCCGCAAACTCGGCCTGAAGTTCGACATCATGGCCACCAGCTTCTTCCTCGGCCGCCGCTCCATCGTGCCCTCGGCCCAGTCGGGCATGCCGCTCTGGCAGGACAAGGTCTTCATCTTCCTGATGAAGAACGCGGCCAATCCCACCGACTTCTACAAGATCCCGCCCGGACGGGTGGTCGAGCTCGGAACCCAGGTGACCGTCTAGATGACGCTGCTCTCCATCGCCGCCGACATCCTCTGGATCGTCGCCCTCTCGATCATGGCCTCGGCCAGCCTGACGGCCTGGCGGCGCATGGACCCGGACACCCGCGTGCCCATGCAGGGCGATCCCCGAAAGGCCCTTCGCCTGAAGCGCGATGTCGCGCTCGGCCTGCCGATCGGGCTGACCTTCCTGTTCGGCGCGGTGCTGCTCTGGGGCCATCGCAGCGTCACCGAGATCACCTACGACGTGATCTTCTTCGGCCTGCGGGCGACCTTGGCGGCGGTGATCGCCATCATGCATCTGCAATGGCTGCGCGGCGCCTTGAACGCGCTGGAGGCCGAGGGCGTGCTCAAGCCCTAGCTTCTGGCCTTGAAACCGTCGCCCCGGCGCCCTTAAAGGCGCTCGCCTGCTTCTATTCCCCTCGCCGAAAGACCGCGCCCCATGGCCACGCCGATCAAGAAAGTCGTCCTCGCCTATTCCGGCGGCCTCGACACCTCGATCATCCTGAAGTGGCTGCAGACCGAGTACGGGGCGGAGGTGGTGACCTTCACCGCCGACCTGGGCCAGGGCGAGGAGATCGAGCCCGCCCGGGCCAAGGCCCTGGCCGCCGGCGTCAAGCCGGAGAACATCTTCATCGAGGACGTGCGCGAGGAGTTCGTCCGCGACTTCGTCTTCCCGATGTTCCGCGCCAACACGGTCTATGAGGGCCAGTACCTGCTGGGCACCTCCATCGCCCGGCCTCTGATCGCCAAGCGGCAGATCGAGATCGCCCGCCAGACCGGCGCCGACGCCGTCAGCCACGGGGCGACCGGCAAGGGCAACGACCAGGTCCGCTTCGAGCTCGGCTATTACGCCCTGGAGCCCGACATCCACGTGATCGCCCCCTGGCGCGAGTGGGACTTCAAGAGCCGCGAGGCCCTGCTGGACTTCGCCGAGAAGCACCAGATCCAGATCACCAAGGACAAGCGCGGCGAGGCGCCCTTCAGCGTCGACGCCAACCTGCTGCACTCCTCCTCAGAGGGGAAGGTGCTGGAGGATCCGGCGGTCGAGGCGCCCGAGTTCGTGCACATGCGCACGATCGCCCCCGAGGACGCGCCGGACAAGCCGACCGTCTTCACCATGGACTTCGAGAAGGGCGACCCGATCGCCATCGACGGGGTGAAGATGAGCCCCGCCACGCTGCTGACCCGGCTCAACGATCTCGGTCACGACAACGGCGTCGGCCGCCTGGACCTCGTGGAGAACCGCTTCGTCGGCATGAAGTCACGCGGCGTCTACGAAACCCCCGGCGGCACCATCCTGCTGGCCGCCCACCGGGGCATCGAGTCCATCACCCTCGACCGCGGGTCCATGCACCTGAAGGACGAGCTGATGCCGAAGTACGCATCGCTGGTCTATAACGGTTTCTGGTTCGCCCCGGAGCGCGAGATGCTGCAGGCGGCCATCGACCACAGCCAGGCCATGGTCACCGGCCAGGTGCGGGTGAAGCTCTACAAGGGCAATGTCACCATTATCGGCCGCACCAGTCCCTACTCGCTGTACGACCAGGACCTGGTCACCTTCGAGGAAGGCAAGGTCGCCTACGACCACCGCGACGCGGCGGGCTTCATAAAGCTCAATGCGCTGCGCCTGCGCGTGGCCGCCAAGCGCGACCAGCGCATCAAGGGCTAACCGTCGAGCTTGTTGTAGGGATACTGGTCGCGGATCTCGAAGGCGAAGAACCGGCCCTTCGAATCCGCATCGACGAAGCTGCGGTGCACCTCGCCCGGCACGCCCACATAGACGTAGGCGTCGCCGTCGTGGAACGTCACGAACAGCTTCGCCCGCGCTTCGTCATAGCGGATGTCGCGGATAGCTTCGGACTCGACCTGCATGGCGGTCTCCCAACGTTCCGTGGACCGACCTTAAGAACGCATCGACTTGGCGGATTAGTTCCCTTTCCTCTGCGCGCCGTGGCAGTCTGCCGCAACGGCGAAGCTACCGCCGATGATTGTTCGGGGGAAAATCCATGCAACCACACGGCTATGTCGCGCTCGTCACCATCGCGGCGCTCCTCACCTATCTCTGGATGACGATCCGCGTCGGCCAGGCCCGGGCCAAGTGCGGGATCGCCGCCCCGGCCATGGTCGGCGACCCGCTGCTCGAGCGCACCATCCGGGTTCACTACAACACCCTGGAGGCCCTGCCGGTGTTCCTGGCGAGCCTCTGGCTGTTCGCCATCTACTGGAACGACATGGTCGCCGCGGGCCTGGGCGTGGTGTGGATCGTGGGCCGCATCGTCTATGCGCTCGGTTATTTCGCCGACCCCGGCAAGCGCGAGGCCGGCTTCATGATCCAGTTCACCGCCACCGCCATCCTGTTGTTCGGGGCCTTGGGTCGGATCGTCTGGTCGCTGGCGGTCGTGGGCGCCTAGCCGTCTCAATCTGCGACAGCAGCGCCAGGCAAGCGCCACTATAACGAGTGGCGCAATCCCGGGGTTTTTCACCGCCGGTGGCGCACGGAGGTGGGTCTCATGGCCGGAAGCCACCGGGCCTGGGCCTGGCCGTCTGCCGCGATCTGGCCCGCCTTATGGGCGGCGGCATCGCGGCCTGCTGCCGCCGAGGACAACGACGTCGACCAGCTGGCGCTCAAGACCCTGCTCATCGCCAACACCATGAACCACCAGCGGGCCGAGTAAGACGCCGCCGGCATCAACGGCCTGGTGGCCAAGCCCATCGAGATCGGCCGCCTCTTGGCGGGCCAGGTCTAGAGCAGCAGCGCCACGCCTTGCCAGATCGCCAGGCCGGTCACCAGCAGGCCGACGAACCAGGTCAGAGCCCGCAACGGCAGGACCTTCACCATCCAGCCGGCGACGGGCGCCGCGACGATCCCGCCGCCGATCAGGCCCAGGACCGACCACAGATACTGCTTCATGCCGCCCGACTGCCAATGGCCGCTGAGCAGAGCCGCGAGGAAGGTCGCTGAGATGGCGGCGGCGACGAAGGCCTCCGCCGCATTGGTTGTCCCGATGGCCTTGCGCGGCTCCGCGCCGGTCCCCAGCAGGGTCGAGGTCACCACCGGCCCCCAGCCGCCGCCGCCGACCGCGTCGAAGAACCCGCCGGCCAGGCCCAGTGGGAAGGGCGACTTCCAGGAGAACGGCTTGGGCCGCGCGCCCTTCCAGGCGCGATAGAGGATCACGACCCCCATCAGGCCCAGCCATCCGACGACGTAGGGCTTGATCAGGTCGCCGTCGATGGAGGTGAGCACGAAGGTGCCGACCACGCCGCCCAGCACCCCGCCCAGGGACAGCAGGAGCAGCAGCCGCCAGTCGACGTTGCGATGGGCGATGTGGGAGACGGCCGAGGCCGCGCCGGTGAAGACCTTGGCGGCGTGCACGCTGGCCGAGGCGGCCGCGGGCGGCACGCCATTGGCCAGCAGGACGGTGGTGGAGACCACGCCATAGGCCATGCCCAGCGCGCCATCGACGAGCTGGGCGGCGAAGCCGACGGCTGCGAACAACCAGAATTCCGGGCCCATCGTCCCTCCGTTCGATTTTGCAGGTCGCAGGTCTTCCGAACCTGGGCAATGGGGATTACCTGAGGGCGGCGCCAGCATCTCTGGGCTCCCTCCCCTCAAGCCCGGCCGAGACATGGACCTGCCCGTCGACCCCGCACGCTATGTCACCTTCCTGGGCGTCATGGCGGTCATGGCCATAACGCCGGGTCCCGCCAACCTGTTCGCCATCGCCACCGGCGCGCAGAAGGGCAAGGCCGCCGCCCTGACCGGCGTGCTCGGGATGAACAGCGCCACCCTGGTCTGGTTCGCCGCCGCGGCCCTGGGGCTGGGCGCCCTGATCCTGGCCTTCCCCCAGGTGTTCCACCTGCTGGCCTACGCCGGAGCGGCCTATATCGCCTGGCTGGGGATCAAGGCCCTGCTGGGAGCCTTTGGCAAGGACGCCGAACCGGGACACGGCGCCTTCAAGCAGGGCAAGTCGGCCTATCTGGACGGCTTCACCGTGCAGATCGCCAATCCCAAGGCCATCCTGTTCTTCACTGCGGTCCTGCCGCCCTTCCTCGATCCGCAGCGGCCCCTGGCGGCCCAACTCGCCGCCTTCGCCGCGGCGACCATCAGCATGGACGTGCTGTCCATGAGCGCCTACGGCCTGGGCGGGGCGGCCCTGGCGAGGCGGATGAGCGAGCCGCGATTCCGCCGGGGATTTTCGATCATGGTGGGCTTGCTTCTTCTCACCGCCGCCGTCCTGATGGCGGGCAAGGCGAGATAGTCGTGGCCCGACAAGCGCAACCACAATTAAGCCGATGTGTTTCCTTAAAAATCCCAGTGAGGGACATCTTTCAGGTGCGACAGCCATGACACGCAGAGCCGCCGCTATCGCCGCAAGCCTGGCCCTGGCGGGCCTGCTCAGCGCTTGCGCCACAGCCACCCCCTATCAACCCAACATCCCGGGACAGGCCGTCTCCGGCGGCTTCTCCGAACAGCGGCTGGAGAGCGACCGCTTCAAGGTCACGTTCGCCGGCAACAGCCTGACCTCCCGCGACACGGTCGAGGCCTATCTGCTGTACCGCGCCGCCGAGCTGACCGTGCAGCAGGGTTTCGACTGGTTCACCATCGTCGAACGCGACGTGGAGCGAGACCGGCGCACCTATGTCGAGCGCGACCCGTTCTATCGGCCCTGGTACGGCCCCTCCTACGGCTACTGGCGGCCGTACTGGCGCTATTACGGCGGCGGCTTCGGCTGGCGCACCTGGGACCCCTATTGGGGCGACCCGTTCTGGGCCGACCGCATGGACGTGCGCACGGTCGAGAAGTTCGAGGCCACCGCCGAGATCGTCATGCGCAGGGGCCCCAAGCCCGCCGACGACGCGCGCGCCTTCGACGCCCGCGGCGTGATGGACAATATCGGACCACGGGTCCTGCGGCCGGTCCCCAAGCCCTAGGCGGCCGCCCTCCATCCCAGGGCGACGCCGGACACCGCCGCCAGGGCGCGCAGGCGCTCGGCCAGGTGCTCGGCGCGCGCCTGGCTGAGGCCCGACACCTCCAGGCGGATGGAGACGCCGCCGCCCTCCTGGGTGGCGGTCATCTCGGCGATCTCCGCCCCCTGCACCGCGAACGGCCCCAGCACGCGCAGCAGCACGTCGCCGTCCCGCGCGGCCTCGATGAAGAAGGTCCGGCGTCCCGCCAGGCCTTCCGTCCATTTGAACGGGCTCCCGTCAGCCACGGCGACCGCCATAATCGCGTTTGAGCAGCAGGCGGCCGGCCTCGTCATAGGCGCTGAGCCGCAGGGCTCCGGCCTCGGTGGCCCAGATCAGTTCACGGCTGGGGCCTTGCGGCGGCCAGGTCAGGGCGCGCTCCACGGCCAGCAGGGTCTCGAGCGCTCCGCCGCCGCCGAGCGTCACCTCCAGGCGCGCGGTGTGCTCGAACAGGGCGTGGGAGACGAGTGTGCGCACGAAGCCGCGCACGGCGCTCCCGGCGTCGGGGTCACCCGATGAGGATGGGGATTGAGATAGGTCCTGGGGCATGGTTGTGGGTCCTTGTGATGAGGGTGTCGGGACCGACGGCGCGCAATAAAAAACCCCGCTGCCTGTGAAGGGAGCGGGGTTGCTGATCTTGCGATCCGTCGGCGGTTTTTAGGTCGCGCGCGTTCGCCCCGTTCCTGTGATGGGGATAATAATCATCATCATGGTTTTCGAGACGCAGCCGGCCGCACGCGCCGCGGGGCGCGTCGAGGTCGTCAGGCGTGGGTCGAAGGAAGCGCTCATGGCCGCCATGCTGATGAAGATCGCGCCAGCTCTATAGCCGAGATTGCGCGCGGCGGGCAATACGCGGCGCTTGACCCGCGCGGCCCGAGGCCTAGGCTGAGCGCTTACAACGTAAGGAGAAGGCGATGAGCGAGACCTCCAGCACGACGGCCGAACTGGTCCGCGAAGCGCCTGAAGTGATCTATGAGGCGGCCGACGGGATCGCCACGATCACCCTCAACCGCCCCGAGCGCCTGAACACGATTTCCGGCCCGATGCTGGCCCTGCTGACCCAACTGCTGATCAAGGCCAACGAGGACCCGGAGGTGCGGGTGGTGATCCTGACCGGGACCGGCCGGGCCTTCTGCGCGGGCCTGGACCTGGTGGGGGCCACCCAGGGCACGGGCATCGGCTCGGAGAGCCAGGCGGCGAACATCTCGGTCAATATCGACCTGCGCAACACCCCGCCCACCGTGCTGTTCGCCATGGACAAGCCGACCATCTGCGCGCTGAACGGCGCGGCGGCGGGCTACGGCATGGACACCGCCATGGGCTGCGACATCCGCATGATGGGCGAGAGCGCCAAGCTGGCCGCGGCCTTCGTCAAGCGCGGCGTCGTCCCGGAGTCGGGCGGCACCTGGATCCTCCCGCGGCTGATCGGCTGGTCGAAGGCCGCCGAGCTGATCTTTACCGGCCGCACCCTGTCGGCTCACCAGAGCCTGGACATGGGCCTGGCGACCCACGTGGTCCCCGACGCCGAGCTGATGACCCGGGCCCGCGAGCTGGCCGCCGAGATCGCCGCCAACGCGCCGCTGGCGGTGCAGTCGGCCAAGCGGCTGATGCGGATGGGCATGAACGAGACGTTCAACGACCACGTCCACCACGTCTATCTGCAATTCCTGCAGCTGATCCGCACCCAGGACTTCCGCGAGGGCATGGCCTCGTTCCTCGAGAAGCGCCCGCCGGACTTCAAGGCCCGCTGAGCCGAACGCAAAAAGCGGTCCCGAGGGACCGCTTTGATCGCTGCAACTTCCTGGAGGAAATTGGAGCGGGCGAAGAGATTCGAACTCTCGACCCCAACCTTGGCAAGGTTGTGCTCTACCACTGAGCTACGCCCGCAATCCGCGAGAGGCCGGATGACCGGCCGCCCGAAAATCGAGAGCGGGCTTATGGCAGAGGGTCGGGGCCTTTGCAACACCCCTCCTCCCCAAATCCGGCCTAGGTGAATCTGGGAGCCTTCAGCCGGCGCTTGTTCACGTGGTCCTTGGGCGGCTCGGCGATCTCCTCCGGGAACTCGCCCTTGAAGTAGAACCGCTGCCAGGCCTCCTTGGTGGCGTCCGGATCGGCGCGGAAGATGCGCTTGTTGAACTCGCTGCGGTGCTTCTCCCAGGTGTCGTACTGCTCGCGCAGTTCGGGGTTGCGCGCCATCGGCTTGATCACCGGCTGGAACTCGGCGAGCTGGCGGTCCTGGGTCAGGGTGATGAAGCAGAACGGCTCGCCCTTCTCGAAGCGCACCTTGCCCGGCCGGGTGAAGATCCAGTTCATCGTGAAGGGGAAGGGCAGCCAGTCGGTCTCCACCAGGCCGGCCAGGGGCTGGATGCCGTCCTTGATATGGTTGGGCGGCCCCTGGGCGATCATCGACCAGCCGGGCGGGGTGCGGAACAGATAGCCCGGGTGGAAGGTGAGGACCCCGTGGCTGAAATGGGTCTTCACGAAATTGTGGAAGTCCGGATTGGGCCGGTCGGACGTGAGCTTGATGTCTTCCTGCATCAGGCCGCCGTTCCATTCGGCGGTGAAGGCCATGGGGCAGAGGATCTCCCACCCGGTGGTGTTGGCCATGCTGAGCGGCAGGCAGCGATAGGGGTGGCGGTCCGAGAACCGGTCCATCCAGGCGCGTTGCGGGCGGCCGGGCACGATTTCCGGCGGGCGCTCGGCGGTGGGGTAGCACTCGAGCTCCATGGGGCTCCTCCAGCAGACTGAAGATCAGGTCTAGAGCGGCTGTCGCGCCCGCGTCCAGTTCGCTAATCAGGAGATCATGAAAACCCGCGCCGACCTCTTCGCCTTCTTCGACGCCCATGGCATCGATCACGCCACCGTCGAGCACCAGGCGGTGTTCCGGGTGGGCGAGGCGCCGGGCCTGAAGGACGACATCGAGGGCGCCCACACCAAGAACCTGTTCCTGAAGGACGCCAAGGGCCGGCTGTGGCTGATCTCGGCCCATGAGCACGCCCAGATCGACCTCAAGCGCCTGCACACGGTGATCGGCTCGGCTCGGCTGTCGTTCGGCAATGCCGAGCTGATGGCGCAGACCCTGGGCGTCACGCCGGGATCGGTCACCGCCTTCGCCCTGGTCAACGACACGGACCGCACCGTGACCTTCGTCCTGGACAAGACCTTGGCCGCGGCCGACCGCGTGAACTTCCACCCTTTGGAGAACACCGCCACCACCGGGGTGTCCAGGGCGGGCTTCCGCCGGTTCCTCGAGGTCCTGGGGATCACCCCCCTCGTGGTGGACTTTGCGGCCATGTCGATCGCCCTCGACGCCTAGCGGCGTTGAAGAGCGCGCCGGAAGGGACCATTTTAGCCGCCAGGCGCGTTGTGGCCTGGGAAGAGACAAGACGGGAAACACCCCTATGAGCCTGATCGGCGAAACCGCGCCCCATGCCGCCGCCGACCTGATCAAGGACGGAACCGACGCCAGCTTCATGGCCGACGTGATCGAGGCCTCCAACGACACACCGGTGATCGTCGATTTCTGGGCGACCTGGTGCGGCCCCTGCCGCCAGCTGGGCCCCTCGATCGAGAAGGCCGTCCTGGCCGCCAAGGGCAAGGTCAAGCTGGTCAAGGTCGACATCGACAAGAACCCGCAGTTCGCCGGTCAGCTGAGGGTGCAGTCGATCCCCGCGGTGTTCGCCTTCGTGGGCGGCAAGCCGGTGGACGGCTTCATGGGCGCCCTGCCCGACAGCCAGGTGAAGCAGTTCGTCGACCGCATCGCCGGCCAGGCCCCGGCCAACGAGACCGACGAGTTGCTGGCCATGGCCAAGGAGTCGCTGGATGTCGGCGACGTCGGCGGCGCGGCCCAGGCCTACGCCCAGGTGCTGCAGGCCGATCCGGCCAATGTGAAGGCGCTTGGCGGCCTGGCCCGCTGCTATCTCGCCGGCGGCGATTCGGAGCGCGCCAAGGAGATCGCCGCCATGGCGCCGCCCGAGGCCAGGGATCCCGATCTCGACAGCGTCCGGGCCGCCCTCGCGCTCGCCGAGGAGGCGCCCGCCGAGACCACCGAGTTCGAGCAGCGCCTGGCCAGGGACGCGAACGACCACGAGGCCCGCTACGAGATCGCCAAGGCCCTGGCCGGCCGCGGGGCCTGGGCCCAGGCCAGCGACCACCTGCTGCACATCATCGCCGCCGACCGCACCTGGAACGAGGACGCGGCCCGCAAGCAGCTGATCACCATCTTCGAGGCCGCCGGGGCCGGCTCCGACATCACCCGGACGGGGCGGCGCCGGCTATCCTCGATTCTGTTCTCGTGAGGCTGAAGATGTCTGGCGCGCCCTATCGCCGAGCCTCCGACCTGCCCCAGGTCATCCCCGTCTTCCCGCTGGACGGCGCCATGCTGCTGCCCGGCGGCGACCTGCCGCTGCAGATCTTCGAGCCGCGCTATCTCAACATGATCGACGACGTCATGGCCGGCGACCGGATGATCGGCATGGTCCAGACCCGGGCCGGCGGCGAGCGGGCGCGGCCGAACCTGGCCAATGTCGGCTGCGCCGGGCGGATCACCAGCTTCTCGGAAACGTCCGACGGCCGCTACCTGATCACCCTGACCGGGATCTGCCGCTTCGCGGTGGGCGAGGAGGTGCCGGTCCGCACCCCCTATCGCCAGGTCCGGGCGGCCTTCGAGCCCTTCGCCGAGGACACGGCCGACGAAGAGGCTGACATCCCGGCCTTCGACCGTCGCCGGTTCGCCGCGGCGCTTAAGCGCTACCTGAACCGCCGCGAGCTGGACATCGACTGGGAGACCGCCGAGTCCGCGCCGCTGGAGGCCCTGGTCACCAGCCTGGCCATGGGCCTGCCCTTCGAGCCCGCCGAGAAGCAGGCCCTGCTGGAGGCGCCCGGCATGCTGGAGCGCTGCGACGCGCTCACCGCCCTGCTGGAGATCGATTCCCTGGAGGGCGACGATGACGAGCCGCACTCGATGCAGTAGAGGTCGCCCATGACCTCCTCCGTGCCCCTCTCCCTGACCGTCGAGGTTGATCCGCGCCTGCTGGAGGTGCTGGTCTGCCCGGTGACCCACGGCCCCCTGACCTATGACCGCAAGGCCGGCGAACTGATCTCCAAGGGCGCCAAGCTCGCCTATCCGATCCGCGACGGCGTGCCGATCATGCTCCCGGAAGAGGCCCGCGAGATCGGCTGAACTTCAGATCCTCCCCCAGCGCGCAGCGCGGATTGGGGGAGGTGGCGCGTCGCCCCCTTCGGCGACGTGACGGAGGGGGCTGAATCCCAAAAACAAGGGTCAATGTCCCCTCAGTCACCTGCGGTGACATCTCCCCCAGAGGGGGAGCATCTGGGTTTTCAGCTACAGGGCCTCGCCGCGCAGCAGCCTTGGCAAATCCCCGAGCGCGCCGCCGGCGTCATGCATGAAGAACCTTCGCGCCGGGGCGATGCGGTTCACCGCCGCCATGCCAGCGCCGCGCGCCAGCCGCAGAAGCGGGTGGTCGTTGGAGAACAGGCGGGTGAAGACGTCGGTGGCGGCGGCCAGCATCACGGTGTCGAAATTTCGCCAGCGGGCGTAGCGCTCCAGCACCAGCTCCGAGCCGATGTCCTCGCCCAGGCGTGAGGCCTCCACCAGCACCTCAGCCAGGGCCGCCGCGCCCTTCAGGCCCAGGTTCAGCCCCTGGCCGGCGATCGGGTGGATGCCGTGGGCCGCGTCGCCCAGCAGGGCCGCCCTCGGACCGGTCAGCCGCTCGGCCAGCTGCAGCGACAGGGGGTAGCTGAACACCGGCCCGTCCAGGGTCGCCTCACCCAGATAATCGCCGAACCGGCGTTGCAGGTGGGCGTGGAACACCTCAGGCCGCGCGGACTTCAGCGCCGCGGCGCGGGCTGTGGGCTCGGTCCAGACCAGGCTCGCGCGGTCGTCGGTCAACGGCAGGATGGCGAAGGGGCCGCCCGGCAGGAAATATTCGTGGGCCACACCCAGATGGGGTCTGGCCAGGCGCACGGTGGCCACGACTCCGGTCTGCGCATAGTCCCAGCCGACCACGCCGATCCCGGCCGCGCGGCGCACCACCGAACCGCGCCCCTCGGCGCCCACCACCAGCGGCGCGGTCAGCACCTGGCCATCGTCCAGGGTGACCCGGGCGGCGCGGGGGTCGAAGTCGACGGAGGCGACCTTGGCCGGGGCCAGGACCCTGATCCCGGCCCGGCCCACGGCGGCGGCCAGGGCGGCGCGGGTGCGGCGGTTCTCCAGCATGTAGCCCAGGGGCTCGCCCTCCGAGCGCTCGGCGATCTCTCCGGAGTCGAACCGCAGGTAGAAGGGGCTCGGCCCGCCGGCCGCGGCGCCCGGCGAGGAGCCGTCGGTGACCAGGATCTGCTCGATCCGCTGGGCGTGGGGTTCGATGTCGGCGGCCAGGCCCAGCGTCCGCCACTGGCGGAAGGCGGCGAAGGCGATGGCTGAGGCGCGCCCGTCGAAGGTGGGCGCCAGCTGGGCGTCGAAGACGATGGGATCGATCAGGATCGGAGTCAGGCCGCCGCTCTTCAGCGCCAGGGCCAGGGTCGCGCCCGCCATGCCCGCGCCGGCGATGATCACGTCCGCGTCGTACGTCTCAGCCATGGGCCGATATGCCGATGTTCAGGGGCCGGCGCCAAGCGGGTTGATTTTTAGACTAATCCGTCCACTTTAAGTATGGCGCATTACCGCGCCCGGGCCTTGGGCCCGCGGCCAATTTTTGACCTTCGTCTGTTTGACCCTTTTCGAGCTCTCCGATGCCCCTTCCGAAGAACCTCGTCCCCATCGCCGCGGCGTCCCTGGTCGCGGTCGTCGTCATCGTGGGCGGCAGCGTGTGGTGGTTCGATAAACAGAAGCACGAGAGCACCGACAACGCCTTCGTGGAGGCCGACAAGGTCACGGTGGCGCCCCAGGTCGACGGCTATGTCGCCGAGGTGCTGGTGGGCGACAACGCCCGGGTCGCCGCCGGTCAGGTCGTGGTCCGGCTGGACGCCGCGCCGTTGAGGGCGCGCCTGGCCCAGGCCGAAGCCAACGCCGCGGCCCTGGACGCCGCCGTGCGCGGGGTGGACGACAAGGCGCGGCTGGAACAGGCCATGATCGCCCAGAAAGCCGCCGGCGTGCAGAGCGCCGACGCCCAGGCCCTGATGGCCCAGTCGGAACTCGCCCGCTATGGGGCGCTCGCCAACCAGGGCTGGGTCTCGCCCCAGCGCGCCCAATCCGCCCACGCCGCGGCCAGCCAGGCCACAGCCGGCGTCGCCGAGGCTCGCGCCACGCTGGAAGCCGAGCGCCGCACCGCCGCCTCCCTGGGCTCGGCCCGCGCCCAGACCCTGGCCCAGGCCCAGGCGGCGCACGCCGCCGTCGATCAGGCGCGGATCGACCTCGATCGCACCGAGATCCGCGCGCCGGTGGCTGGCGTGATCGGCGCCCGCGCCGTCCGCGCCGGCCAGTATGTGCGGCCGGGCTCGGCCCTGATGAGCGTGGTGCCGCTGGGCAAGGCCTATGTGGTGGCCAACTTCAAGGAGACCCAGGTCTCGCGACTGCGCATCGGCCAGCCGGTGACCATCCGCGCCGACGCCTTCGGCAAGCAGGCCATCTCTGGGCGCATCGACAGCTTCGCCCCGGCCACCGGCTCGGAATTCGCCATGATCCCGGTGGAGAACGCCGTCGGCAACTTCACCAAGATCGCCCAGCGCCTGCCGGTGAAGATCGTGGTCGATCCCAAATCGCCCCTGGCCGGCGCCCTGCGGCCGGGCCTCTCGGTCCAGGTCAAGGTCGACGTCACCGCCGACACCGGCCCCAGCTTCGCCGAGACCAGCGCCGCGCCGCAATTCGCCCGCCACGGCGTCTCCCGCTAGCCGTCCCATGCGCCCCGAAGCCCTGCCCCACGGAGCCCACGACGCCGACCCCCTGGTGCGTCACCGCAAGCCGTCCGGCGAGGTCAACTGGACCGCCGTCTTCCTGGGCTTCGGCGGCATGGTGCTGGGCCAGTTCATGGCCGTGCTCGACATCCAGATCGTCGCGGCCTCGCTTTCGCAGATCCAGGCCGGGATCGGCGCCACCGCCGACGAGATCAGCTGGGTGCAGACCAGCTATCTGCTGGCCGAGGTCGTGATCATCCCGCTCACCGCCTACCTCTCGAAGATGTGGAGCACCCGGACGGTCTATGTCTGGGCCTGCGGCGCCTTCATCGTCACCTCGGTGATGACCGGTTTCTCGACCAATATCGAGATGATGATCCTGACCCGCACCCTGCAGGGCCTGGCGGCGGGCGCGATGATACCGGCCGCCTTCGCCACGGCCATGACGGTCTTTCCTCAGGAGCAGCGGGTCACGGCCAATGTGGTGTTCGGCCTTGTGGTGACGCTCGCGCCCACGGTCGGACCGACCCTCGGCGGCCACCTGACCGACGCCCTCTCCTGGCACTGGCTGTTCTTCATCAACGTCCCCGTCGGGCTGGTGGTGATGTTCCTGGTCTCGCGCTACGCCGACTTCGACCGGGGCGATCCGCGCCTGGGCAGCGGCATCGACTGGCTGGGGCTGGTGCTGATGACTGTGGCCCTGCTCTCCATGCAGTATGTGCTGGAGGAAGGCGCCAGCGAGAGCTGGTTCGACGACGAGCTGATCCTGGGCCTGACCGTGCTGGCCGTCATCACCGGGGTGAGCTTCATCCTGCGCGAGCTCAACTACCGACAGCCCATCGTCTCGCTGAAGCCGTTCCAGGACCGCAACTTCGCCCTGGGCGCGGTGATGAACTTCGTGGCCGGCGCGGGGCTGTTCGGCGGCACCTTCATCCTGCCGCTCTTCCTGGGCCAGGTGCTGCGCTACAACGCCGCCGAGGTGGGGACCACCATGCTGGTCTCCGGCCTGGTCATGTTCGCCATGGCGCCGGTGGCGGGCCGCATGGTGCGGGCGCTGGACGCCCGCATTCCCCTTGTGGTGGGCTTCGGCGTCACCGCCTACGGGATCGGCCTGGGCTCTCACGTCACCGCCGACTGGGGGTTCTGGGACTTCGCCCTGCTGCAGGTCTTCCGCGGCATGGGGGTGATGACCGCGATGATCGCCGCCTCCCAACTCTCGGTCTCGACCCTGCCGCCCTCGATGATGAAGGACGCCTCGGGGCTGGTGAACCTTGTGCGAAATGTCGGCGGGGCGGTGGGCATGGCCGTGCTGACCACGGTGCTCAGTCACCAGACCGCCGTCCATCTGGGCGAGCTGTCGGCGGCGGTGACCAGCGCCAGCCCGGCGGCCCAGGGCATGGTGGAGGGCCTGACCGGCATGATGAGGGAGCGCGGCATGGCCGACCCCGAGGGCGCGGCGAACAAGGCGCTCGGCATGATGCTGCGGCGGGAGGCTAGCGTCATGGGCTTCGCCGACGGCTTCGCCTTCCTCGCCCTGGCCTGCGCGGCCGCTGCGGCGCTGGGGATCCTGGCCAAGCCGGCCAAGGCCCCGCCCGTGCCCGCGGCTGGGCGCTGATGCCGCGCGTCGCCGGACAGATCGACCCGGCCAAGACCGAGGCGATCCTCGACGCCGCCGCCGAGGTGTTCGGCGAGCGCGGGCTGTCGGCCTCCATGGACCTGGTCGCCCGCCGCGCCGGGGTCTCCAAGCAGACCGTCTACAACCGCTATGGCTCCAAGGCCGAGCTGATGCGCGCCATGGTCGACCGTCGGGTGGCCGAGATCACCGCCCCGCTGGTGGTCCCCGGCGCGCAGGAGCATCCCGAGGAGGCGCTGGCCGCCTTCGGCCGCGTGATGATCGAGGCGGTGCTGAAACCCCGCGGGGCCTCCATACTGCGCATGACCGTGCAGGGCGCCGCGGAGATGCCCGACTTGGCCCGGGCCTTCTACGAGGCCGGCCCCGTCACCTCCCGCCGTCGCCTGGCGCGGTTCCTGGAGCTCGAGACCGCCGCCGGTCGAATCGCCGTCGACGATCCGGCCCTGGCGGCCGAGTTCTTCGCCGGCATGGTCATCGGCGTGCACCAGATCGCCCACCTGCTCGGCGCCGGCAGCGACCTGGAGGCCGGCGAGATCGACCGCATCGCCTGCGAGGCGGCGCGGCGGTTCATGAAGGCCTATGCGGACTAGCCTTCTTCGTCCTCGGTGAAGCCCATCATGTGGAAGCCGGCGTCCACATGGATCAGCTCGCCGGTGGTCGAGCGGCCGAGGTCCGACAGCAGCCACAAGGCCGCGCCGGCGACGCCTTCCATCGACGTGTCCTGCTTCATGGCAGAGAGGTCGCGACCCTTGGCCAGCATGCCCTTGCCGCCGGAGATCCCGGCCAGGGACAGGGTGCGCATGGCGCCGGGCGACAACGCGTTGACACGAATGCCCTTCGGACCAAGGTCGCGGGCCACATAGCGGCTTGCGGCCTCCAGGGCGGCCTTGGCCACCCCCATGGTGTTGTAGTTCGGGATCGCCCGCTCCGAGCCCATATAGGTCAGGCAGATGATGGAGCCGCCGTTGGGCATCAGCTTCTCGGCGCGCCGGGCGCAGTCGACGAAGCTGTAGGCCGAGATGTCCATGGCCTGCAGGAAGCCCTCGCGGCTGGCGTTGTCCACGAACGACCCCTTGATCTGGTCGCGCGGGGCGTAGGCGATGGCGTGGACGAAGAAATCGATGGTCCCGAAGGCCTTCTCGACGGCCGCGAAGGCCGCGTCCATCTGGTCGTCCTGGGTCACGTCCACCGGCACGATGACCTTCACCCCGATGCTCTCGCCCAGCGGCTGCACTCGGCGCTCCATGCCCGGCAGGTGGAAGAGGGCCATCTCGGCGCCCTGGGCGGCGAGCTGCGAGGCGATGCCCCAGGCGATGGAGTCATGATTGGCCACGCCGATCACGACGCCCCTCTTGCCCTTCATCAGCTCGCCCGTGGGCAAGTCCCAGCCGTCCTTGGCCATGCGCGTCTCCCTCGCGTTTTTTCGAGCAGGTTTGTGAACTCGCGCGTTCAGGCGCGCAAGCGGCAACCAGGGCCGGTCGACGACTCTGGTCGTGGCGCCTCCGAAGCCCTAGCCTCGCAATTCGACCATTCGGCGTAGTGCGGAGCATGTCGATGACAGTAGCAAGCCTCACCTTGGGAGCATCGGTTCCAGGCCAGGAGGATTTTGAGATTTCCCTGGAGATTGGCGCGCCCTACCTCGACCAATCGAGGGCGTGGCGGTGTCCAGTGTCACTGCGCCCCCTCTATGCCAAGCTGTCTGACATCACGGGAGAAAACTCGTTTCAAGCCCTGTGCCTTGCGATCGCCTTAGCGCAGGACCTACTGCACGATTTTGTCGAGAAAGGCGGATCTCTAACATCAGATGGCGAAGAGTTTCCGCTCGATGCGTACTCGATGAAGTGGCAGCGGGAAGGGCGGTCCTAAACCCGCGCCATCACCAGGCAGCCGTTGGTGCCGCCGAAGCCGAAGCTGTTGGACATCACGGTCTGAAGCTCCACGTCCTTGCGCTCGAGAAGGATCGGCAGGTCGGCGAACTCCGGATCGAGGTTTTCGATGTGGGCGCTCTTGGCCGCGAAGCCGTTGTTGAGCATCAGCAGCGAATAGATCGCCTCCTGCGCGCCGGCCGCCCCCAGGCTGTGGCCAGTGAGCGACTTGGTGGACGAGATCAGCGGCGGCTTGGCGCCGAACACCTCGCGCACCGCGCCCATCTCCTTGGAGTCACCCACCGGCGTGGAGGTGCCGTGCGGGTTCAGATAGTCGATGGTCCGATTGCCGGCGCCTTCGAGGGCCAGTCGCATGCAGCGCACCGCGCCCTCGCCCGAGGGGGCGACCATGTCGAAGCCGTCGGAATTCGCGGCGTAGCCGACGATCTCGCCATAGATCTTGGCCCCGCGGGCCTTGGCGTGCTCGTACTCCTCCAGCACCACGATCCCGGCCCCGCCGGCGATCACGAAGCCGTCGCGGGCCACGTCATAGGCGCGGCTGGCGGTGGAGGGCCGGTCGTTGAAGTTGGAGCTCATGGCGCCCATGGCGTCGAATAGCACCGACAGGGTCCAGTCCAGCTCCTCGGTCCCGCCGGCGAAGACGATGTCCTGCTTGCCCATCAGGATCTGCTCGTAGCCCGAGCCGATGCAGTGGGTGGAGGTGGCGCAGGCCGAGGAGATCGAGAAGTTCAGGCCCTTGATCTTGAACCAGGTGGAGAGCGTCGCCGAGGCGCCGGAGCTCATGGCCTTGGGCACCGCGAAGGGGCCGACCCGCTTGGGGCCGCGTTCCTTGGCGATGTGGGCCGCCTCGACGATCGCCTTGGTGGACGGTCCGCCCGAGCCGACGATCAGGCCGGTGCGCACGTTGGAGACCTGCGCCTCCTCCAGGCCGGAATCGGCGATGGCCTGTTCCATGGCGATGTGGCCGAAGGCCGTGCCCTGGGCCAGGAACCGGGCGGCGCGGCGGTCGACCATGCTCTCCCACTCGATGGCGGGCGCGGCATGGACCTGGGAGCGGAAGCCCAGCTCGGCATATTCCGGCGCGGCGCTCACGCCCGACTTGGCCTCGCGCAGCGAGGCCAGGACCTCGTTGGCGTTGTTTCCGATCGAGGAGACGATTCCGATCCCGGTGACGACGACGCGGCGCATGCTACGATCCCTTACCGCTGATAAAGGCCGACGCGCAGATCTTGGGCCCAGTAGATGGGCTCGCCGTCGGCTTCCAACACGCCGTCGCCGATCCCCATGACCAGCCGGCGATTGATGACCCGCTTCATCTCGACCTTGTAGGTGACCTTCTTGATCGAGGGCGTCACTTCGCCGCCGAACTTCACCTCGCCGCAGCCGAGCGCCCGGCCGCGGCCCTTGCCGCCGATCCAGCCGAGATAGAAGCCGACAAGCTGCCACAGGGCGTCGAGGCCCAGGCTGCCCGGCATGACCGGGTCGTTGATGAAGTGGCAGTCGAAGAACCAGAGCGCGGGATTGATGTCGAACTCGGCCTCGATCCGGCCCTTGCCGTGTGCGCCGCCCTCATCGGTGATCTCGATGATGCGGTCGAACAACAGCATCGGCGGGGCAGGCAACTGGGCGTTGCCCGGGCCGAACATCTCGCCGCGGGCGCAGGCCATCAGCTCCTCGAAACTGTAGTGGTCCTTGGCCTTCACACCCTGGCTCATGGTCGGCTTTCTTGGCGGCGGCCCGATGGGCCGGTGAATTGTGACGGTCAGGCCCTATCAGAGCCGACGCGGTTGCTCAACGCCAGGGAGGTCAACGGCGGGCCGGCGCCTTGCACTGCAGGGCGCCCGACACGCCCCAAAGGCCGCGCGCCGGCGTCCAGCCCGTCGCGCCGTCCAGCTTGACCTTGCACCAGCCCTTTTCGCACCGGTTCAACGCGGCCATTGATCTCGGGTTCAGATAGGCGACGATCTCGGCCTCGGCCTTGGGCTTCTTGCGGATCGCCACCGGCGCCCCCTGCGTCACCAGGACATTGCGCCGCCCGTCGGTCAGCCGCTTGTGCACCCAGGCCATGCCGCCGGAGGGATCGCAGATCCGCCGCCACTCGCTGTTTTCCGCCACGACCTGCACCGGCAGGCCCTTCACGCGGTAGACCCAGAGCAGGCGATGGTCTTCCCCGGGGCCGGCCCGGGCATAGACCTGGTCGAACTTCAGGGTGATATAGCGGGGCACGGGATAGCCGGACGGGGTCGCCCGCTCCGCCGCCCGCGCCGGCAGGCACGAAAGGGCCAGCACCAGCAACGCCGCCAGGACAGGCGCCGCCCAATTGTTACGCTCGATCAGTTGAGGCTCGCCTTGGCCGTCCATGGGGGCTTTGCTAGAGGTTCCGGGTTACAACTCAAAGCGCGCCGCGCGCAGTTAAAGATTCCTTTCAGACGCCCATGCCCGCCCGCAAGCCGAAAGTCATCGTCACCCGCCGACTCCCCGATGTGGTGGAGACCCGGATGCGCGAGTTGTTCGACACCGAGCTCAACCTCGAGGACGCGCCCATGAGCCGCGCGGCCCTGGTCGACGCGGTGAAGCGCGCCGACGCCCTGGTGCCCACCATCACCGACCGGATCGACGCCGACCTGATCGCCGAGGCCGGCGACAGGCTCAAGCTGATCGCCAATTTCGGCATGGGGGTCGATCACATCGACGTGGCCGCCGCCAACGCCCGCGGCATAGCCGTGACCAATACGCCGGGCGTGCTGACCGAGGACACCGCCGACCTCACCATGGCCCTGATCATGGCCGTCTCACGGCGGATCGTGGAGGGGGCCAATGTGGTCCAGACCGGCGGCTTCACCGGCTGGACTCCAACATGGATGATGGGCCGCCGGGTCAACGGCAAGCGGCTGGGGATCATCGGCATGGGCCGCATCGGCCAGGCGGTGGCGCGCCGGGCGCGCGCCTTCGGCATGCAGATCCACTACCACAATCGCAAGCCGGTCAGTCACCTGATCGCCGAGGAGCTGGAGGCCACCTACTGGGAGAGCCTCGACCAGATGCTGGCCCGGATGGACATCATCTCGGTCAACTGCCCGCACACCCCGGCCACCTACCACCTGCTGTCGGCGCGGCGGCTGAAGCTGCTGCAGCCTCACGCCATCGTGGTCAACACCGCCCGCGGTGAGATCATCGACGAGGGCGCGCTGACCGACCTGCTGGCCCAGGGCGCCATCGGCGGCGCGGGCCTCGACGTCTTCGAGTTCGAACCGGCGATCAATCCCAAGCTGCTCAAGCTGCCCAACGCCGTCCTGCTACCCCACCTGGGCTCGGCCACGGTCGAAGCCCGCACCGACATGGGCGAGAAGGTGATCATCAACCTCAAGACCTGGATGGACGGCCACCGGCCGCCGGACCGGGTTCTGACCTCGATGCTCTAGGCGCCGCCGCAGACCTCGCACTCGGGGTCGGCGCCGATCCTGACCGTCCGGGTCTCGGCCGCCAGGGCGTCGTAAATCAGCAGACGGCCGGCCAGGGGCTCGCCGGCGCTGGTGATCAATTTAATCGCCTCCAGGGCCATCATCGAGCCGACCACCCCGGCCAGGGCCCCGACAACGCCCACGGCCGAACAGGTCTCGGCCTCGGGCGGGATCTCCGGGACCAGGCAGCGGTAGCAGGGCTTGCCGCGGAACACGCCCACCTGGCCGGTCCAGCGGCCGATCGCCCCGGAGACCAGGGTCCGCTCATGGGCCACGCAGGCGGTGTTCACCGCGAAGCGGGTGGCGAAGTCGTCCGTGCCGTCCAGCACCAGGTCGACCCCGGCCACCAGGGGCCCGGCGTTGCAGGCCTCCAGATGCACCGGCGCGCAATCCACATGGACGTGGGGATTGAGGCCCCGCAGGCGTTCGGCGGCGGCCTCGACCTTCAGCCGGCCCACATCGGCGTCGGCATAGATCACCTGTCGCTGGAGGTTGGAGGCGTCGACCACGTCGGGATCGGCCAGGACGATGCGGCCCACCCCGGCGGCGGCCAGATAGAGGGCCGCGGGCGCGCCCAGCCCTCCCGCGCCGACGATCAGCACGCTTGCGGCCTTCAGCCGCTGCTGGCCCGGACCGCCCACCTCGCGGAGCACCAGATGGCGGGCGTAGCGTTCGACTTCGTCGTCGGTGAAACTCATCGCGCTTGACCTTACACGCGGCCCTGACCACATCGCAGGACATGACGAACAACAATTTTCCGGACTGGCACGGCACGACCATCCTGGCGGTGCGCAAGGACGGCAAGACCGTGATCGCCGGCGACGGCCAGGTCTCGATGGGCCAAACCATCGTCAAGGGCAACGCCCGAAAGGTGCGCGCCCTGGCGGGCGGCAAGGTCCTGGCGGGCTTCGCCGGGGCCACGGCCGACGCCTTCACCCTGATCGAGCGCCTGGAAGCCAAGCTGGAGCAGTATCCGGACCAGCTGGCGCGCGCCTGCGTGGACCTGGCCAAGGACTGGCGCACCGACCGCTATCTGCGCCGGCTGGAGGCCATGCTGCTGGTGGCCGACAAGGACGCCATCTTCACCGTCACCGGGGTCGGCGACGTGCTGGAGCCGGAGACCGGCGTCGCCGCCATCGGCTCTGGCGGCAACTACGCCCTGGCCGCCGCCCTGGCGCTTTCCGACAGCGCGTTGTCGGCCGAAGACGTGGCCCGCAAGGCCATGGGGATCGCTGCCAGGATCTGCGTCTACACCAACGGCGAACTGACCGTCGAAACGCTCTAAACGCGCGCCGGACTGGGGGTTTTCGCGTTTTCGCCGCGCGGCGGACGGCGCATGGTCACGCTCGGACATCGGAGACATCGCGTGCGCCTGATCCTCGCCCTCGCCCTGTTCGCCACGCCGGTCGCGGCCGAGGTGGATCCCGCCCCGGTGGTCGCCGCCGAGCGAGCCTTCGCGGCCGACGGCCTGACGCTGGGCGTCCGCGACTCCTTCCTCAAGCACTCCGCGCCCGAGGCCATCGTCTTCCAGCCGGACCTGGCCAGGGTCCACGACACCTTCCCCAAGCTGCCGGACGACAAGGGCGGACCGCCGCTCGCCTGGTGGCCGCTCTGGGCGGGGATCGCGCTCTCCGGCGACCTCGGCTTCACCACCGGCCCCTACACGGTGGGCGGCAAGCCGGGCGGCTACTACTTCACGGTTTGGCGCAAACAGCCCGACGGCGGCTGGAAGTGGATCTATGACGGCGGGCCGGGCAGCGATCCGGCCGGCGCGGCGCCGGCGGGAAGTCCGGTCGCGTATCTGCCGCTCGCCACCGCCAAGGCCGGCTCGCCGGAGCGGGCCAGGTCGGAGGTCGCCGCCCTGGAAGCCAGGCTCAACGCCGCCGCCGCGGTCGACCTCGCCCAGGCCTTCACGCCGGCAATGGCGCCGGACGGCCGGATCGCCGGTTCTCGCACCGCGCCGCAGAACAGCCCCGCCGGCCAGGCCCGCGAATTGGCGACGCGGCCGAAGACCATGACCCTGCGCGCCGTCGGCTCGGAAGCCTCCCAGGCCGGCGACCTGGTCTGGACCCATGGCGAGGCGGCCTGGACCCGCGACGGCCAGCCGCGCGAGGGCCGCTACATCCGGGTCTGGCAGGACCGCAAGGAGGGCTGGAAACTGGTATATGACGCCATCCTGCCTAGCCCGCCCAGGCCACCGGCCTGACCGTCGACAGGTGACATGCCCGCGCGGACGCCTATATCGCGGGTATGACCGAATTTTCCCCGCGCGAGATCGTCTCCGAACTCGACCGCTTCATCGTCGGCCACCCCGAGGCCAAGAAGGCCGTGGCCGTGGCCCTGCGCAACCGCTGGCGCCGCCGCCGTGTCCCCGCCGACCTGCGCGACGAGGTGACGCCCAAGAACATCCTGTTGATCGGCCCCACCGGGGTCGGCAAGACCGAGATCGCGCGGCGGCTAGCCAAGCTGGCCCACGCCCCTTTCCTCAAGGTCGAGGCCACCAAGTTCACCGAGGTGGGCTATGTGGGCCGCGACGTCGACCAGATCGTGCGCGATCTGGTGGAGAGCGCCATGGCCATGGTGCGCGACAAGCGCCGCGCCGCCGTCCGCGCCCGGGCCGAGGCCTCGGCGGAGGAGCGGCTGCTGGACGCCCTGACCGGGCCCGGCTCCACGGCCGCCCGCGAAAGCTTCCGCAAGAAGCTCCGCGCCGGCGAGCTTGACGACAAGGAGGTGGAGCTGACCCTGGCCGACACCGGCGGCGGCATGCCCGCCTTCGAGATCCCCGGCCAGCCCGGCGCCTCGATGGGGGTGCTGAACCTCTCGGAGATGATGGGCAAGGCCTTCGGCGGCCGCACCAAGACCCACAAGACCACGGTGTCGGGCGCCTGGGCGCCGCTGATCGCCGAGGAGAGCGACAAGCTGCTCGACCAGGAGGCGCTGGTGCAGGAAGCCCTGGCCCTGGCCGAGAACGAGGGCATCGTCTTCCTCGACGAAATCGACAAGGTGGCCTCCTCCCGCGAGCGCTCCGGCGGGGCCGACGTCAGCCGCGAGGGGGTCCAGCGCGACCTGCTGCCGCTCATCGAGGGCACCACCGTCTCCACCAAGTACGGGCCGGTGAAGACCGACCACGTGCTGTTCATCGCCTCGGGCGCCTTCCACGTGGCCAAGCCCTCGGACCTGCTGCCCGAGCTGCAGGGCCGCCTGCCGATCCGGGTGGAGCTGAAGGCGCTCAGCCGCGACGATTTCCGCCGCATCCTCACCGAGCCGGAGGCCAATCTGGTCCGCCAGAACCAGGCGCTGCTGGCCACCGAGGGGGTGACGCTCACCTTCACCGAGGACGCCATCGACGCCATGGCCGACGCCGCGGTCACCGTGAACAACGCCGTGGAAAACATCGGCGCCCGCCGGTTGCAGACCGTGATCGAGAAGGTGCTGGAGGAGATCAGCTACACCGCCTCCGACCGCAGCGGCGACACGGTGGCGGTGGACGCGGCCTATGTGAAGGCCAGGGTCGGGGATCTCGCGAAGAACGCCGATCTCAGCCGGTTCATCCTCTAGCCGACCCTACACTCGTCATCCTCCGGTCGCCCGAAGGGCGATCCGGGGGACCCATGCGCCCTTGCCCAACTGGCGCCTCAGCTTGGGTCCCCCGGACCAGCGTTCCGCTGACCGGAGGATGACGACTTTGGCGGCGAACGATTGCGCTTGTCCTTCGCGCCGCATTCGGCGCTGAATTCCCCATCGCCGCAGGGGAACTCGCGCATGCAGGTCGAACTCGCCGAGGAGCGGGTGTTCCGGATGACCGACCGGTTCACCCTGGAGCACGCCGAGGGCCGCGCCTGGTCCAAGCGGATCGAGGCCTTCGGGGCCATGGCCCGGGTCACCGGCCTGTTCGCCCAGCCCAAGGACGACGAGTTCGAGGTCGTCTATCGCGAGCGCCGGCTCCAGCCGTTCTGGCGGCTGATCGTGTCGACCTCCACGACCTATGAGCGGGCCCGCGACTACGAGATGAAGGTCCTGCCTGAGGTCCGCGAGGTGACCATCGGCGAGCAGGTGCTGCCGGTGGTCGCCGGCCAGTTCAAGGTCCGCGGCCTGGAGAGCTGCAAGGATGAAACCCGCCGCGAGACTCTGATCGACGGGCTATCCAAGCAGGTGACGCCCGGCCTGTCGGCCTATCTGCAGCACGACGCCATCGAGATCGACGCCGACGCGCTGGCCGCCGCCACGGCCGAGGGCCTGGTGGTGGTGCCGCCCGAGGCCAAGGCCTCCATGGTGGTGCGCGACGTCATCGCCGCGGCCATCGGCAAGATCGACGCCGACCGGGTGCTGGAGGAGCTGGTGCGTGTCGAGGCGGTGGACCTCTACTACCGGCCCGTCCACGCCTTCCGCTATCGCCGGGCCGGCAAGGAGGCGGTGGTGGAGTTCGACGCGGTGACCGGCGAGGTTCGGACCGGCGGCGCCACCTTCGAGCAGCACCTCGGCAAGGTGATGGACACGCAGTTCCTGCTGGATGTCGGGGCCGAGACGCTGAACATGGTCATCCCCGGCGCGAACCTGGCCAAGCTAATGATCGTCAAGGGCATGGCCCTGCGCGAGAGGCGCGACCCCAGCTAACCCCGGCGCGCCTCGTAGATCGCCCATTCCAGGTGCCGCGCGAAGTCGGCGCGCTCGGGCGGGCTTAGCGCCATAGCCACCGAGGCGTGGCGGCCGGAGACCGCCAGGCGCACCGCCTGGACCACCTCATCCTCGTCCAGCTCGAGGGCGACCCGGGTGAAGGCGGTCGGGCTCTCCCAGACCACCTCGCTATGGCTTGGCGTCTCGCGCACCACCCGCACCTCGCGGGAGGTGACCCGCACGCGCTCCACCCGCCGGGCGGCCGCGTAGCTGGCCAGGAAGGCGGCGATCACCGCCAGGACGTCGAGGCCCAGGAAGAAGGGCACCAGGGTCGCGCCCATGGCCAGGAAGACCGCGGCGGCGGCGCAGTTGAAGAAGGTGACGATGCAGATCAGCACGATGAACCCCCGCTGCGACAACGAGCGGTTGGGGGTGATCACGGCGTCCATATAGACGAGGCCATCCATCGCCCGCAGACCATAGACCTGTTTGCCGGGACGCCAAGGCTCCGGATCGTTTTCCGGCGAAGCGGCCCCGGTTCGCCGAAGAAAACGGTCCAAAACAAAAACTCTGGGCGTCGTCGCCGACGCAAGCGATGGTCCCGGCCATGGCCAAGCCCCCCGCCAAGCGCAAACCCCTTCCAAAGGCCGAGCGAGCCCGGATCGAGGAAATCTTCCACCGGTTCCTGGCGCTCTCCGACGATCCGCGCACCGAGCTGAACTATGACAGCCCCTACACCCTGGTCACCGCCGTGGCGCTCTCGGCCCAGGCCACCGATGTCTCGGTGAACAAGGCCACGGCCCGGCTGTTCGCCGTGGCCGACACCCCCCAGAAGATGGTGGCGCTGGGCGAGGAGGGGCTGATCCCCTACATCGCCTCGATCGGCCTCTACCGGACCAAGGCCAGGAACGTCATGGCCGCCGCCCGGATGATCCTGGAGCAGCACGGCGGCGAGGTGCCCCTAGAGCGCACGGCCCTGCAGGCCCTGCCGGGGGTGGGCCGCAAGACCGCCAGCGTCGTCCTGAACGAGCTGTGTATCGAGCCCGCCATCGCCGTCGACACCCACGTCTTCCGTGTCGCCCACCGGCTGAAGCTGTCGACGGGCAAGACCCCGGACCAGGTCGAGGCCGACCTGATGGCCTTGGTCCCCGGGCCCTACCTGACCCGGGCCCACCACTGGCTGATCCTGCACGGCCGCTACACCTGCGTGGCGCGGCGGCCGAAGTGCGAGGATTGCCCGGTGGCCGATCTCTGCCCGTCGAAGCTGCTGTTCGTCGCGGCTTAGTTCAGCGAGTGCTTCAGGGCGCTGACCTCATCGTGGTCGGCCTTGATCGTCACATAGGCGCGCTGGACCGCCTGACGGGCCGTCGGCGGCAGGTCGTCGTCCTTCAGCGCGTGTTCGTACTTGCCCTTGATGAAGTCCTCGCCGCGCTCGACCTCGGTGATCACCGCCTTGTCGTCATGGCCGCCGGTGAGCGCCGCCTTGAGGTCGACGAACTTGTTGTGGGCCTTGCCCAGCAGCGACTGGTCGTCCTCGGGCTCGCCGCCGAAGGTGCGGACCTCGGCCTGCAGCTCGCGGGTGATCTCCATGCGCTTCTGCGAACGCTGGGCGAACATGGTCTTGTATTGGCTGCTGTCGGCGTTCTCGGCCGCTTCCTTGTAGCCGTTGGCGCTGTCGAGGGTGGTTTCGATGAGGCTGTTCAGAACCTTGACGGCGTGGTGATGGGTCGAGTCCATGGCGGGTCTCCAATTGTTGGCCTGGACGCCTAAACCGTCCGGCGCGCGGGCCGTTCCTAAAGCTCAGCTCCGTCGCGCCTCGCCAGGGGCGCCTTGCCCGCCGGCGCTCGCCTGGGACGCGCGAGGGCTTGCCCCCGTTTTCCGGCTCAGCCATGAGTCGGTATGGCCGACGCCCCTCCAGTCATACCCGGCGAAGGACAGGCGGCGGTCCGCCATCGACCCATAAGCTGGCCGCTGGCCGGCGCGGTCGTCCTGCTGATCGTCAACCTGCTGCTGGGCGGCTGGGCGGCCTTCGACCTCGCCTTCCTGCGCGACCTGCCGCCCATGCCCAAGCGCGAAGCGCTATGGGCCATGGGCCGGCCGGCGGGGATCACCTTCCTCGGCCCCGACGGGCGGGTCGTGGCCTATCGCGGCCCGCGCCACGGCCAGGCGGTGAAGCTGGCCGAGCTGCCGGCCCATGTCCCCCTGGCCTTCCTGGCCATAGAGGACCGCCGGTTCTACCAGCATGGCCCGGTCGATCTGCGGGCCATCGTCCGCGCCGCCTGGACCAACCAGCAGGCGGGTCACACCGTCGAGGGCGGCTCGACCCTGAGCCAGCAACTCGCCCGCACCCTGTTCCTCGCGCCGGACAAGACCCTGCGGCGCAAGGTGCAGGAGACCATCCTGGCCGCCCGCCTGGAGCGGATGCTGACCAAGGACGAGGTGCTGGAACTCTATCTGAACCGAATCTATTTCGGCGATCGCGCCTACGGCATCTCGGCGGCGGCCCAGACCTATTTCGGCAAGCCGGCCTCGGACCTCACCCTGTCGGAGGCGGCGCTGCTGGCCGCCCTGCCCCGCGCCCCCAGCAAACTCGCCCCCACCAACGATCCCGCCGCCGCCTGGGCCCGCGCCCGCATCGTGCTTGAACGGCTGGCGGAGATGGACTGGATCGATCCCAGGACCGCCCGCGCCGCCGCGGCCGGCCCGCCGCCCGCCATCGTCAAGCAGGCCATGGGCCATGAGGGCGACATGGGCTGGGCGCTCGACGCCGCCCAGGCCCAGGCCCTTGCGCTGGTGGGCGATGCGACCCCCGACCTGATCATCCGCCTGACCGTGGATTCGGTCGCCCAGGCCAAGGCCGCCAATATCGTGCGCGGTGCCATGGCCCGGGACGGACGCCGGCGTGGCGCGCGCCAGGCCGCCCTGGTGGCCATGGCCACCGACGGGGCGATCCGCGCCATGATCGGCGGGGTCAGTCGCGACACCGACCGCTTCAACCGGGTGATTCAGGCCCGCCGCCAACCCGGCTCGGCCATCAAGCCCATCATCTGGGCCGCGGCCCTGGAGCGCGGGGTGCGGCCTCTCGACCGGCGTGACGACGCTGCGATCCGCGTGGGCGCCTGGCGGCCGCAGAACTATGGCGGCGGCTATCGCGGCGAGGTGACGGTCCAGGCGGCGCTCATCCAGTCGATCAACACCGTCTCGGTGCGGCTGGCGCGGGAGACCGGCCTCGAAGAGGTGGGGGCCCTGGCGCGGCGCTTCGGCCTGGTGGAGACCCCGGCCCATCCCCTGCCCTCCCTGGCGCTCGGCGCCTACGAGGTCAGCCTGCTGCAGCTGGCCGGCGCCTACCAGGTGCTGCAGACCGGCGGCGGCCAGAGCCGGCCCTACCTGATCTCCAGCATCACCGACGCGCGGGGCCGCCTGCTCTACGCCCACCCCGCCAGCGACGCGATCCCGGTCTATCCGGTGTTCGAGGCCGCCCAGATGGTGCGCATGATGGAGGGTGTCATCAGCTCAGGCACGGCGCGCGGCGCGGGCTTCGGCCGTCCGGCCGCCGGCAAGACCGGCACCAGCCAGGACCATCGCGACGCCTGGTTCGTGGGCTTCACCCCCGACTGGCTCTGCGCGGTCTGGGTGGGCAATGACGACAATCGGCCGATGTCGAAGGTGACCGGCGGCCAGATTCCGGCCGACATCTGGCGGCGCTTCATGGTCGAGGCCCATCGCGGCCTGCCCGTCCGTGGCTTCGACTGGTTCCCGGCCATACTGCCGCCCGCGGTTCCGGTGCTGCAGCCGGAGCGGCCGCGGGTCATCCCGGTGCGCCGGGAGTACGCCGTCTCACCCGACAGCCTCGACCTCGCCGACGTCTCCGCCCGCGAGCCCGATGCGTGGTCCGAGATTCCGTACTGAGGCCCGACGGACCGATCCCCAGGTCGTCACGGCCGGCCTCCGTACCGTCGCATCGTTGACGCGGCGCTCCGGGAAATACCTGCTACGCGCGAGTGGCCCCAACCGCCGACAAATGGCCGATCAACCGGAGCAGGAATGGGCGTCAGAAATTACTTGATCGAAGGCGTTTCGGGCGCCGGGAAAACGGCAGTCGCCACAGAACTGCAGCGGCGCGGCTACCAGGCCATCCATGGTGACCGGGAATTGGCGTATCGCGGCGATCCGAAGACGGGTCTTCCGATGGCCCCGGAAACGGGCACGCCGACGGCTATCTGGATGTCCGACCACCAGATCTGGGATGTAGACAAAGTAAAAGCCTACGTCGCCAACCAGGATGAGGCGGTCACCTTCTTCTGCGGCGGCTCCCGGAATTTTTCAAAATTCATCGACTTGCTCGACGGCGTTTTTGTCCTGGAAGTCGACTTGGCGACCATGAACCGGCGGATTGATGAGCGAGTGGCGCTGGATCCAACTGACTTCGGCGGAAAACCGGAGGAACGTGAGCTCATTGCGCGATTGTATGCGACGAAAGAGGATATTCCGAAGAACGCGATGAGCATTGACGCTACGGCGCCGATCGCCCGCGTCGTCGACGATATTCTGTCGAAATGCACAGAGGCCGACCACGGGACCGACTAGGAGTTGTCGGTCCCGGCGAATGCCCGGCGAGGATTACGAACGGGTAGGGCCGGCCAACCCTTAGGTGATCCGCTTGACGCTCACGGGATCGCTCGACGGGAAGCTCTCTTCCAGCGCCTCGTCCAGCAGGGCCTCCTGGCGATCCTCCGCCAGGGCCTCCTTGTCGGCGAGCTGGTCGTGCTTCTCGCCCTCGACGAGGGGTTCGACCCGGCGCGCATGGGGCGCGAAGCTCTTGTGGTCCTCCAGCTGCGGCTTGCCCTCGACGGCCGCGTCGGCGGCGCCGCCGCCCTGGCCCTTCATCGGGTCGCGCTTCTTGTCGCTCGGAGTGTCGCGGGTGTGGGTCGGCATGATCGTTCTCCCAACTGAGCCACGAGAACGCCCCGGCGCGGCGAGAGTTGCAGGGCCCTTGCGTTGCCCCAACGGCCTTTTGCCTGTAGTCACCCCGCCACCGTCCTTCGCAAAAGCTGACCTCCCCACATGCCCGAGCTCTACGACGTCGCCGCCATCGGCAACGCCATCGTCGACGTGATCGCCCCGGCGACCGACGAATTCCTGCGCGAGCAGGCCATGGACAAGGGCGCCATGATGCTGGTGGACGAGGTGCGCAGCGCCGCCCTCTATTCGGCCATGGCGCCGGGCCTGGAAGCCTCGGGCGGCTCGGCGGGCAACACCATCGCCGGGATCGCCTCGTTCGGCGGCCGCGCGGCCTTCCTGGGCAAGGTCGCCGACGACCAGCTCGGTGAGGTCTTCACCCACGACATGCGCGCCATCGGCGCCCACTTCGACACCCCGCCCCTGGTGAACGGCAAGGCCACGGCCGTCTCGATGATCAACGTCACCCCGGACGGCGAGCGGACCATGTCCACCTTCCTGGGCGCCTCGACCGAGTTCGCCCCGGACGACATCGACCCCGTCGTCATCGAAGGCGCCAAGATCGTCTATCTGGAAGGCTATCTGTTCGACGCGGAGGCCGCCCGCCACGCCTTCGCCAAGGCCGCGGGCCTGGCCCGCGCCTCAGGCCGGATGATCGCCATCACCCTCTCCGACGGTTTCGTGGTCGAGCGTCATCGCGAAGCCCTGCTGGGTTTCCTTGAGACCCAGGTCGACCTGGTGTTCGCCAACGACACCGAGATCACGGCCCTTTTCCAGACCGACGACTTCGATTCCGCCGTCGACCAGCTGCGCGGCAAGGTGAAGATCGCCGCCGTCACCCGGGGCGCCCAGGGCTCGGTGATCACCGCAGGCGGGGAAACCTTCACCGTTGACGTCTTCCCGGTGGAGAAAGTCGTGGACACGACGGGCGCTGGCGACCAATACGCAGCCGGGTTCATGTACGGCCTCGCGACGGGCCGGCCGCTCAATGTCTGCGGCCAGTTGGGTTCGCTCGCGGCCGCCGAGGTGATCTCGCACTACGGCCCGCGTCCTCTGGTGTCCCTGAAGGACCTGGCGGCGGCGAAAGGACTCTAGATGGCCCGCACCGCGGAAGTCGTCCGCAACACCAAAGAGACCCAGATCACGGTTCGCGTCGATCTGGACGGCTCGGGCGTGTCCGATGTCGAGACCGGCGTCGGCTTCTTCGACCACATGCTGGACTCGTTCGCCCGCCACGGGGGGATCGACCTCTATGTCCGCACCCAGGGCGACCTGCACATCGACTTCCACCACACGGTGGAGGACACCGGCATCGTGATCGGCCAGGCCGTCGCAAAGGCGCTGGACGGGTTCAAGGGCATTCGGCGGTTCGGCCACGCCTATATCCCCATGGACGAGACCCTGACGCGCTGCGCCATTGACCTCTCCAACCGCGCCTATCTGATCTGGAAGGTCGCCTTCAAGACCCCGAAGATCGGCGAGATGGACACCGAGCTGTTCAAGGAATTCCACCACGCCTTCGCCATGAACTGCGGCGCCTGCGTGCATCTCGAGACCCTCTACGGCGACAACAGCCACCACATCGCCGAGAGCGGCTTCAAGGCCCTGGCCCGCGCCCTGCGCACGGCCGTCGAGCTGGACCCCAAGACCCATGGTCACGCGCCGTCGACCAAGGGCGTGCTCTAGGATCTCATCCATGCAGAGCGTCGCCCTGATCGACTATGGGTCGGGCAATCTCCGCTCGGCCGAAAAGGCGCTCGTTCGCGCGGCGGACGGGTCGGCGGAGATCCGTGTCACCAGCGACCCCGCCGTCATCCTGGCCGCCGACCGCATCGTCCTGCCCGGCGTCGGCGCCTTCGCCGCCTGCATGCGCGCCTTCCAGGCACGGCCGGGGCTGGAGGCGGCGCTGAACGAGGCCGTGCGGGAAAAGGGGCGGCCCTTCCTCGGCATCTGCGTCGGCATGCAGCTGGTCGCCACCCGCGGCCTGGAGTTCGGCGAGACCAAGGGCCTGGGCTGGATCGCCGGCGACGTGCGCCGCATCGAGCCCGACAATCCCGCCGCCAAGGTCCCGCACATGGGCTGGAACGAGCTGATCGATCCGCACGGACCCCCGCTTATCGCCGGGATCGGACAGGCGCCGATGTATTTCACCCACTCGTTCGCCTTCTATCCGGACGACCCCGCCGACGTGGCGGCCTATGTGGACCACGGGGGGAAGTTCCCCGCCGCGGTCGCCAAGGCCAATGTGGCGGGCGTACAATTCCACCCTGAAAAGTCGCAGAGCGCCGGGCTTGCCCTCCTGGCGCGATTCCTGGAGTGGCGACCGTGATCCTCTATCCCGCCATCGACCTGAAGGACGGCCAGTGCGTGCGCGTCCTGCACGGCGACCTCAACACCGCCACCGTGTTCAACAACTCGCCGGCCGCCCAGGCGGCCAGCTTCGTGGAGAGCGGCTTCCACTGGGTGCACGTGGTGGACCTGAACGGCGCGGTCCAGGGCCGGGCGATCAATGAGAAGGCCGTCGAGGCGATCCTCGAGGCGGTGTCGATCCCCGTCCAGCTCGGGGGCGGCATCCGCAACCTCAAGGATATCGAACGCTGGATCGAGGCCGGGGTCAGCCGGGTGATCCTGGGCACCATCGCGGTCACCGAACCCCATATCGTCAAGGAGGCCGCCCTGCTCTGGCCCGAGCAGATCGCCGTCTCTGTGGACGTCCGCGCCGGCAAGGTTGCGACCCAGGGCTGGACCGAGAGCTCCGACCTCGACGCGGTCACCGTCGCCCGCCGCTTCGAGGACGCCGGGGTCGGCGCCCTGATCATCACCGACATCGACCGCGACGGCACGGTCATGGGCTTCAATGTCGAGGCCTTCGGGGCCATCGCCGACGCGGTGGCCATCCCGGTGATCGCCGCCGGCGGCTTGGCCAGCGTGGACGACATCGTGCGGCTGAAGTTTCGCAAGGGCGTGCCGATCGCCGGGGCGGTCCTGGGGCGGGCGCTCTACAACGGCGCCATCTCGCCCGAGGAAGCCCTGAAGGTCGCCGCCTGATGTTGCGGGTGCGCGTCATCCCCTGCCTGGACGTCAAGGACGGCCGCGTGGTGAAGGGCGTGAACTTCGTGGCCCTGCGCGACGCCGGCGATCCGGTCGAGCAGGCCCGCGCCTACGACGCGGCCGGCGCCGACGAACTGATGTTCCTGGACATCACCGCCAGCCACGAGCGCCGCGGCGCCATCCTCGACGTCATCGCCCGCACCGCCGACGTCTGCTTCATGCCGCTCAGCGTCGGCGGCGGCATCCGCCAGGTCGAGGACGCCCGGCGGCTGCTGCTGGCCGGGGCCGACAAGATCAGCGTCAACACCGCCGCTGTGGAGAACCCCGACCTGATCAGCGCCTGCGCCGACGCCTTCGGCAGCCAGGCCGTGGTCGTGGCCATCGACGCCAAGCATGGTCCCTCGGTCTCCGGCCGCGGCGCACGCAACGACGGCTGGCGAGTGTTCACTTATGGCGGACGCAACGATACGGGCCTCGATGTGATCGAATACGCCGTCGAAGCGGTGAGGCGGGGGGCCGGAGAGATCCTGCTCACCTCCATGGACCGCGACGGCGCCAAGACCGGCTACGATCTCGACCTGTTGAAAGCGGTGACGAACGCGGTCAACGTGCCGGTCATCGCCTCGGGGGGGGCCGGGAACGCGCAGCACATGGTCGAGGCCGTCACCCTGGGCGGCGCCGACGCGGTGCTCGCCGCCTCCATCTTCCATTTCGGCGAGGTCTCGGTGTCCGAGGTCAAACAGGCGATGGCCGCCGCCGCCATCCCGGTCCGCATGGTGGAGCCCGCATGAGCCGTTTCTCTGAGACCCTGGACCGCCTGGCGGCCACCATCGAGAGCCGTCGCGGCGGCGACCCGGCGAGTTCCTACACCGCCAAGCTGCTGTCCGAGGGTCCCGACCGCGCGGCCAAGAAGTTCGGCGAGGAAGCCTTCGAGACCGTGATCGCGGCCATGCAGGGCGACAAGGACGGCCTGGCCGCCGAGAGCGCCGACCTGCTCTACCACTGGCTGGTCCTGCTGGCCCGCTCCGGCGTCAGCCTGGACGAGGTCGCCGCCTGGCTGGAAAGCCGCGAGGGCCGCTCGGGCCTTGAGGAAAAGGCCTGGCGCAAGAAGTCGACCTAGGTCTTCGCGGCCGGCGTTACCCACAACTGATCCGCCGGCCTGCCCAGCACCCTGGCCGCCGCGGCGTGCAGGCTGGCCGGGGCGAGCTTGCCGCCCTTGGCCGCCGCCGACATCCAGGCCTCCAGATCGCCGCCCGTCCGGTCGTAGCCGTCGGCCTTCAGCAGGCCGTAGAGGCCTGCGGCGAGCACGTGCATCCCCTGGTCGTTCTTCGTCCAGCGCTCGGCCGCCGGCCGCACCACATAGCCCAGCCGTTCCTGGATGATCTGGTCGAGCGCCTGGCAGGTGTCCTCATTGAGGATGCCGTCCAGCTCGTTATAGCCGGTTCCCTTGTCCTTCTCCGCCAGGATGCGTGTGAAGAGGGCGTCCTTCTCCAGCACCGCCAGGCAGGCCCTGGCGGTCGGTCCCGCCATGTCGAAGGGCGGGTGCAGGATCTCGTGGGCGGCGGTCAGGACCATGACCTGGTCGCTGGCTCCCACATGGGCGATGAACCTCTGGCCCTGCACCTTGACCCCGTGCGGCCGGCAGAACCACGAGAGGTCGATCTCGATCCGCGGGTCCAGTCGTCGGCCCAGCAGCCGTTCCTGCTCGGCGATGATGTCGAGGCGGGCCAGCAGCGGGTTGAGTTCCGCGATCCGCCTGGCGGCCGGCGCCTCGGCCAGGCTCCTGCGGAACTCGGGAAAGCCCGCGTCGCGCAGGCCGGTCAGCACCAGGCGCAACCGGTCGCGGCCGGCCAGGAAGCGGGCCCAGTCGGCGGCGTCCCAATAGACACTGGCCTGGAAGGGCGGCTTCAGCACGGTCTCGGCGGCGTCGAGGCTCGCCAGCAGATCGCCCAGCGTCGCCGTCGGCCCGCCGGAGAACACCAGGGTCAGGCCGGGCCAGAGCAGGCCGCCCGCCGCGTCGGCCTCGGCGTGCAGGCTCGTCAGCGCCTCGGCCGCCGCGGCGGGGAGCCGCGGCTTGAAGACCGCCATCTCGGCCTCGCAATAGCGGGCGTAGAAGGGCTTGCCCGACAGCGGGCCCAGGATGGCGATGGCGTCCAGCCCCTCGGAGCTTTTCACCGTCCAGCGGGTGCGGATCGAGGTCTGCGCCAGGGCGGGCGCGGCGATGAGGGCCAGGGTCGTGGCCAGGAGGGTGCGTCTGAGCATGAGCCAAGTTTGGGCCCAGGCTCAGGCGGCCGTCTTGCACCCACTTGACCAACGCCGCCAGGCGCCGGGGGCGTGGCCGGTCAGGTCGCTCACCGCGCGGCTCATATGGGCCTGGTCGGCGAAGCCGGCGTCGAGCGCCAGGCCGGCCAGGGGCGCGGCGCCGCCGAACACCGCGCGCAGGGCCGCCCGCGCCCGCCCCTCGTAGCGGAACCGCTTGGGACTGACCCCGAAGGCCCGGCCGAAGCCGCGCGAGAGCGTCTCCACCGCCAGGCCGCGGGCGCGGGCCCAGTCGCCCAGGGCCAGGCCGGGATCGGCGGCCAGGTCGCGGGCCAGCAGATCGGGCCAGTCCAGCACCTGGGCGGCCATCGGGACCAGGCCGGCCCGGAGCAAGTCGGCGGCGGCGGCGGCGTCGCGCTCGGCCAGCCGCGCGACGGCGTCCGGGTCGGCGATGGTCGCGAAGCCGCCCGGCAGGCCGCCCGTCTCCAGGTTCAGCACCACCGCGCCGGTCCGGTCCACAGCGTTCAAGTGGCCGTCGAACATCTCATGGATCGCCACGTCGCCGGGCGCCAGGCGCCGCCGACCGGCCTCGCCCCCCTCCTCGTAGCCGCCGCGCAGCACCAGGGCGACATAGGCCCGCTCATGGCGATGGCGGCCGAACCGCTCGCGCGGGGCCAGGCTCTGGCGGACGGGAGGTTCGGCGACCATGGGTCGGTTTTCGCCCGAGCTTCGCGGCCCGGCAAGTTAAGGCTGGGTCATGCTAGTCCGGCAACACCAGGACGTGGCGCGTTCCGGGTCGCGCCGGCCAGACAGATTCCCGCGCAGGCGACCTCGACCCCCCCGTCGAGGCGCGACGCCGGTCAACCGGTCCGGCAAGTTCAGGTCGCCCAGCCCTCGCATGGGCCCAGGTCCTGCGCGCGAAGGTCCACGGTCAAGGCCGGTTTCGCCTGACAGGCGAACTATCTGCCCCTTTACGCCGTCGGCTGGCGGGTCGGGAGAAATTGTTGCGGCGAAAGGGTTTCGGGCTCGACCGGCCGCGTCGCGCGGCCGCATAGTCGCCGACGTGACCTCACCATTCCTCCAGTCCCTGACCCCGCATGACCGCCACTGGCCGCGGGTGATCGTCATGCTGGTGTCCGCGCCCGTGGCGGGCCTGCTGATCAGCTTCCCCGTCATGATCGCCCTGTACGCCCTGGGGGCGGCGGAGCCGGAAGGACCCCGGCTGCAGCGTTCTGCGCTCTATGTCCTGCAGCTCGCCCTCATGCTCGGCTCACTGGCGGCCGGGGTGGTGCTGGCCGCCCGGGTGATCTTCGGCCGGCCGGTGGCCACCTGGGTCACCGCCATGCCGCGGTTCCGCAAATCCCTGTTGCTCCTGGGCGCCGCGGCGACCCTGCCGGCCGTGGCCGTGCTGATGGCGATCGACGCCCTGGCGTTCGGCGGCGACCTGCAGTTCCCGATCCTTGAGCCCGGAGGCCTGGACCTGCGGCTCGGCTATCTCTGCGCCATGGTCGTCGGCCTGCTGGTGGCCGCCGCCGCCGAGGAGGTGGTGTTCCGGGGCTATGTGCTGCAGCAGACCGCCGCCTTCACCCGCAATATCTGGGTGATCGTCGCGGTGAACGGGGTGCTGTTCTCCCTGTTCCACCTGGAGTTCGACCCCTCGGCCCTGGCGGCGCGGGCGCTGGCCGGGGCGGCCTTCGCCTGGGCGGCCCTGCGGCTGGGCGGGCTGGAGTTCGCCATCGGCGCGCACCTGGCGGCCAACCTGATGCTGGCCCTCTTCCAGGCGCCGATGCTGCCCGAGGACCCGGTGGCGGCTGGCGGATTGGACGAGGTCGTGGGGGAGGTGGCGCTGGCCGCCTACACGGTCTGGATCGTCGAACTCCTGCGCCGCCGACCGAACCTGACGGGCGCTATTTCTTCTCCAGCATGAGCTGGCCTTCCTTCTTCAGGCGACCCTTCACCTTATCGGCGATCATCGCGAAGAAGGGCGGCAGGTCGACCTCCATCTTCACGGCCTCCTCCAGGACGTCCAGGCGGCCGGACACGGCCTGACCCACCACCTTGGCGGCGAAGCTCAGCCGGTCGCCTTCCCAGGTGTGGGTCATCCTCACACCCTCGCCGAACTGCTGGAGCATCCGACCCATGCCCTCCTCGACGCGCTTGCGGGCCTCGGCCTTGCCGAGGTCGTGGGGGATGCTGACGGTGATCGGCTTGGCCATGGGTGTCCTCCTGAACCAGCTATAACGCCTTAGCCGGCCGATTGGCGCCAGGACCTACCCGCTTATCCCCGCGTCTTGCGCTTCAGCGCCACATAGAGCGCGCCTTCGCCGCCGTGGCGGCGGTGGGCCTCGGATATCCCGGCGACCACGTCGCGCAGGGCGGGATCGGCCAGCCATTCCGGCGTGCGGCGGCGCAATATGCCGTCGCCCTGCACGCCCTTGCCGGTGATCACCAGCACGGCCCGGGCGCCGTCGTCATGGCTGCGGCGCAGGAAGGCCTCCAGGGCCGCCCGTGCGCGGTCCTGGGTCATGCCGTGCAGGTCGATCCGTCCGCCGATGGGGTCGCGCTCCCGGGCGATGCGATGCTTGCGGCGCGGCTCGATGGCCCTGTCCTCGGCGTCCGCCTTGCTCGCCCGCAGCGCGGGCCGGCGCCCCGCGAGCTCGCCGACCGCGAAGGCCGCGCCGTCCCACCGCGGGGTCGGCAGCGGATCGGCCGTCGCCCTGGGCGGAGCTATCGGGGCGGACTCGGCTTTCGGGACGGGCGCGGGCTTGCGGCCCGGCAGGGGGTGGACCGTGGCCGCCACCATCGACCAGAGCCGGTGCTCGTCTGGCCTGATGGGGCGTTTCACCGTCCCGGACCAACCTTGGGAACCAGGCGGTGCATCCGCAGCGTATGACGCACGCGTCCGGCCTCGACCCCGGCCTCGGGGCCCTGACCGAGATAGAGGTCGGCGCGCACCTGGCCCTTGATCGCCCCGCCGACGTCGAGCGCCACGACCGTGCGGCGATAGCTGGGGAAGGCGCCGCTGAGGGTGGGCGCCTGGCCGTCGATGAAGAAGGGCTGGCCGAGGGTGTTGCGGCTCACATCGACGGCGATCGCCCGGCCCGGGGGCAGGGGAACCCCCGCCGCGCCCACCGGCTGGCGCCCGTCGTCCGGCGCCAGGGTGAAGAACACGTAGCGGGGATTGAGCGCCATGACCTGCTGGGCGTCGGCGCCGCGATGGCTGGCCAGCCAGGTCCGGATCGCCTCGCCCGAGGTGTTGTTGGCCGCTAGCAGGCCTCGGTCGCGCATGGGATTGGCGATGCCGGCGAAGGGCAGGCCGTTGGTGGCGGCGAACACCGCCTTGAGCCGCCGCCCGTCGGGATAGGTCAGCACCCCCGAGCCCTGGATCTGCAGGAAGAACTTCTCCTCCGGCCGCATCCAGGCGAGCACCGGGCCGCCGCTTTGCGCCTCGATGGCCGCGCGGTCGGGATAGGGGGCGAGCTTGCCGTCGGGACCGCGCTTGAGCGCGTCCTTGGCGCCGGGGCCCGAGGTCACCAGGTCGGCGGGCTTGGGGCGCAGCGGGGCGGAAAACTCGGCGTTGGGCCGATCGCGGGCCTCATAGACCGGCGAGAAATAGGCGGTCAGCACCCCTTCGCCGGCCACCAGCTCGGGCCGGAAGCTGTCCTCGAAGAAGGCGCGGGCGGCCGGCGCGCTGAGCGGCGGCAGGCCCCGGGCCCGACGGCAGATCTCCGCCAGGGCCGCATCGCGGGCCACCCCGCAGGTGGCGCGGAAGGCGTCGAAGGCCGCGGCGTGGTCGTCGTTCGCCCAGCCGGGCAGGTCCTCGAAACGCTCCAGTCGCTCGGGCGGCGGCGTCGGCGCCGGCGCGGGCAGGGGGCTGACGGGCGACGGACGAACCGGCGCGGTGGGCCGGGGCGTGGCGCAGGCGGCCAGGCTGAGCGTCAGCAGGACCGCGGCGAGGACGCTCCATGGCGCGCGGGGCGTGAGTCTGCGGGCCAAGATCACCCCTCCAATCGGGAAACGGGCGGTCCTACGCCTCGGCGGCGTCGACGTGAACCAGCATCCAGTTGGGATCGCGGCTCTTGAGATTGCGCTCGAAGGTCCAGAGTTCGGCGGTGCGCTTGTCGTCCACGGCCTCGCCCTCGGGGCCCTTGGAGCGGCTGCGGAACTCGGCCAGGAAACGTACCGTGATGCGGGCGGCGTCGCCCACCAGCTCGGCCCGCTCCATGTCGGCGCGGGGGGCGTGCAGGAATTCCACGGTTTCCGTGGCGCCGCTGGCCTCGCGCGCGTCGATCCCGGCCTCGAAACTGGACATCACGTTGGGCGCCAGCAGGTTCTTCAGCGTCTCGCGGTCGCCCGCGGCGAAGGCGCGCACGATCATCTCATAGGCGCCCTTGGCCCCCGCCAGGAACCGCGAGAGGTCGAAGGAGGGGTCGCGGTGCTTCACCGCCGGCAGGCCGGTGAGCCCGACCCCGTCGTCCGGGGCGTCGAGCACCGGCGTCGCGGGCGCCCCGGAAACCGCGGCCTTGTCGGCGGCGGTGTCCTCGGGCTGGCGGCCCACACGGCGGCCCAGCACCGAATACAGCTGGTAAAGCACCACAGCAGCCAGGCCGGCGAAGATGATCAGCTCGAGAACGTTGGACAACGGTTAGGGCTCGTAGAAACGGGAAAGGCTCAATATAGGACAGCGGAACGCCCCCGTCAGGGGCGACGTTGCATCGGCTTAGGCCACATGATAGCAGCCCGCGCCACAAACAGGACGTGAATGGACGTCCGATCAACCGGATTTTCCAGAACATGACCGATACCGACGTGGCCCCCGAGACCAACGGCGCCGATACCGAAGAGCCCGGCATCCGCATCCTGGCCCAGTTCATCCGCGATCTGTCCTTCGAGAATCCCCGCGCGCCCGAGACCCTGCGCACCCAGTCGGCGGGTCAGCCGCAGATCGACATGGGCGTCGAGATGAACGCCCGGGGCCGCGAGGACGGCCTGTTCGAGGTGGACCTGAAGCTCTCGGCCCGGGCCACCCGCGAGGACGGTCCGGTCTTTCATGTGGAGCTGCTGTACGGCGGTGTCTTCCAGATCACCGGCGTCGCCCCGGCCGATATCGAGCCCGTGCTGCTGGTGGAATGCCCGCGCTTCCTGTTCCCCTTCGCCCGCCGGGTGATCGGCGACGTGACTTCGGACGGCGGCTATCCGCCCTTCCTGCTGGACCCCATCGACTTCGCCGGCGTCTATGCCGCCCGCAAGGCCGGCGGCGAGATCCAGGGCCCGGCCATGGGCAACGCCTAAACCACGTCGTCATCCTTCGGCTGACCGGAGGATGACGACGGGTGGCTACAGGCCGTGCTTCTTCCAGAGCAGGTCGCTCTTCACGACCTCGCGGATGAAGCTGGCGTGCAGTTCGCGTTCGGCGTCGGTCGAACGGAAGGCCAGCGGCCTCGGGCGCGCGCCATAGGCCCCCTGGGTCGCGATGGACACCGCCTGGGCCAGGGCCTGGCTGGTGGTCAGCTCCAGGCGGCGCTCGCGCCCGCCCTTCAGCTCCAGATAGACCGCCGCCAGCAGCCGGGCGTCGATAAGCGCCCCGTGCTTCTCGCGGTCGGCCAGCGAGATCTTGAAGCGCTTGCAGAGCGCGTCCAGCGAGTTGTGCATGCCCGGAAACCGGGTGCGCGCCAGGGCCAGGGTGTCGACCCAGCGGTGCTCCGGGATGATCTCCCGGCCGCAGACGGTCAGCTCGTGGTTCACGAACGCCCGGTCGAAGCCGGCGTTGTGGGCGATGATCGGGGCCTCGCCGACGAATTCCAGGAAGGCGTGGTGGATCTCCAGGTCGGCGAACTTCGGCTTGCCGCGCAGGAAATCGATGGACAGGCCGTGGACGCGCTGGGCCTCGGGCGGCATGTCGCGCTCGGGATCGATATAGACGTGGAAGGTCCGCCCGGTCGGGACGAAGTCCTCGATCTCCAGGCAGGCCAGTTCCACCAGCCGGTGCCCCAGGTGCGGCTCGAAGCCCGTGGTTTCGGTGTCGAGGACGATCTCACGCGCCATGGCCGATCAATCGCCCCGTTTGGCCTGGCCTTCAAGCGGGGCCTGTTGTCGCGTGGGACGCTTCTGTGGATCGCGCATCGTGGCGATAATCTCGGCCACCTGGGCCCGCGCCGGCTCCAAGCCGCGCCCGGTGTCGACCACGAAATGGGCCCGGGCGCGCTTCTCGGCGTCGGGCGTCTGGCGCGAGAGGATGGCGTCCAGCCGTTCCGGTGTCATGCCGGGCCGCGCCAGGACCCGCTCGCGCTGCTGGTCGGCGGGGGCCGAGGCCACCACCACCGCGTCCATGTTGGCGTCGCCGCCGGTCTCGTAGAGCAGGGGGATGTCCAGCACGACCATGTCGGCGCCGGCCGCCTCCGCCGCCCTGAAGAAATGCCCTCGGTCGGCGCCCACCAGCGGATGGACGATGGAATTTAGCTTGGCCATGGCCGCGTCGTCGCCCAGGACCCGGGTCCGCAGGGCCTCGCGGTCCACCGCCCCGTCCTTGGTGACGCCGGGAAACGCCGCTTCCAGCGGTCCGACCGCCGCGCCGCCCTGCACATAGAGGTCGGCCACCGCCGCGTCGGCGTCATAGACCGGAATGCCGGCCTCGCGGAACATGGCCGCCGTGGTCGACTTGCCCATGCCGATGGAGCCGGTGAGCCCAAGGACCAGCATCAACGCCCCTCCAGGAATTTCAGCGCCAGGGCGCGGACATCGACATCGGCCGGTGGCGGTCGGCCATAGAAAGCCTCGAATGACGGGATCGCCTGGCCGATCAGCATGGCCAGGCCGTCGACCGTGCGGCGTTCCAGCGCCTGGGCCCGCGCCAGGAACGGCGTGAGCAGCGGCTTGTAGACCATGTCCATCACCACGCAGGTCGTGGGGGTTGCCTCCAGCGGTGCGTCCAGTTCGCCCTCGCCCGCCAGTCCCGCCGAGGTGGCGTTGACCACCGCGATAACCCCCTCGAAGGCGGCCGCCGCCCGGTCCAGGCCGAAGGCCTCGCCGCCCAGCACGTCGGTGATCGCCTGGGCCCTGGCCTGGGTTCGGTTGACGATGCGCACCTCGGGGCAGCCGGCCGCGGTGAAGGCCGCCGCCGCGCCCCGCGCGCCGCCGCCGGCGCCCAGGATCGCCACCGGCCCGGATCCTGGATCAAAGCCCGGCGCCTGCCCCGCGAGGGCGGCCAGCAGGCCCAGGCCGTCGGTGTTGTCGGCGAGAATGCCACCGTCCGCCTCGAAGACCAGCACATTGGCCGCGCCCGCCATGGTCGCCCGCTCGCCCGGCCGATCGGCCAGGGCCAGGGCCTGCTCCTTGAAGGGGATGGTGACGTTGAGCCCCCGCACGGAGCCGCCACGCAAGGACTCCACGAAGCCCGTAAACCGGTCCTCGGCGACCCGGAACGGGACATAGGCCCCGTCGATCCCCGCCGCCGCCAGCCAGGCGTTGTGCAGGATCGGGCTCATGGAGTGAGCGATGGGGTTTCCCACTACCCCGGCCAGCAAGGTCGCGCCGCTGATCATGCCTTAAGCGCCCCATGCCTGCGGAACAGGTCCAGCAGGCCCATCAGGGGCAGGCCGAGGATGGCGAAATAGTCGCCCTCGATCTTCGAGAACAGCTGGGCGCCGGGACCTTCCAGCCGGTAACAGCCCACCGAGCCAAGAGCCTGGTCGCCCTCGGTGACCAGATAGGCCGTGAGGAAATCGTCGGAGAAGTCGCGCATGGTCAGCGTCGCCGAGACCACCTCGCGCCAGATCGGCGCCCCGTCCTTGGCCACCACCACGGCGGAGTGCAGCTTGTGCGGCTTGCCCCGCATCGCCTTCAGCCGCTCGGCGGCGGCCTCCATGGTCTCGACCTTGTCATAGAGCCGGCCCTCGAACTCCAGGGTCTGGTCCGAGCCGATCACGAAGCCGGGCTGCGAGCGCGACACCCGGATGGCCTTCAGTTCGGCTAGGGCGTCGGCCACGTCGCGCGGGCTCGCGCCCTGCGCCAGCATGGCGGTCTTGACGGCGTCCTCGTCGACCCCGGCCACCGACACCTCGAACGGCACGCCGGCGCCGGTCAGCACGGCGCGACGCGCAGCGCTCTTGGAGGCCAGGATGATCGGCTCCGCGCTCATCCGAGCACTTCCACCTGGCCGTGGCCGCCGTGCAGCAGGTTGAGGACCGACGCGGCGGTCTCCTCGACGCTGCGGCGGGTGACGTCGATCACCGGCCAGCCCTGGCGCTCATAGAGCCGCCGGGCCTTCACCGTCTCCTCGCGCACCGCCTCGATGTCGATATAGGAGGATTCCCGGTCTTCCTTGAGGCTGAGCAACCGGTTGCGGCGGATCTGGATCAGCCGGTCCGGCGAGATGGTCAGGCCCACCACCAGGGTGTTCTTCAGCTCGAACAGCTTCTCCGGCGGCGGCCGCGTCGGCACCAGCGGCACATTGGCCGCCCGCACGCCGCGGTGGGCCAGATAGATGCAGGTCGGGGTCTTCGACGTCCGCGAGACCCCCACCAGCACCACGTCGGCCTGCTCCAGATCCTGGCCGCCCTGGCCGTCGTCATGGCCGATGGCGTAGTTCAGGGCGTCCATGCGGTTGAAATAGTCGTTGTCGAGCGCGTGCTGCACCCCCACCCGGCGGCTGATCGAGGCGCCCAGATAGCGCTGCAGGGACGAGACCAGCGGGTCCAGGGCGGCGATGCAGGGCATGTCCAGCCGCCGAACCCCTTCTTCGAGCGCCGTGCGCAGCTGGTCGTCGACGATCGTATGGATCACGACGCCGGGCGCCTCCTCGATGTCGGTCAGCGCCCGCTCCAGCTGCCGGGGCGAGCGCACCAGGGCGTAGATGTGCTCGATGGGCAGCACGTTCTCGAACCGGGCGCAGACGGCGCGCGCCATGGCGTTGAGGGTTTCGCCGGTGGAGTCCGACACCAGGTGCACATGGAAGTAGGTGGCGATGCGCGAGGGCGAGGTCATCGGATCCTAAGGCTGGCTGCGACGAAATGGCTTAGGCGGAAATCTGGGGATCAAAGAGTCGATACCTTCTTAGCGAAGGCGAACGAAATTGGGGATAGCCACGCCGCCGGCCGGCCAGCGGTGGACGGATGGGAGAACTGGCCCGGTTTGAGTCCGACTGATCCACGCTCTGGGAGGTTAATGAAGTCTTACCAAGGTATGACCAAAGGATTAACCAGCGACCGGCGTTCAGCCACGATCGGCCCCCGGTCAGGGGTTAACAAAAGGTAAACCCTAACGAGGGGTTAACGACGCTCCCCGCAATTCACAGGCTTTACCGTGAGCGTCTCGAAACCGTCGTATGGCTTGTGGGCGAAGGCTTCGCGGCATGTGCGGGGCGCGACTTGTCCCCATTGATCGGCGGCCCTGCTTCTACCCCTTCCGCTTAGATTCAAGATTCTAATTAGGAAGAAGGCAGGCGGGTTTGAGCCCAGGCCTTGAGCCCGGCGCGCTAAGCCGGTTTAACGGCGCCCATGTCAGAAGGTTCAAAACCGCGCCTCTTGCGGGCGCTCGCCGGCGAAACCCTGGACCGGCCCCCGGTCTGGTTCATGCGCCAGGCCGGACGCTCCCTGCCGGAGTACCGTGAGCTGCGCACCCGGGCGAAGGACTTCATCGCCTTTTGCCACAATCCGGAGATGGCGGCCGAGGCGACCTTGCAGCCCATGCGCCGCTTCCCGCTGGATGCGGCCATCGTCTTCGCCGACATCCTGCTGATCCCGCGGGCGCTGGGCCAGGAGGTCTGGTTCGAGGCCGGCGAGGGGCCCCGCCTGGGCGAACTGCCGCCCCTGGAAAGCCTGGCGGACCAGGTCGAGGCTTCCACGGAACGCCTGAGCGCCATCGGAGAGACCCTGGCCCGGGTCCGCGCCGAGCTGGAGCCCGACCGCGCCCTGATAGGTTTCGCGGGCGCGCCCTGGACCGTGGCCACCTACATGATCGAGGGCCGGGGGTCCGACCGCACCGGGGCGAGGACCTACGCCTACGAACACCCCGAGAAGCTGGACCGGCTGCTGGACATACTGGTGGAGTCCACCGCGCGCTACCTGGTCATGCAGGCGAAATCCGGCGCCCAGGTGCTGAAGCTGTTCGAGAGCTGGGCGGAAGGCCTGGCGGAGGACGTCTTCGAGCGGATCGTCATCAGGCCGCACATCGCCATCATCGAGCAGGTCCGCGCCGCGGGGATCGACACCCCGTTCATCGGCTTCCCGCGCGGGGCCGGCGCGCTGGTCGAGACCTATGCCGAGAAGGTCCCTGTCCAGGCCGTGGCCCTGGACACCCAGGCCTCGGCCGCGCTCGGCCGCAAGATCCAGGCGGGGGGCAAGACCATCCAGGGCGCCCTGGACAACCTGCTGCTGCGGGCCGGCGGTCCGGCCCTGGACGCCCGGGTCGACGCCCTGATCGCCCAGTGGAACGACAGGCCCTACATCTTCAACCTGGGCCACGGCGTCCTGCCCGACACGCCCATCGAACACATCGAGCGCACCATCCGCCGGGTGACGGGACGGTGAGAGACCCCCTCCGTCTCTCCGCTTCGCTCCGAGCCACCTCCCCCAAAACGCGCTGCGCGCTGGGGGAGGATCTGGATTGGCGTAACTCAGGTGCTCCCCTCCTGGGGGAGCTGTCAGCGAAGCTGACTGAGGGGGACTTTGACTCTAGCGCGGCCGGATCATGACCAGGCTCGCCGTCGTCCTCTTCAATCTCGGTGGCCCCGATGACCAGGCCACGGTCCGTCCCTTCCTGCAGAACCTGTTCAGCGACCCGGCGATCCTCGACCTGCCGGCCATCGCGCGCGGGCCGCTCGCCTGGTGGATCGCCAAGCGGCGGGAGAAGGCGGCCCAGGCCAACTACGCGCTCATGGGCGGCGGCTCGCCCCTGCTGCCGGAGACGCGCAAGCAGGCCGCGGCGCTCGAGGCCAGCCTGGCGGCGGCGCGGCCGGACCTGACGGTGAAGGTCTTCATCGCCATGCGCTACTGGAAACCCTTCGCCGGCCAGACGGCCAAGGAGGTCGCGGCCTTCGCGCCGGACCAGATCGTGCTCCTGCCGCTCTACCCGCAGTTCTCGACCACCACCTCGGCCTCGTCCCTGAAGGACTGGGAGGCCGCCTATGCCGGTCCGGGGACCAGCCGAACGGTCTGCTGCTTCCCCACGGCGCCGGGCCTCACCGAGGCCCACGCCGCGGCGATCCGCGCGACCTGGGAGCAGGCCGGAAGCCCTGCCAGTGTCCGGCTGCTGTTTTCCGCCCACGGCCTGCCGGAAAAGGTCATCGCCGCGGGCGATCCCTACCAGGCCCAGGTGCAGGCCACGGCCCAGGCGGTGGTCTTCCGGCTGCCGGAGTTCACCGACTGGAACGTCTGCTACCAGAGCCGCGTCGGGCCGCTGAAATGGATCGGTCCCTCCACCGACGACGAAATCCGGCGAGCCGGCGCCGAGGGCAAGGGCGTGCTGATCTGCCCGATCGCCTTCGTCTCCGAGCACGTCGAGACCCTGGTGGAGCTGGATCACGAATACGGCGAGCTGGCCCGCGAGGTCGGATGCGCCCCCTATCTCCGCGCGCCCGCGCTCGGGACGGCGCCCCGTTTTATCGGCGCCCTGACGACGGCCGTGACCAATGCGCTCGCCCGGCCCGGCGGCGCCCGGCCAGACGGCCCGTGGCGCTGCCCGCAGGACTATGCGAAATGCGCCTGTCAGACCATGGGAGCTGCGGCGTGAACCTCTTCGATACCTTGCGGGGCCTGCACATCATCGCAGTCATCGCCTGGATGTCTGGGATGATGTACCTGCCGCGGCTCTACGCCTACCACACCGAAACCGCGCCGCCCGGCAGCGAGTTCGACGCGAACTTCCTGGTCTGGGAGCGCAAGCTCCTGAAGATCATCATCAATCCGTCCATGATCCTGACCTGGATCCTGGGCGTCAGCCTGATCTTCTGGCACGTCCATGCGGCCAAGGAGGGTTGGGCCTTCCTGGCTCAGCCTTGGATGATCGTGAAGCTGGCGGCGGTGATCTTCCTCTCGGGCTGGCATGGCTTTCTGGCCGGGTCGTACAAGAAATTCCTGGCCGGCGAGCGCTCGAAGTCCGCGAAATTCTGGCGCGCCACCAACGAGCTGCCGTTCCTGGCGGCGGTCGTCGCGGTGCTCGCCGTGACCCTTCAATTCGGCCAGCGCTGACCCTATCTGTCTCGGCGACGGCGACCGCGCGGCTTGACCCCGGGCCCAGCATGTGGTTCGGCTCATCCCACGTGGCGTCGGATTTCCGAAGCCGCGCCCCGCCCTACCTCCGTGCGCCGCGCGCTTGTCAAAGCCGCATCGGCCCGGCCCTCGAACATAAATCGGCGTCCCCCTAACGCCCCCGACGATTCTCCCCGCGCCCGAAAACCGTTCGGCCGGCGGGGACCTATCAGAGTAATCCCATGACTGAAGACACCCCAACCGACGTCGTCGACACCCAGGTCGAAGCTGAGTCCGCCATCGAGGACGCCCAACTCGAAGCCTCCGCCGAGGCCGCCTCGGGCGAAGATGACGGCGACGACGACCATTCCGAGGTCGCCGCGGCCATCGCCGCCATGGGCCTCACCCGCATGTCGCTCCAGGAGCTGAAGGACAAGTCGCCCGTCGACCTGCTGGCCTTCGCGGAGACCATGGAGATCGAGAACGCCAATTCCATGCGCAAGCAGGACATGATGTTCGCGATCCTCAAGACCCTGGCGGAGGAGGGGATCGAGATCTCCGGCTCGGGCACCCTGGAAGTGGTGTCCGACGGTTTCGGCTTCCTTCGCTCGCCGGAGGCCAACTACCTGCCGGGTCCCGACGACATCTATGTCAGCCCCTCCCAGATCCGGAAGTTCGGCCTGCGCACCGGCGACACGGTCGACGGCGCGATCCGCGCGCCCCGGGAAGGCGAACGCTACTTCGCCCTGACCAAGGTCGACCTGACCAATTTCGAGAACCCCGAGAACGTCCGCCACAAGGTCCTGTTCGATAACCTGACCCCGCTCTATCCCGACGAGCGGTTGAAGATGGAGATCGAGGATCCGACCCTGAAGGATCGCTCGGGCCGGCTGATCGATATCGTCGCCCCGCTGGGCAAGGGCCAGCGCTGCCTGATCGTGGCGCCGCCCCGGGTCGGTAAGACCGTGATGCTGCAGAACATCGCCAAGTCGATCGCGGCCAACCACCCCGAGTGCTACCTGATCGTCCTGCTGATCGACGAGCGGCCGGAAGAAGTCACCGACATGCAGCGCACCGTGCGCGGCGAGGTGATCTCCTCAACCTTCGACGAACCGGCCACCCGCCACGTCCAGGTCGCCGAGATGGTGATCGAGAAGGCCAAGCGCCTGGTCGAGCACAAGCGCGACGTGGTCATCCTGCTGGACTCGGTGACCCGCCTGGGCCGCGCCTACAACACCGTGGTGCCGTCGTCCGGCAAGGTGCTGACCGGCGGTGTCGACGCCAACGCCCTGCAGCGCCCCAAGCGCTTCTTCGGCGCGGCGCGGAACATCGAGGAGGGGGGTTCGCTGACCATCATCGCCACCGCCCTGATCGACACGGGCAGCCGGATGGACGAGGTGATCTTCGAAGAGTTCAAGGGCACCGGCAACTCCGAGCTGATCCTGGACCGCAAGGTCGCCGACAAGCGCATCTTCCCGGCCATCGACGTGCTGAAGTCCGGCACCCGCAAGGAAGAGCTGATCACGCCCAAGGAGCACCTGCAGAAGACCTACATCCTGCGGCGCATCCTCAACCCGATGGGCGCCCAGGACGCCATCGAGTTCCTGCTCGACAAGCTGCGCACCTCGAAGAACAACGAGGACTTCTTCCAGTCGATGAACACCTAGCCGGGCGTCGACCCACCGAAACGAAGAAGGGGCCCGCAGCGATGCGGGCCCCTTTTGCGTAGGCGGCGCCACGTGTCGGCCGCCGGCTCATCCACCGTCGTCATCCCGGGTTGCGCAGCAAGCCCGGGACCATACGTGAGCTAACCATTTGAAGTAACTCAAATTCCACGTGAAACGCCGGCCTACGGGATGAGCAAACTCGCGCCAACCGTTTCACGCCCCTCCAATGCCTCGTGCGCGGCGCGCGCCTGCGCCAGTGGGAAGGTCTGGCCGATCTCGATCTTCACCGCGCCGGAGGCGATGACCTCGAACAGGGCCGCGGCGCTGGCGTCGAGCTCCTCGGTGGTGGTCTGGTAGTCGCCCATGGTCGGTCGGGTGAAGAACAGCGAGCCCGCCTGGCTCAGGCGAAGCGGGGCGAACGGCGGGACGGGCCCAGAGGCGTTGCCGAATGAGACGAACAGGCCGCGCCGCGCCAGGCTGCCCAGCGTTCCCTCGAAGGTGGCCGCCCCGACGGAGTCATAGGCCACGGGGACGCCCTTGCCGTCGGTCAGGCGGCGGACCTCGGCGGCCACGTCCTGGTCCCGGTAGAGTATGACGTGATCGGCCCCAAGCGCTCGGGCCCGATCGGCCTTGGCCTCCGACCCGGCGGTGGCGATCACCCGGGCGCCCAGGTGCTTCGCCCACTGCACGGCGATAGAGCCGACGCCGCCGGCCGCCGCGTGGATGAGGATGGTCTCGCCCGCCTGCACCGGATAGCAGCGGCGCAGCAGGAACTCGGCGGTCATACCCTTCAGCAGGGCCGCCGCGCCGGTCCGGGCGTTGACGCCCGGGGGCAGGAGGATGGTCCGCGCCGCCGCCGGGGTGTTGTACTCGGCATAGGCCCCCATGGGCCCCGAGGCATAGGCCACGGTGTCGCCCACCCTGAACCGGGTCACGCCTTCGCCCAGGGCTTCGACGACGCCCGCCGCCTCCATGCCCAGGCCGCTGGGCAGCTTTAGCGGATAGAGGCCGGAGCGATGGTAGGTGTCGATGAAGTTGACACCCACGGCCTCGTGCCGGACCAGGACCTGGCCTGGGCCGGGCGTCGGGGTGGGCAGGTCGACGACCTGCAGGACCTCGGGGCCGCCCGTGGTCTCGAAGCGGATCGCCTTCACTGGTCGTCTCCCAGGTGCTGTTGGAAGAAGGCCAGGGTGCGGCCCCCGGCCGACTTGGCGTCGGCCTCGTTATAGTGCTCCCCGCCCACCCGGGCGAAAGCGTGGTCGCGGCCCGGATAGGTGTGGATCTGGATCTGCGGGTGGTTCTTCAGGGTGGTCAGGATCAGGGCCTGGGCTTCCTTGGGGACGAACTGGTCCTCCTCAGCGATGTGCATCAGCAGGGGATTGGCCAGTTTCTCAGCCTCGGCCAGCCGACCCTCGATCCCGACGCCATAGTAGGAAACGCTAGCGTCGGAGTCGGTGCGCGCCGCGGTCAGGAAGGCCAGCAGCCCGCCCAGGCAGAAGCCCACCGCCCCGACCTTTCCGTTGACCTCGGCCATGGCTCGCACTTGGTCGATGGTCGCGGCGATGTCCTTCATCCCGGCCTCCACGTCGAAGGCGTTGAACAGCTCGAAAGCCCGTTTCCACTCGGCCTCGGACTGGTCGGTGATGTCGATGCCGGGTTCGATCCGCCAGAACAGGTCCGGGCAGACCGCCAGGAATCCCTCGGCCGCCAGGCCGTCGCAGATATCCCGCATGACGGCGTTGACCCCGAAGATTTCCTGGATCACCACCACGGCCGGCGCCTTGGGCTTGGCCGGTCGCGCCAGATAGGCGGTGAAGTCGCCGTCCTCACCCTTGATCGTGATCGTCTCGCCCATGGCCATCTCCCGTTGCACGTGAAGCCCTCGCGGGGGCTACTAGCGCGCGGGCGGCGACACCGGCCATAACAATGTCGTCAGGACGCCGGAGGATTTGAGATGAAGATGACGATCGAAGTCGACTGTTCCGCGCAGGAAGCCCGCGCCTTCCTGGGTCTGCCGGATGTCACAGCCCTCAACGAGAAGCTGGTCGAGGAGATGCAGAGCCGCATGACTTCCAACATGGCCATGCTCTCGCCCGATGAGCTGATGAAGAACTGGACCGCCTTCGGGGTCGGCGCCCAGGAGCAGTTCCGCAAGCTGATGTCCGCTGCGGTCGACGCGGGCATGGGCAACACCCGCCCGAAATGACGGATACGATCTTCGCCGCCGCCACCGCCCCGGGCCGCGCGGCGGTGGGCGTCGTGCGATTGTCCGGTCCGAAGGCGGGCGGGGCGGTCGACGCCCTGGCCGGCCGCCGTCCCCGCACGCGCCAGGCGGCCCTGCGAACCCTGAGGCACGAAGGCGCGATCTTGGACCAGGCCCTGGTCCTATGGTTCGAGGGGCCGCACAGCTATACGGGCGAGGACTGCGCAGAGTTTCATGTGCATGGCGGGCCCGCGGTCATGACCGGGCTGCTGGAGGCCCTTAACAGCCTTGGCCTACGCCTGGCCGAACCGGGGGAGTTCACCCGCCGCGCCTTCCAGCACGGAAAGTTGGACCTGGCCCAGGCCGAGGGCGTGGCCGACCTCATAGAGGCCGAGACCGAGGCGCAGCGCCGCCAGGCCCTGGATCAGCTGGGTGGGGCGTTGGGCCAGGCCCAGACCCGCTGGCGCGACGCCCTGATCGAGGCCTTGGCCATGTTTGAAGCGGCGGTCGACTTCCCTGACGAGGAGGTGCCGGCGGACGTGGCGGCCCGCGCCAAGCCGATCCTGGCTGGGCTGATCGGCGAACTGGAACACGCACTTGCCGACACCCGGCGGGGTGAGCGGGTACGGGAGGGTTTCAAGGTCGCTCTGATCGGCGCGCCGAACGCCGGCAAGAGCACCATCCTCAACGCCCTGGCGCGCCGGGAGGCGGCCATCGTCACTGCCACCCCGGGCACTACCCGCGACATCATCGAGGTTCCCATGCGGTTCGCGGGCTACAAGGTCCTGCTGGCCGACACCGCTGGCCTGCGCGAAACCAATGACGAGATCGAGGCCGAGGGCGTGCGCCGGGCCCGCGCCTGGGCCCACGAGGCCGATCTGCGGGTCTGGGTGGTGGACGGGGCCAGCGACGCCAGGGCCAGCGCCCCAGGCGACCTGCATCCGCACGATCTCTGCCTGATCAACAAGGCCGACCTGCCGGCGGGGGCGGAGACCGGTCACGCCCTGGTGGAGGCCCGGGCGCTGGGGATTGATGTCCTGCGGCTCAGCGCCCGTGAAACCGCCGACATCGCCGCCCTGGAGGCCGCGTTGGAACGCCGAGTGGTCGAGGCGCTGGCCGGGGCCGAGCCGCCCACCGCCACCCGCCTGCGGCACCGGGAGCTGCTGGGGGAGGCGCTGGAGCGACTCCAGCGGGCCGAAGCCTATGACGACCAGCTCGAGCTGGCGGCGGAGGACGTGCGCCTCGCCGGCCGCGCCCTGGACCGGATCACCGGCCGCATCGACCCCGAGGATGTCCTCGACCGGGTGTTCTCCAGCTTCTGCATTGGAAAATAGGCTGTTTCACGTGAAACAGGGGACCGTCTAGATCCTCCCCCAGCGCGGAGCGCGGTTTGGGGGAGGTGGATCGTCGCCGCTTCGCGACGAGACGGAGGGGGTTGAAGCGCGTTAAAGCGAGCCAAAGCCCCCTCAGTCAGCTTTGCTGACAGCTCCCCCAGAGGGGGAGCATCGAAACCGGCCAACCTTTCACGTGAAAAATGGCACGCCCTTCGCTATACAGGCCTCGCTCGCCCCCGGTCCGCCGGGGGCGTCTTTCTTCGGGATGCGAAGCTTGAGCGCTTGGGACGTCATCGTCATCGGGGGAGGGCACGCCGGCTGTGAGGCCGCGGCGGCCTCGGCGCGCTTCGGCGCCCGCACCCTGCTGCTGACGCACAAGCTGGAAACCATCGGCGAGATGAGCTGCAATCCGGCCATCGGCGGGCTGGGCAAGGGTCATCTGGTCCGCGAGATCGACGCCCTGGACGGCCTGATGGGCCGGCTGGCCGACCAGGCCGGCATCCAGTTTCGCATGCTGAACCGCTCCAAGGGCGCGGCCGTGCGCGGACCGCGCAGCCAGATCGACCGCAAGCTCTATCGCCAGGCCATGCAGGCCGAGCTCGCCCAGACCCCGAACCTCACCGTCCTGGCCGAGGCGGTCGAGGATCTCATCGTCGTGGACGGCGTGGTCCTGGGCGTCGTGGGGGCCACGGGGACCGAGTACCGGGCCGGACGCGTGGTCCTGACCACGGGAACCTTCCTCAAGGGCCTGATCCATCGCGGCGAGATGCGGATCCCTGCCGGCCGGGTGGGCGACGCCCCCGCCATCGGGCTGTCGGACCGGCTCTATGCCAGCGGGCTCTCCATGGGGCGGCTGAAGACCGGCACGCCCGCGCGGCTGGACGGCTCGACCATCGCCTGGGACGGGCTGGAGATGCAGGCGGCTGACGCGGAGCCCATCCCGTTCTCCTTCCTGACCGACAAGATCACCACGCGCCAGATCGAATGCGGGGTGACCTACACGACCGCGGCCACCCACAGGATCATCGCCGAGCGGCTGACGGAGTCGGCGGTCTACGGCGGCCGGATCAATGGGCGCGGGCCGCGCTATTGCCCGTCCATCGAGGACAAGGTGGTGCGCTTCGGCGACAAGGACAGCCACCAGATCTTCCTGGAGCCGGAAGGCCTCGACGACGACACGGTCTATCCTAACGGCATCTCCACCTCGGTCTCGGAAGAGACCCAGGACCTGTTCCTGCGGACCATTCCGGGGCTGGAGAACGTCCAGGTGCGCCGCTACGGCTACGCCATCGAATACGATTATGTGGACCCCCGCGAACTTTACCCGAGCCTGGAGGTCAAGCGGCTGCCCGGCCTCTACCTGGCCGGCCAGATCAACGGCACCACCGGCTACGAGGAGGCGGGCGCCCAGGGGCTGGTCGCCGGACTCAACGCTGCCCGGGCCGCCTCGGGCCTCGACGCCGCCGCCTTCGGTCGCGACGAGGCCTATATCGGCGTCCTGATCGACGACCTGGTCACCCGCGGTGTGACCGAGCCCTACCGCATGTTCACCAGCCGGGCGGAGTTCCGTCTGTCCCTGCGCGCCGACAACGCCGACCAGAGGCTGACCGATCGCGGCCTCGCCCTGGGCGTCGTCGGTGTTTCACGTGAAACAGCATGGAAGCGAAAGTCGGACGCCCTGGCCCAGGCGCGATCCCGCGCCGCCGAACTGACCCTCACCCCCAATGTCGCGGCCAAGGCCGGCCTGCCGGTCAAGGCCGACGGCGTCGTCCGAGACCTGACCCAGCTCCTCGCCTACCCGACCATCGGGTTCGAGGACCTCTCGATCATCTGGCCAGAGATCGCCGCCTGGGCCCCGGAAATCCGCGAGCAGGTGGAGATCGACGCGGCCTATGCAGGCTACCTGGACCGTCAGGCGGCCGACGCCGCGGCCTTCCGCCGCGACGAGAACCTGCGCCTGCCGGCCGAGCTGGACTACGCCGGGGTCGGCGGTCTCTCGAACGAGGTCCGCGAGAAGCTGGGCGCTGTCCGCCCCCTGACCCTGGGCCAGGCGGCCCGCATCGAAGGCGTCACCCCCGGCGCGCTCACAGCCCTGCTGGCCCATGTCCGTCGCCACGCGGCCTGACCCCGCCCCAGAGCCTGGCCGCGTGATCGAGGTGGCTGACGCCGCCGATTTTGCGGCCGCCACCGGCGCCGGTCCTGCCGCCCTGGCCGATCTCGAGCAATACCGGTCATACCTGGTCGACTGGAACCAGAGGATGAACTTGGTCGGCCCCGCGACCCTCGACGTCTTCTGGTCGAGGCACGCCTGGGACTCGGCCCAGATCCTTCCCCTGGCGCCCGACGCCCTGACCTGGGCCGACCTCGGCACGGGTGCAGGATTGCCCGGTATCGTTCTGGCGATCCTGCAAAAAGATCGCCCCGGCTTTCACGTGCATCTGGTCGACAGCCTGGCCAAGCGCTGCCGGTTCCTCACCGAGGTGGTGGACGGACTGAAGCTGCCGGCCACCGTTCACAATTCTCGTGCGGAGGACTTGTCCCTGACTGTGGATATCGTCACCGCCCGGGCTTGCGCGCCCTTGCACCGGCTGTTGGGGTATGGCCAGCCTTACCTGAAGCGTGGCGCCGTGGCGCTGTTCCTCAAAGGCCAAGATGTTGCGTCCGAACTCGAAGACGCTACGAGATATTGGGATTTCGAGGCGGACGTGTTGCCCAGCTTAAGCGATGCCAGAGGCCGGATCGTGCGCGTCAGGAGGCTCGGCCGTGGCCGCTGAACGAAAACTGCGCGTGCTGGTGATCGCCAACCAGAAGGGCGGGGTGGGCAAGACCACCACGGCCATCAACCTGGGCACGGCGCTCGCCGCCGTCGGCGAGCGGGTGCTGTTGATCGATTCCGATCCGCAGGGCAACGCCTCGACGGGCCTGGGCATCGGCCGGGCCCTGCGCAAGGTGACCCTCTACGACGTTCTGATGGGCGAGCATTCCCTCGCGGAGTCGGTGATCAAGACCGCCATCCCCGGCCTCGACCTGTCGCCCTCGGACCCGGACCTTTCCGGGGTCGAGCTGGAGCTGGGCCAGATGCCGCGGCGCTCCTTCAAGCTGCGCGACGCCCTGGAGCCAGTCCGGGCGTCAAAGGCCTACACCTATGTGCTGATCGACTGCCCGCCGTCGCTGAACCTGCTGACGGTCAACGCCATGGCTGCCGCCGACGCGGTCCTGGTGCCCCTGCAGTGCGAGTTTTTCGCCCTGGAAGGCCTCACCCAGCTGATGCGCACGGTGGAGCTGGTCAAGGGCAGCCTGAACCCCGCCCTGGATATCCAGGGCGTGGTGCTCACCATGTACGACCGCCGCAACAGCCTGTCGGAACAGGTGGCGCGCGACGTGCGCGGTCACTTCGGCGACACCGTCTACCAGACCGTGATCCCGCGGAACGTGCGGGTCTCCGAGGCGCCGTCCTTCGGCAAGCCGGTGCTGGTCTATGACCTGAAGTGCCGGGGCTCGCAGGCCTATCTGAAACTCGCCCGCGAGGTGGTGGTGCGTGAGCGCGACCGCCGCGCCAAGGAAGCCGCGTAGGGAATGAGCATGGCCGAGAAACGCGGACTGGGCCGGGGCCTGTCGGCCCTGCTGGGCGACGTCGAGGAGACCAACCTCGCCACGGGGACCGGCGAGGCCGCGAGCGTGCGCGAAATCCCCATCGAGCTGATCCACGCCAACCCCGACCAACCGCGCACCCACTTCGCAGCCGCCGAGATCGACGAGCTGGCCGACTCCATTCGCGGCAAGGGCGTGCTGCAGCCGATCCTGGTGCGGCCCGATCCCGGCGCAGCCGGCGGTTTCCAGATCGTCGCCGGCGAGCGCCGCTGGCGCGCCAGCCAGAAGGCCGGCCTGCGGGTTATGCCGGCCCTGATCCGCGAGCTGGACGACCGGCAGGTCCTCGAGATCGCGGTCATCGAGAACGTCCAGCGGGCCAACCTCAACCCGATGGAAGAGGCCGCGGCCTACCAGCAACTGGTCGATCGGTTCGGCCACACCCAGGACGAGGTGGCGCAGAGCGTCGGCAAGAGCCGCAGCCATGTGGCCAACACCCTGCGGCTGATGAACCTGCCGGCCTCGGTCCGTGACCTGGTGCTGGAGGGCAAGCTCACCGCGGGCCACGCCCGAGCCATCCTCACCGCCGAGGACCCGGCGCGGCTGGCGCAGGAGATCGTCGCCCGCGGCCTCTCGGTGCGCGATGCCGAGGCCCTGGTCCGCAAGCCGTCCGCCGGCAAGGCCAGGTCGAGACCGACCAAGGACACCGACACCCTGGCCCTGGAGAGCGACCTCTCGGATGTGCTGGGTCTCGACGTCGAGGTGGTCGATCGGGGCGGCGTGGGCGAGCTGCGGATCAAGTACGCGACCCTGGAGCAGCTCGACGAGCTCTGCCGCCGGCTGACCACCCGAGGCTGATTTTCACCCTCCGCTAAGTCCTTGATTTATAAGGGCGCGTTTTCGGAATTCGACCTGTGGCGAAACGACCGTGTACGAGTACGGACGGTCGGTCCTCTGTGCGCGTGAGAGGCAGTTTTCCGAGGGCGGCTTTGGGCCATCCGCCGCGAGTCAAAGTCCCCCTCAGTCAGCTTCGCTGACAGCTCCCCCAGGAGGGGAGCGTCGCCCTCTTCGGCGACGTGACGGAGGGGGCCTACAGCCCCAGCCGCCGCGCCCGGCCCGCCACGGTCAGCGCCAGCCGCTCGGCGATCAGGCCGTCCGGCGAGCCGGCGGTCTTGCAGGCCTTGTCGGCGGCGAGCACCTCCGGCTGCAGCCGGTCAAGGTCGTCGAGGGTCCAGGACCGCGCCTGGCGGAGGAACTCGCGCTCCTGTTTCCAGAACACGCCGCTGGCCTTGGCGGCCTCCTGCAGGCCGGCGCCGTTCTTGGCCAGGGTGAGGGTGCGGCGCATGCGGCCGAGGTACATGCCGATGGCGCGGACCGCGGCAGGCCCAGCCTCACCCTCGGCGGCGGCGCGGCGCAGTCCGGCCTGGGCCTCGGCAAGCCGGCCGCCGAAGGCGTCGGCGGCGGCGTCGGACAGGGAGGCCTCGGGTTCGACCCCCAGGAAGTCCTTCAGGTCCTTCGGCGAGGCGGTGCGGCCGCTGCCTGGCTCGAGATAGAGGGCCAGGCGCTCGATCTCCTGGCGGGCTACCCCGCGCTCCTTGGGCATGCGGCTGACGAACAGCTGCAGGGCCTGGGCGTCGAGGCCCACCCCGTCCTTCGACAAGGTCTCGCGGACCAGGCGGGCCACATCGCCGGGCTCGTCCTCGTAGCAGGGGATGACCGCCGCCCCTGGCGCCTTCTCGGCGGCCTTGCGCAAGGCGGAGTCGCGGCCGAGCGCCCCGGCCTCGATCAGGAAGAAGGCGTCCGGATTGAGCTTGCCCTCGGCGTGGGCGGTAAGCGCCTCGGCCACCTGCTTGTCGAGGCTGGCCTTTTCGGTGGCGAACTTCAGACGGACCAGGCGCCGGCCGCCCATCAGCGACTGGGAGGCGAGTTCGTTCTCCAGCCGCGCCCCGTCGCCGTCCAGATCGCTGTCGGTGAGCAGGGCCACATTGAAGGGGTCGTCCGGATCGGCGGCCACCTTGCGGGCCAGGTCCTTGGCCCGGTCGCGCACCACCCCGATGTCCCGGCCATAGATCAGCACCGCGCGGATCTGCGGGTCCGGCCGGGCCAGGAAGCGTTCGATATCCGGCCGCTTGGCGAGGATCACGGCCTGCGCCGCCTAGGACTTGTTGGCCTGGGTGGCCAGCCAGGCGGCGAGTTCGAGCTCGATCTTGCGGGCGGCCTCGGCCGCGGCGCGGTCCTGGGCGTCCTGCTGGGCCGAGATCGAAGCGTAGGGCTGGTCGGCGCTGTCATAGGTGACCTCGACCCGCGCCACGCCATTCTTCACCGGCGAGCCCGAGGGCAGGGCCGAGAGGGTGTAGGCCGCGGTCAGCACGTATTCGTAGCGGGTGGCCACGTTGTCGACCCGCACCCCGCGCGGATAGCGGGTCTCTGAGAGCTGCAGGTCCATGCGGTAGCGGGGGGCGGCGCCCTTGTCGCGGGCGAGCGCGTCGTCCAGGTGCTCGCGGATCAGCTGGCCGGTACGCCCCGGCGGGGTGGTCACCTGGATGGCGGTGAGCTGGGCGGTGACCCCCGGCGCGCCGTAGAGCGGCGTGAACCCGCAGCCCGCCAGGCCGAGGCCGGCGGTCATGAGGGCGGCAGCGAAGACGAGGCGGTTCATGTCTGGCTCACCCGGCCACGATGTTGACGATGCGATCCTTGACCACGATGACCTTGCGGATCGTGAGACCCTCAAGGCGCCGCGCGATCTCCGGATCGTCAAGCACGATCTTCTCCACATCGGCCGGTTCGGCCCCCGCGGCCACGGAAATCTCGCCGCGCCGCTTGCCGTTGACCTGGACGGGCAGGATGCGGACGGCGTCCTGCGTCAGTGCCGGGTCGAAATCGGGCCAGGCGGCGGAGACCACCATGCCGGTCCCGCCGATACGCGCCCAGGCCTCTTCGGCCAGGTGCGGGGTGAAGGGGGAGATCAGCCGGGCGAAGGCCGACAGGGCCTCGTGGCGCGCCGCCAGGACCGGGGCGGTCGCGCCATCGGCCGGGAATTCCTTGAGTTTATTAAGGAACTCGTACATCCGCGCGATGCCCGAATTGAACCGGAAGCCCTCGACCGCCTCGGTGACCGCCTTGATCGTGCGATGGGTGAAGGCGCGCAGCTCGTCGGCCCTCGGGTCGGGCGAGGCGCCGGGGGCGGGGCCGGCCGGCTGGCTGTCGAACTCGTTCCAGACCCGGTTGACGAACCTCCAGGCGCCCTCGACGCCGGAGGCCGACCAGATGGAGTCGCGCTCGGGCGGGCTGTCCGACAGCACGAACAGGCGCGCGGCGTCGACGCCGTAGACGTCGAAGATGTCGCCGGGAGCCACGGTGTTGCGCTTCGACTTCGACATCTTCTCGATGTCGCCGATGATCACCGGCTGGCCGTCCAGGGTCCGCCGGGCGCGGCGGGTCTGGCCCTCCACGACGATTTCCAGCTCCTTGGGCTCGACCCAGTCGCCGTTCTGCAGGCGGTACGTCTCGTGGGTCACCATGCCCTGGGTGAACAGGCCTGCGAACGGCTCCTTGGCCTCCAGCATGCCGGCGTCCGACAGGGCGCGGTTGACGAAGCGGGCATAGAGCAGGTGCAGGACGGCGTGCTCGATGCCGCCCACATATTGGTCGACCGGCATCCAGTAGTCGGCCGCGGCCTTGTCGATCGGCTCGGCGGCGGTCGGGTTGGTGAAGCGTGCGAAGTACCAGGACGAGTCCACGAAGGTGTCCAGGGTGTCGGTCTCGCGCGTCGCCGGGCCGCCGCAGCCGGGGCAGGTGGTGTGCTTCCAGGTGGGGTGGCGGGTGAGCGCATTGCCGGGCTTGGAGAAGTCGAGGTCCTCGGGCAGGGCCACCGGCAACTGATCCTTCGGTACAGGGACGACCCCGCATGTTTCGCAGTGGACCACCGGGACCGGGCAGCCCCAGCCGCGCTGGCGGGCGACGCCCCAATCGCGCAGGCGGTAGACGGTCGCGCCCTGGCCCTGGCCCTGGGCCTCCAGCCGCGCCACGGCCGCGGCCTTGGCCGGCTCGATCTCCAGCCCATCAAGGAAGTCGGAATTGAAGATGGTCCCGGGGCCGACATAGGCCTCGTCGGCCACGTCGAAGCCGGCGGGATCTTCGCCGGGCGGCAGCACGACCGGCTTGACCAACAGCTTGTATTTGCGGGCGAAATCCAAGTCGCGCTGGTCATGGGCCGGACAGCCGAAGATAGCGCCCGTGCCGTAGTCCATCAGGATGAAGTTGGCGATCCAGACCGGCAGCTTCCAGTCGAGATCGAAGGGGTGGGCGACGGTCAGGCCGGTGTCGAAACCGATCTTGTCGGCGGTCTCGATCTCGGCCTCGGAAGCGCCCCCCTTGCGGCACTCGGCCAGGAAGGCGGCGACCTTGGGGTCCGCGGCCAATTGCTCCGCCAACGGATGATCGGGCGCGATCCCGACGAAGCTCGCGCCATAGAGGGTGTCGGGACGGGTGGTGTAGACCTCCAGCCCGGCCTCGAAGCCGGCCGGGGGTTCGCCCGCGAACTGGAACGCGAACCGGGCGCCCTTGGAGCGGCCGATCCAGTTCTCCTGCATCAGGCGGACCTTCTCGGGCCAGCGGTCCAGGGTCTTCAGGCCCTCCAGAAGTTGGTCGGCATAGTCGGTGATGCGCAGGAACCACTGGTTCAGCTTGCGCTTCTCGACCACCGCGCCGGAGCGCCAGCCGCGGCCGTCGACCACCTGCTCGTTGGCCAGCACGGTCTGGTCGACAGGATCCCAGTTGACCACCCCCTCGCGGCGATAGACCAGGCCGCGCGCCATCAGGTCCAGGAACCAGGCCTGCTGCTGGCCGTAATAGGCCGCGTCGCAGGTGGCGAACTCGCGACTCCAGTCGATGGTCAGGCCCAGCTGCTGCAGCTCGGCCCGCATCTTGGCGATGTTGTCGTAGGTCCAGGCGCGCGGATCGACGCCGCGCTCCATGGCGGCGTTCTCGGCGGGCAGGCCGAAACCGTCCCAGCCCATGGGATGCAGGACGTTGAAGCCGCGGGCGCGCTTGTAGCGGGCGTTGGCGTCGCCCAGCGTGTAGTTGCGCACATGGCCCATGTGCAGGCTCCCCGACGGATAGGGGAACATCTCGAGCGCGTAGTACTTGGGAACGCCCGGCGCGGGCGGGCCCGCACGGAAGACGTCGGCGTCGGCCCAGGCCTTACGCCACTTCGGCTCGGTCTCTTTCGGATTGTAGCGGGCCATGCGGGCTCTTCAGATCAGTAGGAATTCGGCCAGCGCCGATATCGCGCCGACCCGATGTGGGAGAGCGCATCCTGACTGGTGTCCCCGAATGCGCCCGACCATTTTCCGACGAAGTGGTAGCCGGTTCGTCGAAGAAAATGGTCGCCTTTAGAAACCCTCTCGCGAAATCCAAGAGGATCTCGCGGGTTGGTTAGCCGATGTTCGACAGTCGAAGCTGCCGGGCCTTGGTAAGGATGGCGTTTTCCAGGTCCGTCTCGGTCTGGCCGGCCGAGGCCGCGTCGACCCAGTTGCCGGCCGCGTCCTTGTTCTGCTTGAAGACCGCCACGTTCAGTCCGTCGGCGCGCAGGCGCGAGTCCAGGATATAGACGGTGCACTTGAAGCGCTCGTCCGGCTTTTCCGGATTGACGTACCAGTCGGTGATCACCACGCCGCCGTAAGGGTCGGCCGATGCCAGCGGCATGAAGGAGAGCGTGTCCAGGGTGGCGCGCCACAGATAGCCGTTGACGCCGATGGTCGGCGCGCCGCCGGCCGGGCCGCTGGACTTCTTGCCGCCGCCGAACAGGCGGAAGCCGCCGCCTTCTTCCTGGCTTTGGAAAGTGCGCGAGCCGCCGCCCACGCTCGAGCAGGCCGTCAGGCCCACGAGGCTGAGCAGCAGCACTCCGGTCGTCACGCCACGCATAAACTCACCGCGCACAAACGGCATATAGTGCTCCCAGTCGTTAGTCCGCGTCGGATCAGCGCCGCGGCGCCGCCCCCCGAGCCGGAGGAGCCTCTATAACAACGCCCGTGGAACCGCCAAACAGGAATCGCGTTGCCCTGCCGCCACAGGCGCCGATGGATTCGACCGGGGGCCCGGGCGGAGGGGCCGCATTCAGTTGACCTGGGGTCCGGCGCGACTTTAATCGATCCAACGGTTCCGCCGTGTAATGGCGGGGCCGGGGCTTAGGGGCTATATAGGTGGTCATGTCCAAGCGTTTGGTCATTTCGTTGGTCGGTGCGGCGCTCCTCGCGAGCGGCGCCTCGGCGGCGCATGCCCAGGCGGCGAAGGGCAAGACCGCCGATTTCACCGTGCGCGGTGAGACCACCGCGACCCCGCAAGGGACCAAGTCGCTGTGGGATTCGCGCAAGGGGCGCTGGGGGGTCACGCTCAACCTCAATCAACGGGCTGAGCGCGACATGCAACTGAACGACATCCAGGCGGGGGCCTACTTCCGGGTGACGCCGAGCCTTCGGGTCGGCGGCGCGGTGGCGTTCGGCGAGCAGGAAACCCCGGAATACAAGAAGACCCAGCCGGTCGACGCCGCCCCGCGGGTCCGCCTCGAGACCGCCTTCAAGTTCTAAGCGCCTCCACGGCCGCGATCCCGACCACGCCCGTAGGCAGCAGCCTGCGGGCCGTTTTGTCATTGACGCCGCCCAGGGCGTAGACCGGCCCGCCGGCGGCGCGGACCAGGATGGCCAGCCGGACCGGCCCCATGGGCGATCCAGCCGAGGGGCTGGCCGAGGGGAAGATCGCCGAGACCACCACCGCGTCGGCGCCCCAGGCGAAGGCTCTGCGCGCCGCGCGCAGACCGTGGGCCGCTGTGGTGACCCGGAAACCCGGCCGCCCAAGGCCGCGCGCCTGGGCCGCCAGCCGCTCGGGCAGATGGACGCCGTGGGCGCCGATCCGTCGGGCCAGTTCGGCGTCGGCGCCGATCAGGAGGAATAGACCCCTGGCGCGGGCGATCGCCAGCAGGCCGCGCGCCCGGCGTTCGGCCTTGGGATCGCCGAAGCTGCGATAGACCACAGCCGCGCCGCGCGGCAGGCGCAGCATGGCGGCCTCGATGTCGGGGGTGCGGTCGGGATCGGTGAAGAACAGCAGGGAGGGCTTCCGCCACGCGCCGCGCGCGCCTAAGGCTGCCGCCGTCCGCGCCACTGTCCAGAAGCCGCCCGAAATGACCGTCTCTCCCGCTAGCCTGACCGACGTCCTAGACCGGATCGCCCGCGCGGCGAAGGCGTCGGGCCGCGAGCCGTCCGACGTCACACTGGTCGCGGTCTCCAAGCAGCAGCCTTGGGAGAAGGTGGCGCCCATCCTGGCGGCCGGCCAGACCGTGTTCGGCGAGAACCGGGTGCAGGAGGCCATGGAACGCTGGGCCGAGCGGCGCGAAGGGGTCGAGCTGCGGCTGATCGGGCCGCTGCAGAGCAACAAGGCCAAGGAGGCGGTCGCCTTCTTCGATGTGATCGAGAGCCTGGATCGGGAGAAGCTGGCCGTCGCCCTGGCTGCCGAGGTCCGGAAGCAGGGCCGCTCGCCCCGGCTCTACGTCCAGGTCAATACCGGCGAGGAGCCGCAGAAGGCGGGCGTGATCCCGGGCGAGGCCGACGCCTTCATCGCCGCGGTCCGCGGGACCCACGGTCTGGAGGTCGAGGGCCTGATGTGCATCCCGCCGGTGGGCGAGCCCCCCGGTCCGCATTTCGCTCTTCTGGCCAAGATCGCGGCGCGCAACGGCCTGGCCAAGCTCTCCATGGGCATGAGCGACGACTTCGAGACCGCGGTGCGCTTCGGCGCCACCAGCGTGCGGGTGGGCTCGGCCCTGTTCGGGGCGCGGGCGACGTAGGGCGCCCTCTGCTAGATCCTCCCCTTCTGGGGGAGGTGGATCGTCGCCTCTTCGCGACGAGACGGAGGGGGTTGCAGCCCACGACCGCGAGTCACGGTCCCCCTCAGTCAGCTTCGCTGACAGCTCCCCCACGAGGGGAGCATCTTGAGGGCGCTAAGCCCGCACGATAGCGATGGCGTCGCCCAGCCTGGCCTTGGCGAGCAGCTCCAGCAGGTCCTCCCGCGCCAGGGCGACGCATCCCTGAGTGGGCGGGTAGCCCGGCTTGGCCAGGTGGAGGAAGATCGCCGAGCCGAGCATGGGGACCGGCGGGTCGTCGTTGTGGGCCAGGACGCAGACCAGGTCGTAGATGTCGTCGCCGCGCCACATGTGCTCGGCGCTGGCGGGGTGGGGTAGCTTGACGGCGCGGTTGTAGGCCGGGTCCAGCGGGGCGTCGCACCAGCCGTCGTCGCGGGCGAGCGCCTTGGTGGGCAGGCCGGTCTCCGGGGCCTCGCCCTTGTCGGGCCGGTAGAGCACGCGGCGGATGGCCCAGGTTCCGAGCGGCGAGGCGCCGTCGCCTTCACGCTTGTCCTTGGCGGCGATCACCCCGCCCATGCCGAGCGCGCAGCTTACCGTCCGGCCGCCCAGATCGAAGGTTCCGTCTGACATAGCCGTGAAGATCATGGTCTGCCGGGCTTCCAAAGGTTGGCGCGCGGGGGCGATGCGGTGCATGTTCCGGCTCATGGCTCAACGCAAGACCTTACTCGTCGTGGACGACAACGAAGACCTGCGCGGCGCGATCGCCGAGCAGCTTCAACTTTCCGAGGAATTCTCGGCCATCGAGGCCGCCACCGCCAGCGCGGGCGTGAAGTCGGCGGTGGAGAATCGCCCGGATCTCATCCTGCTGGACGTAGACTTACCGGACATGAACGGCCGCGAGGCCTGCCGGCAGATGCGCGCCCAGGGGGTGGCGTGCCCGATTATCATGCTGACGGCGGCCGACACCGACGATGATCAGATCTCCGGCCTGGACGCCGGGGCCAACGATTATGTGACCAAGCCCTTCAAGTTCCAGGTGCTGCTGGCCCGCATCCGCGCCCAGCTGCGCAGCCACGAGCAGTCGGAAGGCGCGGTCTTCCACCTGGGTGCCTACGAGTTCCGCCCCTCGGCCAAGATGCTGGTCGACGCCAACCAGAAGAAGATTCGGCTGACGGAAAAAGAGACCAACATCCTGAAGTACCTCTACCGGGCCGGCGAGAAGCCGGTGAGCCGCGAGGAGCTGCTGGCCGAGGTCTGGGGCTATAACGCCGGGGTCACCACCCACACCCTGGAAACCCACGTCTACCGCCTGCGCCAGAAGATCGAGCCCGATCCCGGCAATGCACGACTGCTGCTGACCGAGGCGGGCGGCTACCGGCTGGCGCCCTAGCCGTGGCGGCGGCCCGGTGGGGACTGGCCAGGACCTTTCCCCTGATGATGATCGGGGCTCTGGTGGTCGGCATGACGGCGGTGGCCGTGACCTCCTACCAAAACCGCATTCACAAGATCGCCGAATCCGAGGCGGCCACCACGCCGTCGGCCTTGACCGGCCTGCCGTGCCCGGTGCTGACCAAGGCCGAGTTCGACGCCCTGGCGGTGAAGCCCAGCAAGACCTTCATCTTCAATGAGGTGACCTTCGTCCGCCGCTTCGGCCATGTGACGTGCAACGTCATCAGCCATGGCGGCGGAACCGGTTTCGCGCCGCTCTGCGAGTTCACCGCCCCGGCCGTGCTCAAGGTGACCACCAGGCAGGGCGAGTTCTACTTCAAGACCGGCGTCGGCAAGCCGGTGAGCGTGAGCACGCCGGGCGGCATTCCGAAGTGCGTGGTGGCGGCTCGTTAGAGCCCGAAATCCGCGCTGACCGGGGCGTGGTCGCTGGGGCGCTCCCATTCGCGGACGTCGTCGTGGACCCGGGCCGCCGCCGCGCCGAGGCGGAAGGCCGCCTCGCGCAGGCCGGGTGAGATCAGGATGTGGTCCAGCCGCAGGCCGCGGTTGGAGGCGCGGAAGTCGGCGGCCCGGTAGCTCCACCAGGAGAACAGCTTCTGCGGATCTGGCACGGCCTCGCGCACCAGGTCGGTGAAGCCGAGGCTGGCCTTGAGCGCGGCGAAGGCCTCGAGCTCGATGGGGGTGTGGCTGACGATCTTCGACATCTGCTTGTGGCTCCAGACGTCGAACTCGCCCGGCGCCACGTTCAGGTCGCCGACGATGGTCAGGGGATCCTTGGGGTCGCGGCGGGCCATCTCGGCGCTGAGCTTTTCATAGAAGTCGAGCTTGTGGTCGAACTTGGCGTTGACCCCCCGGTCGGGGATGTCGCCGCCGGCCGGGATGTAGAAGTTCTGCACCTCGACCCCGGCCACCTTGCCGGAGACGCAGCGGGCGTGGCCCTCGCGGCACACGTCCAGGGGGGCGACGTCCTCGATGGGCAGGCGCGAGGCGATGGCCACGCCGTGCCAGCCCTTCTGGCCGGCGATCTTGATGTGCGGCAGGCCCATCTGCTCGAAGATGGCGCGGGGGAACTCGCCCTCCTGGCACTTGATCTCCTGCAGGCACAGGACATCGGGCGCCTGCTCGTCGACGAAGCGGGCGACCTGTTCGGCGCGCAGGCGGACGGAGTTGACGTTCCAGGTGCAGAGTCGAAGGCGCATGGGTGGATGTCTAGTGGGGGTCGGGCGCAAAAGAAACGCCCGGGCACTGGAGAAGCCCGGGCGCTAGTTGTCTCTCATGCCGCCGCCGGGAGGGGATAGGTTCCGGCACGGATCAGGTCCGCGATCGCGCGAACCTCATAGTTGTATTAATGACACTTCACCCCGGAAAAATCAAGCCCTATCAGGTAAGATATTGCCTGTTGTGATTGTGTCACATTTTGGCACGGCCGACGTTCTTCGGCCGCGGATCGTTGAGCACGAAGAGCGACGGGGCCAGGCCCGAGGCGGGCGCAAGGTCGATGAGCTGGATGCGGGTGGAGGCGCCCTGGGCGTCGGTCACCGTCCAGCCGGCGAGCCGCAGGGGCTTCTCCGTGAAGGTCAGCGTGATCTGCCCCTCCGCCTGCTTCTTGCCGTCGCGGGCGGTGATGGCGAAGCCGTCGGCGAAGCGGACCACCCGGCTGATCACCACCCCCTGATCCAGGCGGACCTGGCGGGCGAGGAACAGCGACAAAGGCGTCGCCATCAGCGGGTAGGACTCGAAGGTCTTCAGTCGCGCGTCGTGGATGGAGACCTTGCCTCCGTCCGAAACCACCAGCAGGCCCGAGGGCGGCTCATAGTCGAACCGCGCCTTGCCGGGGCGCTTCAGATAGACCGCGCCGCGAGTGGTGACGCCGCGGGGATCGGTCTGGACGAATCGTCCCTTGGCCTGGGTCAAGGCCTGCAGATAGGCGGAGGCGCGGTCGACCAGGGCCTTGTCGGCGGCCGACAGCGGCGTGGCGGCGGGCCGCTGGGCCAGGGCGGGCAGCGGCAGGGCCGCCAGTCCGATCGCCAGGGCGCGGCGGGAGAGTTGGGTCATGGTCGCTCCAGGTTCGCAGCACGCAGGCCTATAGGGCGCTGCGGGCGTCAATAGGGCGCAACAACGGCGGAGACGAGGGCGGCGTTCCGTCAGCCGGCCAGCTCGGCCGCCGGATCGGCGTCCTCGCGAGGCGCGGACCAGATGGCCAGGGCTTCCAGGAGCTTGGCCGGTTCGATGGGCTTGCCCAGGTGGTCGTTCATGCCGGCCTCGTGGCAGCGGTCGATCTGATCGGGCAGGACGTTGGCGGTCATGGCGATGATCGGGGTCGAGCGGGCGCGCTCGTGGGGCAGGGCGCGGATCGCCCGGGTGGCGGTCAGGCCGTCCATCACCGGCATCTGGACGTCCATCAGCACGATGTCGAAGGCGCGGCGTTCCATGGCCTCGACAGCTTCCTGGCCGTTCTCGGCGGTCTCGATCTCCAGGCCGAATGGGCCGAGCAGCGCCTGGATCAGCTCGCGGTTCACCGCGACGTCCTCGACCAGCAGCAGGCGCAGGGGACGCTCCAGGGCCTCCGCGGGCTGGATCTGCGGCTCGCCGGTCACCGGCTCGTCGGTGCGCGGCAGGACAAGCTCGAACCAGAAGGTCGAACCCGCGCCCGGGCTGGAGGTGGCGCCGATCGCGCCGCCCATAAGCTCGATCGTGCGCTTGCAGATGGCCAGGCCGAGGCCCGTTCCGCCGTACTGGCGCGAGACCGAGGCGTCGGCCTGGGTGAAGCGCTCGAACAGGTGCTCGATCTGGTCGCCGCGCAAGCCGATACCGGTATCGGCGACCTCGATGCGCAGGCGGCCGCAATCGCCCGGAGCCGCGGTCTGGCGCACGGTGACGGCGACCTCGCCCTGGGCGGTGAACTTGATGGCGTTGGAGACGAAGTTCAGCAGCACCTGGCGGATGCGGCCGGCGTCGCCCAGCAGGGGCAGGAGCTCGCCCTCGGTTTGGACGGTGAGGGTCAGGCCCTTGGCCTGGGCCTGCTCGCTCATCAGCGCGGCCATGGCGCGGGCGGGGGCGGCCGGGTCGAAGGGCCGGACCTCCACCTCCACGGCGCCGGCCTCCAGCTTGGAGAAGTCGAGCACGCTGTTGACCAACTCCAGCAGCGAGCCGCTGGCGTCGTGGATCAGCCCTACATGGCGGGCATCGTCACCCGTCAGTCGCGGCGAGACCCGCAGGACGCCCGAGAAACCGATGATGGCGTTGAGCGGGGTGCGCAGCTCGTGGGTCATGTTGGCCAGGAAGTCGGACTTGGCCGCTGCGGCCTGCTCGGCGCGGCGGCGGGCCTCCTTGAGCTCGGTCTCCATCTGCTTGCGCGCCTCGATGTTGCGAGACACCGAAACCACCTGCGGCGGCGCGTCGGGATCGTCGTTGGCGACCCGGCAGAAGGTGGTCTCCACCCATATGGCCACGCCGTCCTTGCGGACGATCCGGTACTCCAGCGTGATCTTGCCCGGCCCCGCGGCCATGTCGGCTATGGCGCGCGGCAGCCAGACGGCGTCGTCGGGGTGCAGGTAGGTGTAGGTGGGGGTCTCGAACAGTTCATGGGCCGTGTAGCCGGTGGCCCCCGCGATGCTGGGCGACAGATATATCCGCCGGCCGTCCAGGGTCGAGAGCGCGATCACGTCGGTGAGGTTGTCGGCCAGCATACGGTACTGGGCGTCGCTCTCGGCGAGCTTGCGCTGCGCGTCGTTGAAGTTGCTGCGTGCCTTGAGCATCTGGATGGCCCCGTCGCCGGCGAACAGCAGCCCCAGGATCAGGAAAGGGACGACGAGCGCGAGATCGAGGTTGAGCGGGTTGGGGGCGAACGCGACGATCGCCAGCATCAGGACGCCCGGAACCGCGCCGCCGGCGGCGAGCCCCATGCGCGACTGATAGCCGTGGGTCTGGGCGTGGTAGATAACCGCCAGCCAGATGCCGATGGCCGAGACGGCGTTCTCCACCCGCCCGGACGACCACAGGACCGCGCCGAACACGATCCACCAGCAGCTCACGAGCAACAGACAGGCGGCGTAGTTGGCGCGTAGCGCCGTCCCGGCGCGCTCGCCCGCGAACTGGCGGCGGGTCACGAAATGACACCAGATCTCGCCGACGAAGACTCCTGCGCCCCAAAGAGCGCAGAACCAGAGCGGCAGCGTCATGGCGCCGACGGCGGCCACCACGATGGCGATGACAATCCGCAACGCCACGCCCCGGTGGACGGCGGCCGCAAGCCCGTCGAGGCCCTCGTCCAGCAGATTGGTCACGCTTGCGGTTCCCCCCCGCCAGTCAGTGGCTTGACCATGGACCAGGGCGTGTTGAGACGGAGTTACCGGCCGCTCTCAACCCATTGAGGGTTCACGCGTTGAGTCGGCATGGACGTGGCGGGGACACATGCGCCGGCGGCGCGGGGCGACGACTTCCTGACCGGTGGCGGGGAGATGGGGGCCCTTGTGCGCGCCCACGACTGGAAACTATCGCCCCTGGGGCCCTCAAGCGCGTGGCCGCAGAGCCTGCGCACCGCCGCCAGCATCATGCTGAACTCCGCCCACCCGATGTTCCTGGCCTGGGGACCATCGCTGGTCTTCATCTATAACGACGCCTACGCCCCGATCCTGGGGACCAGACATCCCCACGCCCTGGGTCACCCCTTCCAGGCCATCTGGAGCGAGATCTGGCACGAGCTGACCCCGCTGATCGAGACGGCCCTCTCAGGCCGGGCCACCTGGTCGGAAGACCTGCACCTGATCATGCTGCGCAACGGCTATCCCGAGGACACCTGGTACACCTTCTCCTACAGTCCAATCCGCGACGAGAGCGGCGGAGTGGGCGGCTTGTTCTGCGCCTGCACCGAGACGACGGCAAAGGTTCTGGTCCAGCGGCGGTTGACCTTTCAGGTCGAGCTGGCCGAGCGCCTGCGGGCCGCGATCAGCGAGGCCGAGGTCCGGCGCGTCGCCTCGGCCCTGCTGTGCGAACGGCTGGGGGCCGACCGGGCCGGCTATAAGGAGTTCGACCCCGACGGAGAGCACTTCGAGATCGACGACGGCTGGCGCCATGACGGCCTGCCGCCGATCTCCGGGCGACATGCGCTCAGCGACTTCGGGGTCGAGGTCGCCGAAGCCGTCCGCGCCGGGCGCGCCCTGCGGGTGGACGACGTGGCGTCCGATCCCCTGACCCGGAACGCGACCGCCGCCCTCGCCGCCCTGCAGGTTCGCGCGATCCTGATGGTCCCGCTGATGCGCCACGGACGCATCGTGGCGGCGGTGTCGGCTCACATGGCGCGGCCGCGCCGCTGGACGGACGACGACGAGGCCCTGGTCGCGGCCGTGGTCGACCAGGGATGGCAGGCCCTGGAGCGCCTGCGCGGCGAGGCGCGGCTGCGCCTGCTGGTCAACGAGCTGAACCATCGGGTGAAGAACACCCTCGCCACGGTGCAGTCGATCGCCAGCCACACCCTGCGCGGCGCGATCTCGCCGCAGGACGTACGGGCGGACTTCGAGGCGCGCATCCTGTCGCTGTCGCGCGCCCATGACGTCCTGACCCGGCGGACCTGGGAGGGCGCCGACCTGGACGAGATCGCGGCAGCCACCCTGGAGCCCTTCGCCGGGCGCGGCGAGACGCGCGTCCTGCGCCAGGGCCCGGAGGTCGCGGTCTCCCCGCGGGAGGCGCTCGCCATCTCCATGGCCCTTCACGAACTGGCCACCAACGCGGCCAAGTACGGGGCGCTCAGCACGGCCGACGGGCAGGTAAGCATCGCCTGGGACCTGCTGCGCGGCGCGCGCTCGCGCCGCCTGCGCCTGACGTGGACCGAGACGGGCGGCCCCCCGGTGGCGCCGCCGCCGCGGCGCGGTTTCGGGACCCGGCTGATCGAGCGGGGGCTTGCCCGTGAACTGAACGGTTCGGCTCACGTCGCCTTCCCGCCGGAGGGCGTGGTCTGTACGGTCGAGGCGGTGCTGGAGCCTGAGGCCGGCTAGGCGCACGGATACCGAAGGCCAGATATCGGCGTGCTGAAGCTTGGTGAATCTACACGCCATCCGGCGAGTGTTTTCGATGACACCGGTATCATTTCGCGCCGACGGGGTAACTTGCCGCGTTAAGCTTGTGCCTCGGATTATTCATACTTATCACCGGCCGGACACCGCCCGCGATGACCCCCTTCAGCGGGCCGCGGGCCATTGTGATGGCGTGGGATTAAAAAGGGGCGAAGCCTAGATGGGCAAGGCCATTCCGGGGCTCGACCAGGCTCCGACCAAGCATGCGGGCCTGTTGGCCTGGGTAAACAGCGTCGCGGCGATGACCCAGCCGGATCGGGTCCACTGGTGCGACGGCTCGGACGCCGAGTGGGCCGCACTGACCGCCGAGTTGGTGAAGGCGGGCACGCTCACACCGCTGAACCCTGAGAAACGGCCCAACAGCTTCCTGGCCCTTTCCGACCCCAAGGATGTGGCCCGGGTCGAGAGCCGCACCTTCATCTGCTCGAAGGACCCCGCCGACGCGGGTCCGACCAACAACTGGCTCGATCCCGAAGAGATGCGGGCCGACCTGGAAAACCTGTTCGAAGGCTGCATGCGTGGCCGGACCATGTACGTGGTGCCGTTCTGCATGGGGCCGCTGGGCTCGAAGATCTCCGCCCTGGGCGTCGAGATCACCGACTCGGCCTATGTCGCCATCTCGATGCGGGTGATGACCCGGATGGGCCAGGGCGCCCTGGATGAGCTGGGTGAGGACGGCTTCTTCGTGCCGGCGCTACACTCGGTGGGGGCGCCTCTCGCCGAAGGCCAGGCCGACGTCGCCTGGCCCTGCAACGACATCAAGTACATCGTCCATTTCCCCGAGGCCCGCGAGATCTGGTCCTACGGCTCGGGCTATGGCGGCAACGCCCTGCTCGGCAAGAAGTGCTACGCGCTGCGCATCGCCTCGGTGATGGCCCGCGACGAGGGCTGGCTGGCCGAGCACATGCTGATCCTCAAGCTGACCTCACCGGCCGGCGCGGTCCGCTACGTGGCCGCCGCCTTCCCCAGCGCCTGCGGCAAGACCAACATGGCCATGCTGCAGCCCACCATCCCCGGCTGGAAGGCCGAGACCGTGGGCGACGACATCTGCTGGATGCGCTTCGGCGACGACGGCCGGCTCTACGCCATCAATCCCGAGGCCGGCTTCTTCGGCGTGGCCCCCGGCACCGGACACGCCACCAACCACAACGCGGTCGAGGCCCTGCACGCCAACACCGTCTTCACCAATGTCGCCCTGACCCCCGACGGCGATGTCTGGTGGGAAGGCCTGACAGAGACCCCGCCCGAGGACCTGATCGACTGGAAGGGCCAGGCCTGGACCCCCGGCGGCGAGCCCGCGGCCCATCCCAACGCCCGCTTCGCGGTGCCGGCGGACCAGTGCCCGGTGATCGCCGACGAGTGGGACGATCCGGCCGGCGTGCCGATCTCCGCGATCCTGTTCGGCGGCCGCCGCGCCAGCGCCGTGCCGCTGGTGACCGAGGCCTTCGACTGGGCGCACGGGGTGTTCCTGGCCTCCAACGTCGCCTCGGAAGGCACGGCGGCGGCGGAGAACAAGGTGGGCGAGCTGCGCCGCGACCCCTTCGCCATGCTGCCGTTCTGCGGCTACAACATGGGCGACTATTTCGGCCACTGGCTGAAGGTCGGGGCCGACGCCGACGCCGCCAAGCTGCCCCGCATCTATTTCGTGAACTGGTTCCGCAAGGGCGCCGACGGCAAGTTCCTGTGGCCTGGCTACGGCGACAACAGCCGGGTGCTGAAGTGGATCGTCCAGCGGCTGGAGGGCGATGCCGAGGCGGTCGACACGCCCATCGGCCGGCTGCCGACCAAGGAGAGCCTGGACCTGTCGGGGCTCAACCTGGGCGACGCCGCCCTCTCCACCCTGCTCTCGGTGGACGCCGAGGTCTGGGCCGAAGAGGCCTCGCTGATCCCGGAGGCCTATCGCAAGTTCGGCGATCGCCTGCCCAAGGAGCTGTGGGCCCAGTACGAGGCGCTCACCCAGCGCCTGGGCGCGCGGGCGGCGGCGGAGTAGGCTCGGCACGAGCTCAAGGCGCCGCTTCCCGAGTGCGGAAAGGCTTCATTCAAGGTTGACGTGATAGCGCTTCTCGCAAGTACGGCTTGCGGGAGTTGGATGATGGCGTCGGGATGCGAAGGCTGCCGGGACGGCGACGGTTTCGACATCCCCTTCTCCATGGCGTTCCAGCCGATAGCCGATATCACCACCGGCGAGATCTTCGCGCATGAGGCCCTGGTCCGCGGTCCGAACGGCGAAGGGGCGCAATCCATCCTCTCGGCGATCGACCCGAGCAATCGCTACGCTTTTGACCAGCAGTGCCGCGTCAAGGCGATCGACCTGGCGACAGGCCTGGGTCTGGCGAAGGACGGTGCGCGGCTTTCGATCAATTTCATGCCGAACGCTGTCTACGAGCCCCGCGCCTGCATTCGGCTGACCCTCGCGACCGCGCTGCGGACCGGTTTCCCCCTCGATAAGATCATCTTTGAGTTCACCGAGGACGAGAAGCTCGACACCGACCACATCCTGAACATCCTGCGGACGTATCGCGCCATGGGGTTCAAGACCGCCATCGACGACTTCGGGGCCGGCTTCGCCGGCCTGTCGCTCCTGACCAAGTTTCAACCTGACATCGTCAAACTCGACATGGAACTGATCCGTGGGATTGACCGCGACAGGGTCAAGTTCCGCATTGTCGATCACATGATCCGGCTTCTCAACGACCTCGACATCACGACGATCTGCGAGGGCGTCGAGACCCTGGAAGAGTTGGCGGCCCTGCAGGACCTGGGGGTCCGGCTCGTTCAAGGCTACGTGCTTGCGAAGCCGGCGTTTGAGGCGCTCGCGGCGCCCAGCGCGATCATCCCGACACCAAGGTTCAACGTGGCGTAGATGTCGAGCATTCGACGGATAAGTTACGCAAGCCGCCTGAGCGCGAACTCCGGCGCGGTGAGCCCGGACGTGCTTCGCGACATCCTGGACGCTTCCGTCCGCAACAACGCCAAGGTCGGCGTTACCGGCATGCTGCTTTGCTACAGAGGGACTTTCCTGCAGATCCTGGAAGGCGCCGACTCAGCGGTCGAGTTCATCTATCGCCGGGTCAGGACCGACAGCCGCCACTACAACCTCAAGACGCTGTCGGACCAGATGGTTTCCTCGCTCTCATTTCCAAAATGGGCGATGTGCGGAAAGAACGTCACAGCCGCCGATGACGAGATCCTGGCCGTGCTTTCCAAGCGCTCCAGTTTCAACCCGTTCGACATGACCGGGTCCGACGCTCTGCGCCTGCTGAAGACGGTGCACGGCATACATGTCCGTACGGCTGGGCTTGAAGGCGCGTTGCGGGTCGTCGAGATCTGAGCGTCCGCCCTATGGCGCCGCGCCCACCAGCACGTCGCGCTTGCCGGCGTGGTTGGCGGGGCTGACCACCCCTTCCTGCTCCATGCGCTCGATGAGCGAGGCGGCGCGGTTGTAGCCCACCTGCAGGCGGCGCTGGACATAGCTGGTCGAGGCCTTGCGGTCGCGGGTGACCACGGCCACCGCGCGGTCGTAGAGGTCATCGCCGGAGCCGCCGCCCTCGTCGCCGATGCCCGACTCGCCATCCTCATCCTCGTCGCCGCCGGCGGTGACGTCCTCGAGGTATTGCGGCTCGCCCTGGCTGCGCAGGAACTTCGCGACCGACTCCACTTCCTCGTCGGAGACGAAGGGGCCGTGCAGTCGGGTGATGCGCCCGCCGCCGGCCATGTAGAGCATGTCGCCCTGGCCCAGCAGCTGCTCGGCGCCCTGTTCGCCCAGGATGGTGCGGCTGTCGATCTTGGAGGTGACCTGGAAGCTGATCCGGGTCGGGAAGTTGGCCTTGATGGTGCCGGTGATCACGTCCACCGACGGGCGCTGAGTGGCCATCACCAGGTGAATGCCGGCGGCCCGGGCCATCTGGGCCAGGCGCTGGACGGCGCTCTCGACCTCCTTGCCGGCCACCATCATCAGGTCGGCGACCTCGTCGATCACCACCACCAGATAGGGCATGGGCTTGGGATCGATCCGCTCGCTCTCGTAGATCGGCCGGCCGTTGTCGTCGAAGCCGGTCTGAACGGTGCGCTCGAAATGCTCGCCCTTGGCCGAGGCCTCCTTGGCGCGCTCGTTGTAGGAGGCGACGTTGCGCACCCCGATCTTCGACATCAGGCGATAGCGGTCTTCCATCTCGCGCACGGTCCACTTCAGCGCGACGATGGCCTTCTTCGGGTCGGTGACCACCGGCGCCAGCAGGTGCGGGATGCCGTCATAGACGGAAAGCTCCAGCATCTTCGGGTCGATCATGATGAACCGGCACTGCTCGGGGGGCAGGCGGTAGAGGATCGACAGGATCATGGCGTTGACGCCCACCGACTTGCCCGAGCCGGTGGTGCCGGCGATCAGCAGGTGGGGCATCTTCGACAGGTCGGCGATATAGGGCTCGCCGCCGATGTTCTCGCCGAGCGCCATGGGCAGGGCCTGGGTGGAGCGCTCGTACTCGGCGCTGGCCAGCAGGTCGCGGAGATAGACGGTCTCGCGGCGCGCATTGGGCAGCTCGATACCGATGGCGTTGCGGCCCGGCACCACGGAAACGCGGCAGGCGGCCACCGACATGGAGCGGGCGATGTCGTCGCTGAGCGCCACGACCCGGGCCGATTTCACGCCGGCGGCGGGGACCAGTTCATAGAGGGTGACCACGGGGCCGGGACGGATCTGATCGATGGCGCCGCGCACCCCGAACTCGGCCAGCACGCTTTCCAGCAGCTGGGCGTTCTGGCGCAGGGCCCCCTCGTCGAAGGCCGAGGCGCGGGGCTTGGGCTTGGCCAGCATCGCCAGTTCCGGCAGGGCGAAGCCGCCCGGCTTGACGAAGTCGAAGGCGCCCTGGGCCTCGCGTTGCTCGCGGCCGGAGTCCTTGGGGCCGGCCTTGGGGGCCTTGATGGCGACGGGCGCGGCCAGGGGATCAGCGGCGGGCGACGGCGCGGGCAGCGGATCGGCCAGGGCGGCGGCGGGGACGCCGTCACCCTTGGCGGCGCGGGCGCGGCGGGCCACCGAGGCGCGGGCCTCGGCCTTGGCCGGTGGCGGTGCGGGGCCCTTCCTCGTCGCCTCGCGGAGCCAGAGCAGGGCGGCGGAAAGTTCATCGCGGCGCACCCCGATGGCGTAGCCCAGTCCGGTGGCGGCCGCCGCGGCCAGCAGCCCGGCCGAGAGCACGGTTCCGAGCGGCACGTGTGCGTAGGCGAAGGCGCTGGCCAGCCCGTGCAGCAGACCGTCACCCCAGAAGCCGCCCAGGCCCTTGGCGAGCGGCCAGGCCGCCGGCGGGGCCGGGGCCGAGAGCAGGCCGGCCAAGGCCAGGACACCCAGGGCGCCGACGAAGGCGCGCAGCCGCACCTGGCCGCGGGTCTGGTCCGGGTGAGGCGAGGCCGCCCGATAGAGGCCGAACAGCACCATCAGCAGGGCCGCAACCCCGGCGGCCAGGCCGAGGGATTGCATCCCGGCGTCGGCGGCGGTGGCCCCGGGAGCGCCCAGGGCGTTGAGCGGGGCGACGGCCGAGGCGGCGTTCAGGCTGGGATCGGCGGCGTTGTAGGTGACCAGGGCGACGGCGAAGGCCAGGCCCGCGGCGGCGATCAGCCCGCCCCGGAGCCGCGCGGTGGTCGGATGAGTCCAGGCGAGGCCCGCGATGTGCAGCCCCAGCTCCAAACCCGTTTTCCGCGCCATCCGCGCCATGCCGTCCGCTCCCCGTTCTGGAAACGCCATATCTGCGGCCTAGAGGGTTAAGAGGCGTTTACTCTGCCGTGACGTGAACGCGGCCTTTTCGCATTGTGCCGATTGTGGGCGAAGCTCTGGCCGATTAGGTTCGCGGCCATGTGGAGCATGCCTCAAAGCGTCCTGCGGGTCGTGGCCGTGATCATCGCCGTCTGCGCCGTCAGTGGTTTCGCGCTGGGCCTTCGCAATGTGCCCGACAAGCCGCGGCTGCCCGGCGAATCGGCCGGCGGGACCTCCTCGGCCCTGGAAGCCACCGACGCCCAGCCGGTGGGCGAGCTGCTGGTCACCGATCCGCCGCCCCCGCCGCCCGAGGAAAAGGCGGACGAGGAGGACACCACGCAGAAGACCGAGGAAGTCCGCGCCGCGGAGATGGCCAAGCTGGAGGCCGAGGCCAAGGCGCTTGCCGCCGCCAAGGCCGCCGCCGCGCCTAAGGCCCCGGCGCCGGAAGACAAGGTCGGCGACCTGATCGACGCCCTGCCGCCGCCGCCGGAACAGCCGCCTTACTGAGTGCGGACTACCCCGCCCGATAGCTCTTCGGCTTGACCCCGTTGGCCGCGAAGTGGGCCAGCATGCGCGTCCAGGCGTCGGCAGCGGCCGTGGCGTCGTAGCTGGAGCGGTAATCGGCGTGGAATCCGTGCTGGCTCTCCGGATAGAGCACCAGGTCCGACCTGGTCTTCCTGGCCGCCACAAGGGCCGCGCGCATGGCCTCGACGTCGCTGACCGGGATGCCGCCGTCCTTGCCGGCGTAGAGGCCGATCACCGGCGCGTTGAGTTGACCCACCACCTGCAGCGGCCATGTGCGGTTGGGCTCGCCCAGGAACTCCCCGGGCTTGGGCGCCGACAGCCGGCCATACCAGGCCGCGCCGGCCTTGATGTCCTTGAACCGGGCCGAGGACAGCCAGACGATGGCCCCGCCCCAGCAGAAGCCGGTCATCGCGATCTTGCTCTTGTCGGCGTATTTCTGGGCCTTGATGAAGGTGAGCGTGGCGGCGACGTCGCCCATGATCTGGGGCTCCGAGGCGTCGCCGACGATCTTCCGCACTGCGGCGAAGTCGGCCGCCTTGGACGGATCGCCCTGCCGCACGAAGAGGTCCGGCGAGATCGCCACATAGCCCAGCTTGGCCAGCCGGCGGCAGATGTCGCGGATGTATTCGTGCAGGCCGAAGACTTCGGGGATCACCAGCACCACAGGGAAGCGGCCCTTGGCGTCGGGGCGGGCGACGAAGGCGGGGATGGCGCGGTCGGGTGTCTCGACCATCACCATCCCGGTGACCAGGCCTGCGGCGTCGGTGACGACGGGCGCGGCTTCGGCCGAGCGGGCGGCCAGCGCGTAGCCTGCCAGGACGGCGGCGGCGAGTCCGCGGCGAGAGAGGTGGAAGTCCTCGGGTTCGGCGCCTTCCGGCCGGGTGGGGGTGAGCACGACCATGACCAGTGACCTTTTGCGGTAAGCGCCTCCATTTGCGTCCGGCGCGGGGTCGGTGTCAAAGGCGCGTTGGGGGCGCGTTGAGACCTCGAGACCTCAGGCCGGCGCGGCGCGGCGCAGGGTCAGATTGATCCGCCCGCCCCCCGGAATCAGGCGCGAGGATCCGGGCAGGATCCGGTCCACGCCGTGATGGATCAGCCGGGCTTCGCCTGCCAGCAGGCAGACATCCCCCGAGGCCAGCCTCAGCGAGCGCGTGGGATCGCCGCGCTTCAGGCCTCCGAGCCGGAACACCGCCGTGTCGCCCAGCGAGACCGACAGCACGGGAAAGCCGAAATCGGCCTCGTCGCGGTCCTGGTGCAGGCTCATGCGCGCCTGTGCGTCGTAGTAATTGACCAGGCAGGCGTCGGGCGGGGTCTCCGGATCGGCGAGCTCGGCCCAGAGGTCGAGCAGGGGCCGGGGAATGTCGGGCCAGGCCGCCCCCGTCGTCGGATGGCGCGGCTCGTAGCGATAGCCCGCCAGGTCGGTGGTCCAGCCCAGCGCCCCGAAACTGGTCATGGCCACGCTCATCGGCTTGCCTCCGGGGGTCACCTGGCGGACGAAGGGCGCGGCCTGGACGCGGGCCATGACCTCGGCCAGCAGCGCCTGCTGGGTGGGCAGGTCCAGGGCGCCGGGCAGCAGGCGGAAACCGGTGGTCGTGGAGAGGCTCATCAAGGTCCATATAGGGGCGATGGACGGCATTTCGCTCATGAAGCCACTGCGATGGCGAGGGCTGACCGACGGCGAGCGGCGGCTTTCGGACGAGGTGTTCGGGGCCGACCTGGACACGGCCCGCATCCGCATCTTCAGCATCCCGATCTGGAACCGGCCCTTCGTCCCGAGCGGGCGGCTGGTGGTGTGGCCGGCGATGGGCGCCTATGCCGACTTTTCGGAGGCGCCGCTGTGGATCCGCTCGGTGCTGGTGCACGAACTGGTCCATGTCTGGCAGGCCCAGTCCGGGGTCAATCTGCCGCTGGCCAAGCTGTGCTGCGGGGACGGTCCGGCGGCCTATGCCTATGATCCGACCGACGGTCGGGATTTTTCCGCGCTGAATATCGAGCAGCAGGCCATGGTGGTGCAGCATGCCTACCTGGCGCACCGGGGCGGGGCCGCGCCTCATTCCGCGCCGGCTTATGCAAGGATTTTAGAAGCTTGGCCGAACAGCGATCTATCAAGACCCCGCATTGATTAGGGTCATTCGCCCTTGCAGGGCGCGCGTGCGATCCCATATCGCGACTCGACGCCGGTTTCCCCGTGGGTTAACCGGCCGAGCCCTTATTCGAACCGGGGACGTTGACAAGAAACGGGGTGCTTCATCCGAAGGCCCTTCAGACGGCGTCCGCCATTCAGGAGCGAGCAAGACTCGATATGAGCAAGATCATCGGCATCGACCTGGGCACGACCAATTCGTGCGTGGCCATCATGGACGGCAAAACGCCGAAAGTGATCGAGAACGCCGAAGGCGTCCGCACCACCCCGTCGGTGGTGGCCTTCCTGGAGGACGGGGAACGCCTCGTCGGCCAGCCCGCCAAGCGCCAGGCCGTCACCAATCCGTCCAACACCCTTTTCGCCATCAAGCGGCTGATCGGCCGTAACTACAACGATCCGGTGGTCGAAAAAGACAAGCACATGGTGCCCTATGACATCGTCAAGGGTCCCACCGGCGACGCCTGGGTGAAGGCCCAGGGCAAGGACTATTCGCCCCAGCAGGTCTCGGCCTTCATCCTGCAGAAGATGAAGGAAGCCGCCGAGCAGCATCTCGGCGAAAAGGTCGAGAAGGCCGTCATCACGGTCCCGGCCTATTTCAACGACGCCCAGCGCCAGGCCACCAAGGACGCGGGCAAGATCGCCGGGCTTGAAGTCCTGCGCATCATCAACGAACCCACCGCCGCGGCGCTCGCCTACGGGCTGGAGAAGAACGACGGCAAGAAGATCGTCGTCTACGACCTGGGCGGCGGCACCTTCGACGTCTCCATCCTGGAGATCGGCGACGGCGTCTTCGAGGTGAAGTCGACCAACGGCGACACCTTCCTGGGCGGCGAAGACTTCGACATGCGGATCGTCGACTACTTGGCCGACGAGTTCAAAAAGGAAACCAGCGTCGACCTGCGCAAGGACAAGCTGGCCCTGCAGCGCCTGAAGGAAGAAGGCGAGAAGGCCAAGAAGGAGCTCTCCTTCACGCCCCAGTACGAGGTCAACCTGCCCTTCATCTCGATGAACGCGTCCGGCCCGCTGCACCTGAACATCAAGCTGTCGCGCTCCAAGCTCGAAGCCCTGGTCGAAGACCTGATCGCGCGCACCGTCGGCCCCTGCGAGCAGGCGCTGAAGGATGCGGGCATGAAGAAGTCCGACATCGACGAAGTGATCCTGGTCGGCGGCATGACCCGCATGCCCAAGGTCGTGGAGACGGTGAAGGAGTTCTTCGGCCGCGAGCCGCACACCGGCGTGAACCCGGACGAGGTCGTGGCCCTGGGCGCCGCGGTCCAGGCCGGGGTGCTGCAAGGCGACGTCAAGGACGTGCTGCTGCTGGACGTGACCCCGCTGACCCTGGGCATCGAGACCCTGGGCGGCGTCTTCACCCCGCTGATCGAACGCAACACCACCATCCCGACCAAGCGCTCCCAGACCTTCTCGACCGCCGACGACAACCAGTCGGCCGTGACGATCCGGGTGTTCCAGGGCGAGCGGCCGATGGCGGCCGACAACAAGATGCTGGGTCAGTTCGACCTGGTCGGCATCCCGCCGGCCCCGCGCGGCGTGCCCCAGGTCGAGGTCACCTTCGACATCGACGCCAACGGCATCGTGAACGTCTCGGCCCGCGACAAGGCCACGGCCAAGGAGCAGTCGATCCGCATCCAGGCCAATGGCGGGCTCTCCGACGCCGACATCGACAAGATGGTCAAGGAAGCCGAGTCCAACAAGGCCGACGACGAGAAGCGCAAGGCCCTGGTGGAAGCCAAGAACCAGGCCGAGGCGGTGATCCACTCGACCGAGAAGGCCCTGGCCGAGCACGGCGACAAGATCGTCGGGCCCGACAAGGACGCCATCGAGACCGCGCTCACCGACCTGAAGTCGGCGCGCGAGGGTGACGACGCCGAGGCGATCGCCGCCAAGACCCAGACCCTGATCCAGGCTTCGATGAAGCTGGGTGAGGCCATGTACGCGGCCCAGCAGGGCGGCGGCGCGGCCGGGGAGCAGCCGGAAGCCTCGGGCGACGACGTTGTCGACGCCGAGTTCGAGGAAGTCGGCGACGACGACGAGAAGAAGTCCGCGTGACGTTTCGCCCCATGGGCGCTTTCCGCAAGCCTTGCGAGAAAGCGCTCATGGGCCATCCGCCCATTTGCGCGGATGGCTTGGGAGACCTTGCAGCGAAGCTCGCGCCCACCCACCTCATTCACACAGATCAATTTGAACGCCTGACATAAGATGCGGGATTATTACGACATCCTGGGCGTGGCCCGGGGCGCGGACGACGCGGCCCTGAAGGCCTCCTTCCGCAAGCTGGCCATGGAGCATCACCCCGACCGCAACGGCGGCTGCGGTGAGGCCGAGGGCCGATTCAAGGAAATCAACGAGGCCTATTCGGTCCTCTCCGATCCGCAGAAGCGCGCCGCCTATGACCGCTTCGGCCACGCCGGCGTGAACGGCGCCAACGGCGGCGGCGGCGGAAACGGCCAGTTCCACGACGTAAACGACATCTTCAACGAGGTGTTCGGCGACGTCTTCGGCGACATGTTCGGCGGCCGCGGCCGCCAGCGCGGCGGCCCGGCCCGGGGCCAGGACCTGCGCTACGACCTGGAGATCACCCTCGAGCAGGCCTATGCCGGCTCCGAGGTCGAGATCACCGTCCCGGCCTCCATCACCTGCGAGACCTGCGAGGGCTCCGGCGCCAAGCCCGGCACCAGCCCGACGGTCTGCGGCAGCTGCGGCGGCGCAGGCCGCGTGCGCGCCAGCCAGGGCTTCTTCTCCATCGAGCGGGCGTGCCCGCGCTGCGGCGGCTCCGGCCAGCTGGTGCTGGACCCCTGCGAGGACTGCCACGGCCATGGCCAGGTGCGGAAGGAACGCGTCCTGCAGGTGCGCATCCCGGCCGGCGTCGATGACGGCGCCCGGATCCGGCTGGCTGGCGAGGGCGACGCGGGCGCGCGCGGCGGATCGCGCGGCGACCTCTACATCTTCCTGTCGGTGAAGCCGCACGAGCTGTTCGACCGAGACGGCCTGGATCTGCTCTGCACCGTGCCGGTGCCGATGTACGTGGCCGCGCTCGGCGGCGACATCGAGGCTCCTTGCCTGATGGGCGGTGAGAACTGCGACGGCGAATGCCGCATCGAGGTCAAGGTGCCCGAGGGCTCCCAGACCGGCCGAACCGTGCGCTTGAAGGGCAAGGGCATGCCGTCACTGCGTTCGCGCGAACGGGGCGACCTGGTGGTGGAGTTGTTCGTCGAGACCCCGAGCAAGCTCAGCGCCCGCCAGAAGGAGCTGATGCGAGAACTCGCCGAACTCTCCGGCGAGCAGCAGCACCCCAAGTCCGCCAACTTCATCGGCAAGGCCAAGCGCTTCTGGGAAGACGTCACGGGCGCCTAGCGCCGGCCTTCGACCGCCAATTCAATCGTCGAGTAGAACCCTGATCTCGGGCCAGCGGTAGCTCACCTCATAGGTCACCCCGCCGGGGCCGGCCTCGCGGCGGGGGGCCTCGGCCTGGCCGCCCAGGTGCTCGTAGAACCCCCGCGCCGGGATGTTGTCGCGCAGCACCGAGATCAGCAGCGAGGTCGCCCCGTTGGCCGCGAACACCCGGGCGATGGACGAGACCAGCCGCCGGCCGGTCCCCTGGCCCTGGGCGGCCTTCAGCAGGTAGAGGGTGGTGATCTCCGCCTCGCCCAGCCGCCGGACCCGGGAGGGACCGCCGGCCACATAGCCCACCAGGCCATCGCGGTCGGCGGCGGCCAGCGTCGCCTCGTGTTCGCCGGGCCGCAGCAGGCTTGTCCGGAAGCGCCGGGTGTGCACGCCGGGCGACAGGCGGGCCAGATAGGAGTCGGGCAGCAGGCCGACATAGGTCTCGCGCCAGGAGGCCACGTGGATGCGGGCCAGGTCCTCGGCGTCGTCGGGTCCAGCGGGGAAGATGAGGTGGGTCAAGCGCGGCTCCTCACTCAAGTCCAAGCTTGGGAGTCGCGCGGCACGGTTCAAGGGGCCGTGGGGGCTGACGCGCGCGGCGGGCGCGGCTAGGCTCACGGCGACGCATGAACGCCCAGACCCCCGCCCTTCCCGACGCCGCCGGCGCCACGCCGGTCATGGCCCAGTTCTTCGAGGCCAAGTCGCGCCAGCCCGACGCGCTGGTCTTCTTCCGCATGGGCGACTTCTACGAGCTGTTCTTCGAGGACGCCGAGCGGGCCTCCGCCGCGCTCGGCATCACCCTCACCGCCCGGGGCAATCACGGCGGAGCGCCGATCCCCATGTGCGGCGTGCCGGTCCACGCCGCCGAGGCCTATCTGGCCAAGCTGATCCGCTCGGGCTTCAAGGTCGCGGTCTGCGAGCAGATGGAGGACCCCGCCGAGGCCAAGAAGCGCGGCGGCAAGTCCATCGTCCGGCGCGACGTGGTGCGGGTGGTGACCCCGGGCACGCTCACCGAGGACGGCCTGCTGGACGCCCGCGGCTCCAACCGCCTGGCCGCCGTGGCGGTGCGGGCCGGGGCCGCGGCGGTGGCCAGTGTCGAACTCTCCACCGGCGAGGTGGAGTGCATGACGCTCTCCCGCGACGGCCTGGCCTCGGCCCTGGCCTCTCTGGGTCCCTCCGAGATCCTGGTCCCCGACCGGCTGTTCGCCGACGAGACGCTGCGCGAGACCTTCAAGAGCGTCGGCGGCCTGATCCAGCCCATGGCCTCGGCGCTCGCCGAACCCGCCGCGGCCGAGGCGCGGCTGAAGCGGCTCTACGGGGTCGACACCCTTGACGGCTTCGGCGAGCTGTCGGGGGCCGAGGTCTCGGCTCTGGGCCTGATCGCCGCCCACCTGGAGACCACCCAGGCCGGGCGACTGCCCGCGCTCACCGCCCCGCGGCGGGCGGGCGAGGCCGACGTCATGGCCATCGACCCCGCCACCCGGACCAGCCTGGAGATCGAGAAGAGCCTGTCGGGTGGCCGCGACGGATCGCTGCTGGGGGCCATCGACCGCACGATCACCGCGCCGGGCGCCCGGATGCTGGCCGCGCGACTGGCCCGCCCGCTGCTGGACCCCGCCGCCATCGATGCGCGGCTGGACGCGGTGGAATGGTTCTGCGAACGCCGTCCCCTGCGCCAGAAGCTGCGCGAGACCCTGCGCCGCATGGGCGATATGGCCCGCGCCCTCTCCCGTCTCGCCCTGGGCCGGGGCGGTCCCCGCGACCTGGGTTACCTGCGCGACGGCCTGGCCGGCGGCGAGGTCATCGCCGATCTGTTCACCCACCCCGAACCGCTGGACCCGCCGCCGCCGGCCGAGATCGCCCGGGCCCTGGCCGCCCTGCATCCCCTGGCCCATGCGGAGCTCGCCGAATTTCGCCGGATGCTGGATGAGGGCCTCGGGACCGAACTGCCGGCCCAGACCCGCGACGGCGGCTTCGTGGCGCCCGGCGTCCGGGCCGAGCTCGACCAGGCCCGCGCCCTGCGCGACGACAGCCGCAAGGTGATCCTGCAGCTCGAGGCGCGGCTGCAGGCCGAGAGCGGGGTGGCGCTGAAGGTCCGTCACAACGCCGTGCTGGGCTATTTCGTCGAGACCACCGCCAAGGCGGCCGAGCCGCTGATGGCGCCGCCGCTGAACGCCGTCTTCATCCACCGCCAGACCCTGGCCAACCAGGTGCGCTTCACCACCGTGGAGCTGGCTGAGCTGGACGCCCGCATCGCCCAGGCCGCCGAGCGCGCGCTTGCCATGGAGGTCGCCACCTTCGAGGCCTGGCGCGAGGCGGCGATCGCGGTCGCCGCCGCCATCCAGGCCGCCGCCCACGGCGCCGCGGCTCTGGACGTGGCCGCCGGGATCGCCGAATGGGCCGACGACGTGGGCGCCAGCCGCCCCCTCATCGACCGCTCCACGGTGTTTGAGGCCGAGGCGGCGCGCCATCCGGTGGTGGAGGCCGCGGTCAAGCGGGCCGGGAATCCGTTCACCCCCAATGACTGCCGCCTCGACGGGGCCGGCGTGGCCGGGGCCAGGCTTTCCATCGTCACCGGGCCGAACATGGCCGGCAAGTCCACCTTCCTGCGCCAGAACGCGCTCCTGGCCGTGCTCGCCCAGGCGGGCTGTTTCGTGCCCGCGAGGCGCCTGCGGCTAGGCGTGGTCGATAGGCTGTTCAGCCGGGTGGGGGCGGGGGACGACCTGGCGCGGGGCCGGTCGACCTTCATGGCCGAGATGGTGGAGACCGCGGCCATCCTGACCCAGGCCACGCCGCGCTCCCTGGTGATCCTGGACGAGATCGGGCGCGGCACGGCCACATATGACGGCCTGGCCATCGCCTGGGCCTGCGCCGAGGCCCTGCACGAGACCAACCGCTGCCGGGGCCTGTTCGCCACCCACTATCACGAGCTGGCCGTGCTGGAGGGCCGTCTGGCCTTCGTGGCCAACCTCTCGCTCAAGGCCAAGGAGTGGAACGGCGAGCTGATCTTCCTGCACGAGGCTGGTCCCGGTCCGGCCGATCGTTCCTACGGCGTGCAGGTGGCCAAGCTGGCCGGAGTGCCGCCCGCCGTGGTGGTCCGGGCCCGCGAGGTGCTGGACCGGCTGGAGCGGGAGGCCGGCGCGCCCGCTCACCTGGACGACCTGCCGCTGTTCGCCGCCAGCGCGCCCGAGCCCGAACGCCGGGGACCAAGCGCCGCGGAAACAGCCCTGCGCGACCTCGATCCCGACAGCATGAGCCCGAGGGAAGCCATGGACGCCCTCTACCGCCTGAAGGGCCTGCTCTAGTGGGGCTGCGGGCCCTGATGGTGGATGTGGACGGGGTGGTGGTGCGCCATCCCGAAGGCCGCCGCTGGGACGCCGACATGGAGGCCGACCTCGGCCTTTCCCCCGAAGACCTGCAGCGGGCGTTCTTCACGCCGCACTTCGAGGACATCGTGCTCGGCCGCGCCGACCTGCACGAGCGCCTGGCGCCGGCCCTGGCCGAGATCGCTCCGCACCTGACCAGCGACCGGCTTGCCGCCTACTGGTTCGAGCAGGATGGCCATCTGGACCAGGTGCTGCTGGAGGACCTGGCCGCCCGCCGCGCCGGCGGACTGGAGCTGCACCTGGCGACGGTCCAGGAGCACCATCGCGCCCGGCACCTGTGGCAGACCCTGGGGCTGAACGCCCGGTTCGAGGCCATGCACTACGCCGCCGACTATGGCTGCAAGAAGCCGGACGCGGCCTTCTTCCGCCTGGTCGAGCAGCGCACCGGCTTCGCGCCGCACGAGCTGTTGCTGATCGACGACAGCGCGCGCAACGTGGAAGCCGCCCGCGCCTGCGGCTGGTCGGCGATCCTCTGGACCGGCGAGCATCGCCTGGCTGAGGCCCTCGCCCAGGCGGGCGTCTGAACCCTCCGATCGCGGATCATTGTGCGTCGCACAAAATTAACCACCGCGTTGCACCATAAATTAATCCCGAGCGTCGAAAAGGCCCCTGTCAGCGCGGATATTCCTCCCGCCGCGCCAAAGGAGAATTTGAGATGATCCGCATTGCCGTCCTGACCGCCGTCGCCGCCATCACCTTCGCCGCCCCGGCTTCGGCCGCCGAAGTCCGCGTTTCGCTGGTGGGCAAGTCCGCCGCCCAGATCGACGCCGACCTGACCCGCGCCGCCCGCAGCGTCTGCATGCGCGAAACCTACGGCGAGAGCCTGTTCACCAACGCCTACGGCCGTTGCGTCCGCGCGACTCTGAAGACCGCCCAGGCCAAGCTGGCCGAAGCCCAGTCGGCCGACTAAACCGAATTTCTATATTGTTGCGTTCAAGGGCCGGCGGAAACGCCGGCCTTTTTCGTATCCCCTGACGCGAGGGCGCGGCTTGCCCTATATGCGGTGACATGCCCCCCCGTCTTCGCCCTACCCGCCTGGAATATGTCGTCGACGGCGTGCGGCTGCGCGCCCAGCTCTCGGCGGCGGCCCTGGACGCGGCGGGCGATGAGGCCGAGCAGCGCCGCCGGGCGCTGGAAATTCTCAAGCAGGCGCTGTTCCGCGGCCGGATGATCGCCAAGGAGCGGCTGGAGAACGGCGCCGGCGGCATCGAGACCGCCCGGCTGCTCTCGGGGGTCACCGACGAGGTGGTCACCGCGCTCTACGACTTCACCACCGTCCACGTGTTCCGGGCCCGCAACCCCACCGAGGGGGAGCGTCTTGCCCTGATCGCGGTGGGCGGCTACGGCCGGGGCGCACTGGCGCCCTTCTCCGACCTCGATCTGTTGTTCCTGCGCCCCTACAAGCAGACCGCTCACGCCGAGAGCGTGATCGAGTACATGCTCTATGCCCTGTGGGATCTGGGCTTCAAGGTCGGCCACGCCTCGCGGACCGTGGAGGAGTGCATCAAGCTCTCCCGCGAGGACTATACGATCCGAACCTCGATCCTGGAGGCGCGCCGGCTGACCGGCGACGAGAAGCTGGCCGACGAACTGACCCGTCGGTTCCGCGCCGAGGTGGTCAAGGGCACGGCCGCCCAGTTCGTCGCCGCCAAGCTGAAGGAGCGCGACGAGCGCCAGGACCGGGCCGGCGCCAGCCGCTATCTGGTCGAGCCCAACGTCAAGGAGGGCAAGGGTGGCCTGCGCGACCTCAACACCCTGTTCTGGATCGCCCAGTACCTGCATCCGGTCGCCCAGGTGGATGGCATCGTGCAGCTCGACATGTTCGAGCGCCGAGAGGTGGCGGCCTTCATCCGGGCCTTCGACTTCCTGTGGGCGGTGCGCGGCCACCTGCACTTCGCCACCGGAAGGCCCGAGGAGCGGCTGACCTTCGACCTGCAGCCGGAGATCGCCCGGCGGATGGGCTATGGCGACCGCGGCGACGCCCCGGCGGTGGAGCGGTTCATGCGCCGCTACTTCCTGATCGCCAAGGAGGTCGGCATGCTGACCCGGGTCTTCGCGGCCAAGCTGGAGGCCGAGCAGATCAAGCAGCAGCCGCGCGGCTTCTCGCGGCTGATCCCGGGGCGCGGGCGGCTGAAGAAGAAGCCGCTGGATCCCGGTTTCCACGAGGAGGGCGGCCGCCTCAACATCGACGGCCCCCACGTCTTCGAGTCCGATCCGATCAACATGCTGCGGCTGTTCCGCCTGGCCGACCGGCGCGACCTCGACCTGCACCCGGACGCCTTCACCGCCGCCAGCCGTGGCGTGGCGATGATCGGCTCGAAGGTGCGGCGCGATCCCGAGGCGGCCAAGGTGTTCCTCGACATCCTCGCCCACGGTCGCAATCCGCAGCGCACGCTGTCGATGATGAACGAGGCCGACGTCCTGGGGCGGTTCGTGCCGGAGTGGGGCCGCATCGTCGCCCAGATGCAGTTCAACATGTACCATTCCTACACGGTGGACGAGCACACCCTGCGGGCGATCGGCGTGATCGCCGACATCGCCAATGGCCGGTTCGCCGAGGACCATCCGCTGTCGACGGCGATCATGCCGCTGATCGACGACCGCGAGGCCCTGTTCCTGGCCATGCTGCTGCACGACACCGGCAAGGGCGGGGCAGGGGGGCAGGAGAAGGCCGGGGCGCGCGCCGCGCGCCAGGCCTGCGAACGCTTGGGCCTGGACCGCAAGCGCATCGAGATGGTGGCCTGGCTGGTCGAGCATCATCTGGTGATGAGCGACTACGCCCAGAAGCGCGACGTCTCCGACCCGCGCACCGTGGCCGACTTCGCTCGCATCGTGGAGACCCCCGAGCGCCTGCGCCTGCTGCTGGTCCTGACCGTGGCCGATATCCGCGCGGTGGGCCCGGGCGTCTGGAACGGTTGGAAGGGCCAGCTGATGCGCGAGCTCTATAGCGCCACCGAAGCGGTGTTCCGCGGCGGGCGCGGCTCGGACGCCGCCGCCGCCATCCGCCGCTATCACGAGAACGCCGCCTATGACGCGCGCGTCCGGCTGATCGCCGCGGACCCCTCGTCCGAGGCCTGGGCCACCTCGATGGAGGACGCCTATTTCACCTCCTTCACCGACACCGAGATCCTGGCGCACGCCGAGCTAGGCCGCCGGGCCCAACAGGCCGGGGGCGCCGCCGCCGAAGGCCACATCCGCTCAGGCCTCAACGCTTCGGAGGTGGTGGTCGCCGCCACCGACCGCCAGCGGCTGTTCGTCGACCTGGCCGCCGCCATCACCGGGGCCGGCGCCAATGTCGTGGGCGCGCGGGTCTTCACCTCCCGCCAGGGCCAGGCGCTGGACGTGTTCTTCGTGCAGGACGTCGGGGGCAAGCCCTTCGGCGACGACAATCCCCGGGTGCTGGCCAAGCTCGCCCAGTCGCTGGAAGCCGCCGGCCGCGGCGAGGTCAGCAAGGCCGAGCCGCGCCGCGTGGCCGACTTCGGCCGGGCGGCCGCCTTCACCATCACGCCCACGGTGATGCTGGACAACGAGGCCTCGGAAGCCTCGACCGTGGTGGAGGCCTCAGGCCGCGATCGCCCGGGCCTGCTGGTGGCACTGGCGCGCAATATCTCCGAGGCGGGCCTGTCGATCCTCTCGGCCCATATCGATAGCTATGGCGAGCGCGCCGTCGACGCCTTCTACGTGGTCGAGGCTGACGGCCGGAAGCTGACCGACAGCAAGAAGATGACCGCGCTCAAGGCCCAGCTCATGGCCTCACTGGAAGAGGTCGAGGCCGCCGCCACGCCCAAGTCCCGCGCCAACATCCAGAAGGCCCGCGCCAGCGTCGGACGGTAGCGCCACGCGGCGGCTTGACCCTGGCGCCGGGCTCGGCGCACACAAACGCTCGTGACCGCCCCGCCATCCCCTCCGCCCAAGAGCGGCCTGATCCGCTCCTCGCTGGTGCTGTCGGGCTTGACCCTGATAAGCCGGTTCATGGGGCTGGCGCGGGACCTGGTGCTCACCGCGCGGCTGGGGGCCAGCGCGACCATCGCCGCCGACGCCTATTACACGGCGCTCTCCTTCCCCAACCTGTTCCGGCGGATCTTCGCCGAGGGCGCCTTCACCTCGGCCTTCGTGCCGTCCTACACCAAGACCCTTGGCGGTGACGGCCAGGCGGAGGCCGACCGCATCGCCTCGGACGCCCTGGCCACCCTGGCGGCGGCGACCCTGCTGCTGACCTTGGTGGCGCAACTGGCCATGCCCTGGCTGATGTACGCCATCAATCCGGGCTACGCCTCGGACCCGGAAAAATTCAAGCTGGCCATCGTGCTGACCCAGATCAGCATGCCTTACCTGCCCTGCATGGCGATCGGGGCCCTGCTGTCGGGGGTGCTGAACGCGCACCGGCGGTTCATCGTCACCGGGATATTCCCAACCATCCTCAACGCCGTGATGCTGATCGCCGTCTGGCCGCAAAACGACCCGATCCGCGCGGCCTACGCCGCCTCCATCGGCATCCCCATCGCCGGGGTGCTGCAGGCTGGCCTGCTGTGGTGGGGGGCCAAGAAGACCGGCGCCCATATCAGGCTGCGACGGCCCAGGCTGACCCCCGAGATCAAGTCGCTGATCGGCCTGGCCATCCCCGGCGCCATCGCCGCCAGCGCCGTGCAGATCAATATCTTCATCTCCGGGATCCTCGCCTCCCAGGTGGCCGGCGGTCGGGCCTGGACCGAGGTCGCCGCCCGGCTGTACCAGCTTCCCCTCGGCCTGATCGGCGTGGCGGTGGGCGTGGCCCTGCTGCCCCGGCTCTCCACCGCCATCCAGGCCGGCGACCATGAGGACGCACAGGGCGCCACCGACCAGGCGGTGATCTTCGCGCTCGCGCTCACGGCGCCGGCCGCCGCGGCCCTGGTGGCCATGCCCTTCTTCCTGATCGACGGCCTGTTCACGCGCGGCGTATTCACCGTGGAGGACGCCCGCCAAACCGGCCAGATCCTGTTCCAGTACGGCTGGGGCGTCCCGGCCTTCGTCCTGGCCCGCGTGCTGCAACCGGCCTTCTTCGCCCGCGCCGACACCAAGGCGCCCATGCGCTTCGGCCTGATCTCGGTGGCGGTGAACATCGTGCTCGGCCTGTCGCTGTTCCCGCTGGTCGGCGTGCAGGGCATCGCCGCGGCGACCAGCGCGGCGGCCTGGCTGAATGTGCTGCAGATGGCGGTGCTGCTGGCCCGCCGGGGCGACTATTCCCCGACGATGAAGGCCTGGAGCCGCATCGCCCGGATCACCGCGGCCAGCGCCGCCTTTGGCGGCCTGCTGGCCTTCGCCTCGTACCAGCGGGCCTGGTTGGAGGCGCCCCTCGAGGGTGTCCGCGTCCTGGGCCTGGGCCCCAAGGAGATCGCCGTGCTCTGCGTCAGCGCCGTGGGCGTCGGGGTCTATGGCCTGTTGTTGCTGGCCTTCCGGGGCATTACCCCCAGCGAGATCCGTACCGCCCTGCGCCGCCGGGCGGGCGACGCGCCGCTGCCCACCGACCTTTGACGGACTTGCGGGCCGCCGCGCGAAGCCTTATTCGCTGGCGCCATGGCTCACGGACGAAACACTCGGCGATGGCGCCGCGCCTGACCCCGCCCTCCCGGCGCGCGATGTCGCGCCCGTCTGTTCCCCCATTCGAAGCCTGACCCCCAAAAGTCTGACCCCATGACCGACCAAGCTCCTCCCGTCTATTCGGGCCCCTCGCGCGTGCTCTCCGGCGTCCAGCCGTCCGGCGCCCTGCATCTCGGCAACTATCTCGGCGCCCTGGTGAAGTTCACCCGGCTGCAGCACGAGATGGACACCTTCATCTTCGTGGCCGACATGCACGCCATCACCGTGTGGCAGGACCCCAAGCTGCTGGCCTCCCAGGTCCGCGAGATCGCCGCGGCCTACCTGGCCTCGGGCCTGGATCCGAAGAAGGCCACCATCTTCCCGCAGTCGGCGGTGCCCGAGCACGCCGAGCTCGCCTGGGTGTTCAACTGCGTGGCCCGGCTCGGCTGGCTGGACCGGATGACCCAGTTCAAGGACAAGGCCGGCAAACACAAGGAGCGCGAGAGCGTCGGGCTCTACACCTATCCGGTGCTGCAGGCCGCCGACATCCTGGTCTACAAGGCCACCCACGTGCCGGTGGGCGAGGACCAGCGCCAGCACCTGGAACTGACCCGCGACATCGCCGCCAAGTTCAACCACGACTTCGAGGCGCCGGCCTTCTTCCCCCTGCCCGAGGCCCTCACCGAGGGGCCGGGCGCGCGGATCATGTCCCTGCGCGATGGCGCCGCGAAGATGAGCAAATCCGATCCCTCGGACAATTCGCGGCTCAACCTGCTCGATGACGCCGACACTATCGCCCAGAAGGTGCGCAAGGCGCGGACCGACCCCGATCCCTTGCCCGCCACCCTGGAGGAGCTGAAGGACCGGCCCGAGGCGCTGAACCTGATCGGCATCTACGCCGCCCTGGAAGGTCGCGGTCCGGCCGAGGTGCTGACCGAGTTCACCGGCCAGGGCTTCGGCGCGTTCAAGCCAAAGCTGGCCGACCTGGCGGTGGCCAGGCTCGGCCCGGTGGGCGCAGAGATGCGCCGGTTGATGGCCGACCCGGCTGAGATCGACCGCATCCTCGCCGACGGCGCCCAACGCGCCCGGGCCGCGGCGGCTCCGAACCTGGCCCAGGTGAAAAAGATCGTCGGCTACTGGGGAAGCTGAGCCGAGGCTTGCGCGCGGTCGTCCCGCGCGCCACCGTCGCCCCATGAGCCAGCGCAAGTTCCTCGTCATCGCCGACGACAGCCCGGAGTTCCAGGCGGCCCTGCGCTTCGCCTGCCGCCGCGCGCGCTCCACCGGCGGTCACGTGGCCCTGCTGCGGGTCATCGAGCCGGCGGTGTTCGAGCACTGGAGCGGGGTGCGCGACGAGATCGAGCGCCAGGCCCGCGAGGAGGCCGAGCAGGTCCTGCAGAAGATGGCCGAGTACGTGGTGGAGCAGTCCGGCATGGCGCCGGAATTCATCATCTTGGACGCCGACAACACCCGCGCGGCCCTGCGCAAGGTCATCTCCGATGATCCGGACATCAAGATCCTGGTCCTGGCCGCCGCGGTCGGCGGGCGCGGTCCAGGCCCCCTGGTCGCCTCCATCGCCAAGGAAGGCGTCAAGTGGGGAGCCCGCAAGGTCCCGGTCACCGTGGTGCCGGGCGACCTGACCGACGACGAGATCGCCGACCTGGCCTAGGGCGCGCCGCCAAGCTTGCGATTCCGGCTCCAAAGCGCCACATCTCCCCCATGTTCATCCAGACCGAAGCCACCCCGAACCCCGAGGTCCTGAAGTTCCTGCCCGGTCGCGAGATCATGGCCGAAGGATCGCGCGACTTCCGCAGCGCCGACGAGGCCGAGGCCTCGCCCCTGGCCACCGACCTGTTCGCCGTCGAGGGCGTGACCCGGGTTTTCTTCGGGACCGACTTCGTCACCGTCGGCAAGGGCGAGGACCTGGACTGGGCCCACCTGAAGGCGCCGATCCTGGCGGCGATCATGGACCACTTCACCTCGGGCCGGCCGCTGTTCTCCGACAGCCAGGGCGACGAGGCCGGCGGCCACGACGACCAGGTCTATGAAGGCGAGACCGCCCAGGTGGTGGCCGAGATCAAGGACCTTCTCGACACCCGTATCCGCCCGGCCGTGGCCCAGGACGGCGGCGACATCCTGTTCAACCGCTTCGAGCCCGAGACCGGCGTGGTCTGGCTGCACATGCGCGGCGCCTGCTCGGGCTGCCCCTCCTCCTCGGCGACCCTGAAGGCGGGCGTGGAGAACATGCTGAAGCACTATGTGCCCGAAGTGACCCGGGTCGAGCAGACGCTCTAGACCTGTGAACCGGGGGCGGATCCTTCTCCTATCGCTGGCGGTCGCGGCCGTGGCCGCGCCATGCCTGGCCGACGAGGACGACTGGCCGGTGCTGAAGGGCGCGCGGGTGGAGAACCGGCCGCCGGCCGTGGCCTTCGCCGTCTATCGCAGCCATCGCTCGACGGGCTTCGGCGTCTACCGGATGCAGAGGCCCGACGCCTTGAAGCCCTATCTGCTGGCGCGACGGGTCGAGGCCCAGTCGGGCAGGGCCGAGATCTCCTGGACGAGTTCGGAGACCTGCCCGCAGCTCGAGCCGGCCCTGGCCGAGCTCGCGCGCCTGCCGACGCCCGTGATCGCGCCGCCTGGGACGGCCCCGCTCGGCGACCTGAAGCGCCCTCCCAACGGCAGCAGCTATTTCCTATGGGCCACCGACGCGCGCTGGTCCGCCGGTGACAGCGCCGCCGGGATGGAGCTGCGCGCCGTCGATCACTCCCCCGTGGCTACCTGGACCGAAAAAACCCTGAAGAGCCTGGAGCCCTGCTGGGGCCCGACCCGGCCGTGATCATCCTCGCCCTCGACACCTGCCTCGGCGCCTGTTCGGCGGCCGTGGTGGACGGCGAGCGCGTGCTGGCCGCTCGCGTGGAGCCCATGGCGCGCGGTCACCAGGAGCGGCTCGCGCCGCTGGTCGCCGAGCTGATGGCCGAGGCGGGGACCTCATTCGACCGGCTCGACCGGGTGGGCGTCACCGTGGGGCCGGGCTCGTTCACCGGATTGCGGGTGGGGCTGGCCTTCGCCAAGGGGATCGGCCAGGCCCTGGCCATCCCGGTGGTGGCGGTGGGCACGCTGGAGGCCCTGGCGGCGGGTACGCCGGGCCGGGTCCTGGCGGTGCTCGACGCCAAGCGCGGCCAGGTCTACCTCCAGGCCTTCGCCGACGGCGTCCCGGTCAGCGCCCCTGATGTCCTGCCCCTCGAGACCGCCGCGGCGCGGGTCGCCGAGTTCGCGCCCGAGGTGCTGATCGGGTCCGGCGCGGCTCTCCTTTCCGACATGACGCCCACCGCCCGCGTGATCGCCGCCGACCAGGCCGACCCGTCGGCGGTGGCGCGATTGGCCGCCGCCCGTTCGCCGGTCCCGCCCCGGCCGCTCTATCTGCGCGCGCCCGACGCCCGCCTGCCGGGCGGAAAGCTGCCGCCGCCGTGAGGCTGCGCGGCGCCTGGAGCCATGAGGCCGGCGCGCTCGCCAGGGTCCACGCCGCGGCCTTCGATGTCGCCTGGCCGCCCCGGGAGATCGCCGGCCTGCTGGACGGACCTGGCGGCTTCGCCCTGCTGGTCGAGGAGGATGAGCGGGCGCTAGGCTTCATCCTGTGCCGCGCCGTGGCCGGGGAGGCCGAGATCCTCACCCTGGCCGTCGATCCCGCCGCGCGGCGCCGAGGCCTGGCGCTGGCCCTGGTGGAGGCGGCCACGGGCGCGGCGCGGATAGCCGGGGCCGAGACCCTGTTCCTGGAGGTCGCCGACGACAACCCCGCGGCCCGGGGGCTCTACGCCAAGGCGGGCTTCGGCGAGGTCGGGTTGCGGCGCGGATACTACGACCGCGGACCAAAACCGCGGGCCGACGCGGTGGTCATGCGTCTCGACCTTGGCCCGTCGGCCTAGGGGCTCTATCGTGCGCCCACCAAATCGCCAGGAGCCGTTCGTGGACCGGATCGAGAATCTCTGCGTCGAAAAGGGCATGCGGATGACCGAACAGCGGCGCGTGATCGCGCGCGTGCTGTCGGAAGCCCATGACCACCCGGACGTGGAAGAGCTCTATCGCCGCGCCCACGACGTGGACCCGCACATCTCCATCGCCACGGTCTATCGCACCGTGCGGCTGTTCGAGGAGGCGGGGATCATCGCCCGCCACGATTTCCGCGACGGACGCTCTCGTTATGAGGAAGCCACCGAGATCCACCACGACCACCTGATCGACATGAAGTCCGGCAAGGTGGTGGAATTCGTCGACGAGGAGATCGAGGCCCTGCAGGAGGCCATCGCCCGCAAGCTCGGCTACAAGCTGGTGGACCACCGGCTGGAACTCTACGGCGTGCCGATCGAGGATTGACGGCTTCCGGCTGTCGGCTTGCGCCCAACTATCCACAGCCCCATAAACCCGCCATGTCAGTGCCCACCAAGCGCCTCTTCATCAAGACCTATGGCTGTCAGATGAACGTCTATGACAGCGAGCGCATGGCCGACGTGCTTGGCCCGCTGGGCTACGCCATGACCGAGCGGCCCGATGACGCCGACCTGGTGGTGCTGAACACCTGCCACATCCGCGAGAAGGCCACCGAGAAGGTCTATTCCGAGCTCGGCTACATCAAGGCCATGAAGCTGGCCCGCCGGGCGGCGGGCGGCGACATGGTGATCGCGGTGGCCGGCTGCGTGGCCCAGGCCGAGGGCGAGCAGATCATGCTGCGCCAGCCGGCGGTGGACCTGGTGGTGGGGCCGCAGGCCTATCACCAGCTTCCGGAGCTGATCGCCCGGACCCACCGGGCGCGGGGCGAGCGGCTGGCCGCCGACTTCGCCGCCGACGAGAAGTTCGACGCCCTGCCCACGGAGCGCCATCCCACGGGGGTCACCGCCTTCCTCACCGTCCAGGAGGGTTGCGACAAGTTCTGCACCTTCTGCGTGGTGCCCTACACTCGCGGCGGCGAGTGGTCGCGGCCGGTGGAGACCATCCTGGCCGAAGCCCGCAGCCTGGCCGAGCAGGGGGTGCGCGAAGTCACCCTGCTGGGCCAGAACGTCAACGCCTATGCCGGTGAGGGCGGCCTCGCCGGCCTGGCGCGGAAATTGGCGCGGATCGAGGGCCTGGACCGCATCCGGTACACCACCAGCCACCCGGCCGACATGGACCAGGCGTTGATCGACGCCCATGCCGAGCTGCCGCAGCTGATGCCCTACCTGCATCTGCCGGTGCAGTCGGGGTCGGACAAGATCCTCAAGGCCATGAACCGCGCCCACAATGCCGAGAGCTACCTGCGGCTGGTGGAGAAGATCCGCGCGGCGCGGCCCGACATCGCCATGTCCGGCGACTTCATCGTCGGCTTCCCCGGCGAGCGGGATGTCGACTTCGAAGCGACGTTGAGCCTGGTTCGAGAGGTCGGCTACGCCGCGGCCTTCAGCTTCAAATATTCCCGCCGCCCGGGCACCCCGGCCGCGGCCATGCCGGGCCAGGTCGCCGAAGAGGTCAAGGACGAGCGCCTGGCGCGGCTGAACGCCCTGCTGGACGAGCAGCAGAAGGCCTTCAACCTGAGCCAGGTCGGCAAGGTCCTGCCGGTGCTGTTCGAGAGGAGCGGCCGCCATCCGGGCCAGCTTTCGGGCCGCAGCCCCTATCTTCAGGCCGTCCACTGCGACGGTCCGGATCGTCTGATCGGAAAGATCGTTCCGGTGCGTATCGAAGCCGCCGCCAAGATGAGCCTGGCCGGCGCCCTGGAACAGGTCCCCGCGTGAGCAAGCCCCCGGAATTCATCCCGCTCTCCGACGCCGCGGTTCGCGCCGTGGCCGGAACCTCCAGCCGCCACGCCGCCCTGATCGAGGACGCCCTGGACGTCCTGGTGGAGACCCCCGGCGGCGGCGTGGCGCTCAGCGGCGACTCCAAGGCCCGGGCCAGCGCCAAGCAGGTGATCAACGCCCTGGCCGCTCGCGCCGACGCCGGCCATGAGGTGGCTGAGGCCGATGTGCGCGTGGCCATCGGCCAGGCCCGCACCGGCTCGGGCAAGGCGCCCGGTGGTCTGCCCACCGGCAAGCGCGGCCAGGTGGCTCCCAAGACCCCCGGCCAGGCGCGCTATCTGCAGGCCCTGGCCAATTGCGAGCTGGTCTTCGGCCTGGGACCAGCCGGCACCGGCAAGACCTTCCTGGCGGTGGCCCACGGGGCGGGCCTGCTGCTCCGGGGCGAGGTCGACCGGCTGATCGTCTCGCGCCCGGCTGTGGAGGCGGGCGAGCGGCTGGGCTTCCTGCCCGGCGACCTCTCGGAGAAGGTCGATCCCTACATGGCCCCGGTCTGGGAGGCGCTCACCGACATCCTGGGGCCCGAACAGTTCCGCCGCCGCCGGGAGAAGGGCGAGATCGAGGTGGTGCCCATCGCCTTCATGCGCGGGCGCACCCTTAGCCACGCCTTCGTCATCGTCGATGAGGCCCAGAACACCTCGCGCCTGCAGATGAAGATGGTGCTGACCCGACTGGGGGAGGGCGCGCGCATGGCGGTGACCGGCGACCCCACCCAGATCGACCTGGTCAACGCCTCGGATTCGGGCCTGGCCCACGCGGTCAGCCTGCTGGAGGGCGTCCAGGGGGTGGGGGTCAACCGGTTCACGGTGGAGGACGTGGTCCGCCATCCGATGGTCGAGCGGATCGTTCGCGCCTATGACGCCGACGCCGCCAAGCGGGGGCGCACGATGTGATCGACCTCGAGATCGAGGACCAGGCCTGGCTTGCCGCCGAACCCGACGCGGAAGCCCTGGCCCTGGCCGTGACCCAGGCGACGCTCGCCTATATCGATTTCACCGAGGGTTCGGTCACGCTATTGCTGACCGACGACCAGTCGGTGCGCGAACTCAACCTCCGTTTCCGGCAGAAGGACAGCGCCACCAATGTCCTGTCCTTCCCGGCGCCCCAGAACCCCGAGCGGCACCTGGGCGACGTGGCCCTGGCCTACGGCGTCTGCGCCCGCGAGGCCGCCGAACAGGGCAAGCCCCTGGGTCACCACCTTCAGCACCTGGTGGCGCACGGGGTGCTGCATCTAGTAGGATACGATCACGAGACCGACGCCGAGGCCGAACAGATGGAAGGCCTTGAGCGCGTCATCCTGGCGGGACTGGGGGTCCCTGATCCCTATGCCGCCGAACAGGGAGACCATGGCTAACTCCTCCGACGGTTCCAGACCGCCCGAACCCGCCCGGCAGAGCCGGGGCGTTCGGGCCTTCCTCCGCCGACTGCGCGGCAAGGCCGGCGAGGTCCTGGCCGTCCCGTCCGCCAACGGCGCCGGCGGCGCCCTGGTGGAGCAGGCCGCCGCCTTCCAGACCATGCGGGTGGACGACGTGATGACGCCTCGGGTGGACATCGTGGCCGTCGAGCTGTCGACCCCCTTCGCCGAGGTGGTGGAGCGATTCGCCGAGGCCGAGCACAGCCGCATGCCGATCTTCCGCGAGACCCTCGACGACCCCATCGGCGTGATCCACGTCAAGGACATCTTCAAGCTGCTGGCCGGACGTGGGAAGCGGCCCGGCCCCAGCGACCTGATCCTGCAGAAGCTGCGCCGCGAGGTGCTCTATGTGCCGGGCTCCATGCGCTGCGCCGACCTGCTGCTGCGCATGCAGGCCGAACGCACCCACATGGCCCTGGTCATCGACGAGTTCGGCGGCACCGACGGCCTGGTGACCATGGAGGACCTGGTCGAGGCGGTGGTCGGCGACATCGACGACGAGCACGACGAGGCCGCCGTCGCCAGCGTCACGCCGCGTCCCGGTGGGGTGTTCGAGGTGGACGGCCGCGCGCCGCTGGAGAAGCTCGAGGCGGCGCTCGACACCGATCTGGCCCCGCCCGACCTGGACGAGGAGATCGACACCGTGGGCGGCCTGGTGTCGGCCCTCGCCGGACGCGTGCCGCAGCGGGGCGAGGTCATCGCCCATCCCGGCGGCTTCGAGATCCAGGTGCTGGACGCCGATCCCCGGCGGGTGAAGCGCGTGCGGTTCAAGCCCGCCGCCAAGCCCGAACCCATGGTCGAGGCCTAGGACCCTGAAGCTTCTGTCCGCCTGGCCCGCGCGCCTGCTGGCGCTCGCCGCCGGCCTGGCGGCCGGGTTCGCTCACCCGCCGTTCGGACTGCTGCCCGGCCTGCTGGGCTACGCCCTCTTGCTGGGTTTGATCGAGACCGAGGGTGCTCGGCCGAAGCGCTCGGCCTTCTTCCGGGGCTGGCTGGCCGGGGTCGGCTATTTCGCGGTCGGCGTCTGGTGGATCACCGAGCCCTTCCAGGTGGACGCCGCCAACCAGGGTTGGATGGCGCCCTTCGCCCTGATGTTCATGGCCGGGGGCCTCGCCCTGTTCTGGGGTCTGGCGGCCCTAGCCTACCGGTGGGCGGCGCCCAGAGGCCCCTGGAGGGTGCTGGCGTTCGCCGGGATCCTCGCGGCGCTGGAATGGACGCGGGGGCATGTCTTGACGGGCTTTCCCTGGAACCTGCCGGGCGAGACCTGGCCGGCGGGCGGTATGGTGTCCCAGGCCGCGGCCATCGTCGGCGCCTACGGTCTCACCTGGATCACCCTGGCGATCGCCGCGGCTCCGATCCTGATCCTGGACGCCGCGCCGCGCCGGACGCGGGCCGTGGCGGTGGGGATCGCCGCCCTGGCCCTGGCGGGCCTCCATGTCGCCGGCGCCGCGCGGTTGGCCGCCGCGCCCGCTCCGGCCGCCGATGCGCCGCGGGTGCGCATCGTCCAGGCCAATATCGATCAGAAGGACAAGTGGAAGCCCGAGAACCTCGACGCGATCGTCGCGGCCTACGGGCGGCTCACCCGCCAGGGCGGGGCGACGCCGCAGATCGTGGTCTGGCCGGAAGGCGCCCTGCCGGCGGTGATCGACGATCTGCTGGCGCCCGGCAGCCCCTACGTGGACCGACTGGCCGAGGCGGTGGCGCCGGGCCAGACCCTGCTGATGGGCGCCAACCGCGCCGGGCTCTCGCCGACCGGCGGCGTGGACTATTTCAACAGCCTGGTCGCCCTGCGCCGCGAGGGGAGCGGGTTCACGGTCACCGGGGTCTATGACAAGCACCGGCTGGTGCCGTTCGGCGAGTTCCTGCCCCTTGGCGACCTGGCGACCCGGTTGGGGATCCGCAGCCTGGTCCACATGCCCGAGGACTTCACCGCCGGCCCCGAGCCCCGGCCGCTGGCGCCGCGCGGCCTGCCCGCCTTTCAACCGCTGATCTGCTACGAGGCCCTGTTCCCGCACTTCTCCGGGGTGGCGGCGCAACGGGCGGGGCTGCGGCCGGCCTGGCTGCTCAACGTCTCCAACGACGCGTGGTTCGGCGGGACCAGCGGGCCGCTGCAGCACCTGAATATCGCCAGCTACCGGGCCATCGAGGAGGGCCTGCCCATCGTGCGGGCCACGCCCACGGGCGTCTCGGCCATGATCGACGCCCACGGACGCACCAAGGCCAAGCTTGGCCTGGGTATGGAAGGGGTGATCGACGCGGCGCTGCCCGCAGCCCTGCCGACGACCCCGTATTCCCGCTTCGGGGACGCCGCTTTCGCCGCGATGTTGCTCATTTCAGGGGCGATTCTGGCGCTGGGGCGGGTCAGGCGCCGGCCTTGAAATGACGGGGTCGTCAATTTTTTGACGGTCAGGCTCCCCTTCGTCTAGGGTTAGGGATGGCCAAGGAACCCGACGCTGCCCCCAACCCGGTCGATCTGCATGTGGGTCTGCGCATTCGACTGCGCCGGAAGGAGATGGGCGTCAGCCAGGAAAGGCTCGCCGAGGCCATCGGCCTGACCTTCCAGCAGGTGCAGAAGTACGAGCGCGCCGCCAACCGGGTCTCGGCCTCCAAGCTCTATGAGATGGCCCGGGCGCTGAAGACCACCATCGCCTATTTCTACGAAGGCCTGCCCGAGGGCGACGCGGTGGGGCTGGAGGCCGTGGAAGCCAGGCCCGGCGCCCAGGCCTTCCTGCTCACCGCCGAGGGCCTGGAACTGGCCGACACCTTCCCCAAGATCCGCCGCGCCCGAGTGCGCCGGCGCATCCTCGACCTGGTGCGCGCCATGGTCGAGGAGGAGGACGAGGCCTAGGGCGCCTTAACCAAGCGCGGAATGCTCGCGCTTGCGGGATATAAGGATTTCTTTATAGGTTCGCGCCGACGTTCAGTCGGATCGCCCGGAAGCGGTGGTCCGCGCCCATTTTCCGGAGCTATCGTCTTGAGCCGTTCCTCCTATATCTTCACCAGCGAAAGCGTGTCCGAAGGCCATCCGGACAAGGTGGCCGACCGCATCTCCGATACGGTCGTGGACGCCTTCCTGGCCGCCGAGCCCGAGGCTCGGGTGGCCTGCGAGACCCTGGTGACCACGAACCGCATCGTGCTGGCCGGGGAAGTGCGCGCCGGCAAGCCGGGCAGCTCCAAGGCCGAGAGCAAGCAGCTCACCAAGGACATCCTGGCCAGCCTGGAGCCCAAGGTCCGCGCCGCGGTGAAGGACATTGGCTATGCCCAGAAGGGCTTCCACTGGGAAAAGGCCAGGTTCCAGAACTACCTGCACGCCCAGTCGGCCGACATCGCCGTGGGCGTGGACTCGACCGACAAGAAGGAAGAGGGCGCCGGCGACCAGGGCATCATGTTCGGCTACGCCTGCGACGAGACCCCGGCCCTGATGCCGGCCACCCTGCAGTTCTCCCACGACATCCTGCGCCGTCTGGCCGAGGTCCGTCACTCAGGCGAGTGCGAGGCCCTGGAGCCCGACGCCAAGAGCCAGGTGACCGTGCTCTATCAGGACGGCCGGCCGGTCGAGATCCTGCAGATCGTGGTCTCCACCCAGCACAAGAAGAAGATCGGCGACCTCGGGGCCAATTCGAAGCGCATCCAGGCGCTGATCAAGCCCTATGTGGAAAGCGTCCTGCCCGCCGGTCTGCTGACCAAGAAGACCAAGTGGCACGTCAACCCGACCGGCCGTTTCCTGATCGGCGGCCCGGACGGCGACGCCGGCATCACCGGCCGCAAGATCATCGTCGACACCTATGGCGGCGCCTCGCCGCACGGCGGCGGCGCGTTCTCCGGCAAGGACCCGACCAAGGTCGACCGCTCGGCGGCCTACGCCTGCCGCTACCTGGCCAAGAACGTCGTGGCCTCGGGCCTGGCGCGTAAGTGCACCATCCAGATCAGCTACGCCATCGGCGTCGCCAACCCGCTCAGCTTCTATGTGGACCTGCACGGCACCGGCGAGGTCGATCCGACCAAGCTGGAGCTCGCCCTGCCGCAGATGATCGGCGGCGCCACGCCGCGCGCCATCCGTGAGCACCTCGGGCTCAACCGCCCGATCTACGCCCGCACCGCGGCCTATGGCCATTTCGGCCGCCAGCCGGACAACGAAGGCGGCTTCTCCTGGGAAAAGACCGACCTGGTCGACCAGCTGAAGGGCCTGGCCTGATCCCATAGGCGCGTCGACTCGAGCAGGGCCGTCGCGTGACAACGCGGCGGCCTTTGTCATTGCGGCCCCGGCGGGGTAGAGGCCGCCCATGGAAGAGACCGCCCATCCGTTGATGCGCTCCTACGGGCGCATCAAGTCGCGCCCGATCAAGCCGCGCCAAGCCGCCCTTGTGGAGACCCTGCTGCCGCAGATCCGCGCGCCGCAGGTCCCCTTCGATCCGCGCGAGCTGATGCCGGAGGCGCGCGAGGTCTGGCTGGAGATCGGCTTCGGCGGCGGCGAGCATATGGCGGCCCAGGCCGGCCGCGCGGCCGAGGTGCTGATCATCGGCTGCGAACCGTTCCTGAACGGGGTTGCCAGCGCCGTGCGCCACGTTTCCGAACAGGGCCTGAAGAACGTCCGTATCCAGGACGGCGACGCGCGCGAGCTGATCGCCCACCTGCCGGACGCCAGCCTGGAGCGGGTCTTCATCCTGTTCCCCGACCCCTGGCCCAAGGCGCGCCACCACAAGCGGCGCATCCTGCAGCCCGAGGTGCTGGAAGACCTGGCCCGGGTGCTGAAGCCGGGCGGGCGCCTGCGCTTCGCCACCGACGTGGCGGGCTATGCCGACTGGGCGCTGGAACGCGTCCTGGCCTCGCCCCACTTCGAATGGCAGGCGGAGCGGGCCGACGACTGGCGTACGCCGCCCGCCGACCACATCACCACCCGCTATGAGGAAAAGCGCCTGGGCGACTGCGCCCCGGTGTTCTTCGACTTCGTTCGCAAATAGGCGCGGGCCAGATCCTCCCCCAGCGCGCAGCGCGACTTTGGGGGAGGTGGCTCGGAGCGAAGCGGAGAGTCGGAGGGGGTTGAAGGGCGCCGAAGCGAGTCAAAGTCCCCCTCAGTCAGCTTCGCTGACAGCTCCCCCAGAGGGGGAGCATCTCTAATCCCGATGCTAGCCGACTGGAGAGCTAGTCCTTCCAGCCCTTGCCGGCGGCGTTGGCGCGTTCGATGCCCTGGCGGATCAGCTCGCCGGTTTCCTCGGGATCGGCCCAGCGGACGATCTCCACCGACTTGCCCTTTTCCAGGTCCTTATAGTGCTGGAAGAAGTGGGCGATCTGCTCGGTGAGGATGGTCGGCAGGCCTCGCCAGGAATCCACGCCGGCGTAGAACGGGTGCAGCTTGTCCACCGGCACGGCCAGGACCTTCTCGTCGCCACCGGCCTCGTCGACCATCATCAGGGTGCCGATCGGCCGCACGCGGATCACCGCGCCGGGCACCACCGGGGTCGGACCCACCACCAGCACGTCCATCGGATCGCCGTCGTCGGACAGGGTGTGGGGGATGAAGCCGTAATTGCCTGGATAGTACATGGCCGTGTGCAGGAAGCGGTCGACGAAGATCGCCCCGGATTCCTTGTCCAGCTCATACTTCACCGGCTCGCCGCCCTGCGGGATCTCGATGATGGCGTTGACGTCGTAGGGCGGGTTCACGCCGACGGGGATCTTGGTGATGTCCATGGGGAGGAGGACCTTGTCCGAACACAAAAAAAGAAAGCGGGCGGTGTGTGGACCAAGACGGGCGGAGAGGGAAGGGCGCCAGAGCGTCAGCGGACGCAAATCCTTGCAACTGCGCGATGGACGCACCGTGTCGACACCCCGTGACAAGCCTCCGTCCGCGCGCTATACAGGCCTCCACATCGTCCGTTAGCGCTGGATAGCGCCTACGAGCGGCAGGCTTCGGCCCGGCCGCTTTTTTGTTGCCGGAGAGCGGCCAAGCTTATGCGTGGCAAGACCGCAGAGGATCAAAAGCTCCTGGAGCTGCTCGACCCCGTGGCCGAAGCCGCCGGCTATGAGATCGTGCGCCTGCGCCTGATGGGCGGCGAGCACGCCCGGCGCCTGCAGATCATGGCCGAGACGCCCGACGGCGAGATGGTGGTCGAGGACTGCGCGCGGCTCAGCCGGGCCATCTCCGAGATCATGGACGCCGCCGACCCGATCTCCGGGGAGTATACGCTGGAGGTCTCCTCGCCTGGGGTCGACCGGCCGCTGACCCGGCTGAAGGACTTCGCCAACTATGAGGGCCACGAGGCCCGCATCGAACTCGACCGCGTGGCCGAGGGACGCAAGCGCTTCCGCGGCGTCCTGGCCGGGGTGGAAGACGAGAACATCGCCATCGACCTGGAAGGGGAGGAGGCGACCGCCCTGGTCCCCTTCGCCTGGGTGGTCGAGGCCAAGCTGATCCTGACCGATGCGCTGATGAAGCGCGGCGCCGAAGAGCGCGCCGCCCGCCTCGTCGGCGACGACCCGCAACAAGAGACCTCCGAATAAAGGACGACACCCATGAGCCTGACCGGCATCTCCGCCAACCGGCTTGAACTGCTCCAGATCGCCGAGGCCGTGGCCCGCGAAAAGTCGATCGACAAGGAGATCGTCATCGAGGCGATCGAGGAGGCGATCCAGAAGGGCGCGCGCTCGCGTTACGGCGCCGAGCACGACATCCGGGTCCATATCGATCCCAAGACCGGCGAGACCACCGTCAAGCGGGTGGTCACCATCGTCGATGACGGGGTGAGCTGGGACGTCGAGGCCGGCGAAGAGGAGCCGGTCGGCATCATGCGCCTCTCGGACGCCAAGCGCGTCTACAAGGACGCCGCGGTCGGCAAGACCTACGAAGAGATCCTGCCGCCCTTCGAGTTCGGCCGGGTGCAGACCCAGATGGCTCGCCAGGTGGTGACCGGCAAGGTCCGCGAGGCCGAGCGCGAGCGCCAGTTCGAGGAGTTCAAGGACCGGGTCGGCGAGATCGTCAACGGCGTGGTCAAGCGGGTCGAGTACGGCAACACCGTCGTCGACCTTGGCCGCGGCGAAGGCATCATGCGCCGCGACCAGTCGATCCCGCGCGAGAACTTCAATATCGGCGACCGGATCCGCTGCTACATCTACGACGTCCGTCGCGAGACCAAGGGCCCGCAGATCCTGCTCAGCCGCGCCCATGGCGGCTTCATGGCCAAGCTGTTCGCGCAGGAAGTTCCCGAGGTGTATGACGGCGTGATCGAGATCCGCGCCGTGGCCCGCGATCCGGGCTCGCGCGCCAAGATGGCCGTGGTTTCCAACGACAGCTCCATCGATCCCGTCGGCGCCTGCGTCGGCATGCGCGGCTCGCGCGTGCAGGCGGTGGTGGCCGAACTGCAGGGCGAGAAGATCGACATCATCCAGTGGAGCCCGGACGAGGCGACCTTCATCGTCAACGGCCTCGCCCCCGCCGAAGTCTCCAAGGTGGTGATGGACGAGGAGGACGAGCGCGTAGAGGTGGTGGTTCCCGACGAGCAGCTGTCGCTGGCCATCGGCCGTCGCGGCCAGAATGTCCGCCTGGCCAGCCAACTCACCGGCTGGCAAATCGACATCATGACCGAGAGCCAGGAAAGCGAGCGCCGCCAGCGCGAGTTCTCCGAGCGCACCCAGCTGTTCCAGGAAGCCCTGGACGTCGACGAGGTCATCGCCCAACTGCTGGTCACCGAGGGCTTCGCCACGGTGGAAGATGTCGCCTATGTGGACGCCTCGGAAATCGCGGCCATCGAAGGCTTCGACGAGGACACCGGCGAGGAAATCCAGGCCCGCGCTCGCGACTTCCTTGAGAAGATCGCCGCCGAATACGACTCCAAGCGCACGGCGCTCGGCGTCGAGGACGCCCTGCTGGAGATCGAGGGCGTCACCCTGCCCATGGCCGTGGCCCTGGGCGAAGGCGACGTGAAGTCCGTCGAGGACCTCGCCGGCCTGATCCCCGACGACCTGCGCGGCTGGTTCGAGACCAAGGACGGCGAGCGGGTGCGTGAGAAGGGCATCCTGGAAAGCTTCAACATGGACCCGGCCGACGCCGAGGCGCTGATTATGCGCGCCCGCGTCGCCATGGGCTGGGTCGAGGCGCCGGAACCCGTGGTCGAGGTCGAGGAAGAGGTCGAGTACAACGAGGCCGAGGCCGTGTTCGGCCAGCGTCCGGCCGCCGCGGTCGCGCCCGAAGCTGACGCCGAGGCGGTCGCCGAGGCCGAACCCGATCAGCCCACGGAGGCCTAAGGACCCTGTTGAACGCCCCCGCAACCCTGGCGGAAGCCGCTCGCGAGCGTCGCGACATCGTCTCGGGCGAGGTGATGGACGAGGCGCGCCTGCTGCGCTTCGTCGCCGGACCGGGGGCCATCGTGGTTCCCGACCTGGCGCGCAAGCTGCCGGGACGGGGGCTATGGGTCGAAGCGACGCGGGCGGGGGTCGAGGCCGCGGCCAAGAAAGGCCTGTTCTCGCGGGCCGCCAAGACCAAGCTGGCGGCCGGGCCGGGCCTGGCCGATCAGGTCGAAACCCTGCTGCGGAAACGCCTCCTGGACGGCCTGGGCCTTGCCAAGCGGGCCGGAGATCTTATCTCGGGCTATGAGAAGGTCGCCGCCAGCCTGAGCGCCGGCAGGACCGCCTGGCTGATCGAGGCCGCCGATGGCGCGCCGGACGGCCGGCGCAAGATTCTGAATGTGGCCCGCAAGTCACCCAAGCCGGTCGAGGTCTTCGGACTCTTCGGCGTCGAGGAATTGGGTTTGGCCTTGGGGGGCGAGAATGTGATACACACCGCCTTCCTTGCGGGGCGCGGCGCCGATCGTTGGACATTCGATGTCCGGCGCCTGTCCGGCTTCAGCCCGCTTACTCCTGAGAGTTGGCGCGAGGAAAAGCCTTCTGAGGCGGGCGGAACCTAAGGCGGTTTCGCGCGCCTAGACCTATTCGAGATGATTGGTCGGGACCGTCCCGGCCGTAAGTTAAAGCGAGCGCATGAGCGACGAGAACGACAACGGCCGAGCCCCCGGCGGGCGAGCTCCCCTGACCCTCAAGCCCCGTGGGGCCGGTTCGGTCAGCGCGGGCACGGTGAAGCAGAGCTTCAGCCACGGCCGCTCCAAGACGGTGGTCGTCGAGACCAAGCGCGCGCGCACCCACACTGCGCCGGCGGGCAATCTTGCTGCGCCGTCCTCGGCCGAGAAGCGCACCTTCACGCCGCCGCCGGCCTCCTCGCCGCGTCCGGCCTCGCCCTCGGGCGACGGATCGGGCCTTTCGGCCGACGAGCAGCGCGCCCGCCAGCGCGCCATTGAACTGGCTCGCGAACATCAGGCCCGCCAGGCCGCCGAGCAGCAGGCCCGCGAAGAGCGCGCCCGGACCGAGGCCGCGGCGTCCGCCGCCGCCGCCAAGGCTGCTGACAAGGTCGCCGAAGCCCCCGCGGCTCCGACCCCCGCGGCGCCGCCGCCCGTCGTTGCGCCTGAAGCGCCCGCGCCCGTCGCCACGGCCCCGGAGGCTCCGGCCCCCGTCGCCCAGGCGCCGACGCCGGTCGCCGCGCCGCCGGCCGCGCCACGCGCCGAGGCTCCGCGTCCGGCTCCGACCGCCGCTCCGGCGGCGGGCCAGACCCGTACCTACGAGCCCTCCCGCGAACGCCGCGACGACCGGGCCTCGACCACCACCTATCGTCCGGAGCGTTCGCCCGGTCGGTTCGAGAACACCAACTTCGGCCAGCGCGCGCCGCGGCCCGATCAGGGCGGCTATCAGCAGCGTCCGCCGCAGGGCGACGCCCGGCCGCAGGGCGACCGGGCCCCCCCGCGTCCGCAAGGCGACCGCCCGCAGGGCGACCGTCCGCGTCCGACCGGCGAGCCCGTACGCTATTCGGCCCTGTCGCCGCGTCCCGCGCCTGGCGGCGCCGGCCGTCCCGGGGATCGTCCCGGTGGAGCGCGTCCGGCCCGAGGCGCCGCCCCCAACGCGCCGCCCGCCACGCCTGAGATCCAGCGCGCCACCCGCCAGGCCCCTCGGCCCGGCGGCGGCGACACCGCGCGTCGACCCGACGATGACGAGGATACGCGCCGCAAGGCCGCGGCCGCGCCGAACAAGGCCATCTCCCGCGTCAAGGGCGCCCAGCAGCGCCGTGAAGGCCGCCTTACCATCCAGGCCGTGGCCGGGGACGATGAGGGCGCCGTCGAGCGGATGCGTTCGCTGGCCTCGGTTCGCCGGGCCCGCGAGCGGGAGCGTGAGAAGCGCAAGGGCGGCGGCCAGGAAGCCGCCCGCGCCGCGCGCGAAGTTGTCATTCCCGACGTCATCACCGTGGCGGAGCTCGCCAACCGGATGGCGACCCGCGGCGTGGAGATCATCAAGTTCCTGATGCGTCAGGGCGTGATGCTCAAGATCAACGACGTCATCGACAACGACACCGCCGAGCTGGTGGCCACCGAATTCGGCCACACGGTCCGCCGCGTGTCCGAGGCCGACGTGGAAGAAGGCTTCATCGGCGAAGAGGATGTCGACGTTCACCTGCTGCCGCGTCCCCCCGTGGTGGCGGTCATGGGTCACGTCGACCACGGCAAGACCTCGCTGTTGGACGCCCTGCGCTCGGCCGATGTGGCGGCCGGCGAACACGGCGGCATCACCCAGCATATCGGCGCCTATCAGGTGCGGTTGGAGAACGGCCAGGCCGTGACCTTCCTCGACACCCCCGGCCACGCGGCGTTCTCCGCCATGCGGGCGCGCGGCGCCGACGTCACCGACATCGTGGTGCTGGTGGTGGCCGCCGACGACGGCGTCATGCCCCAGACCATCGAGGCCATCCAGCACGCCAAGGCTTCCGGCGCGCCGATCATCGTGGCGATCAACAAGATCGACAAGCCGGGCGCCAACCCGACCAAGGTGATCAACGAGCTGCTGCAGCACGAGATCGTGGTGGAAAGCCTGGGCGGCGAAACCCAGGCCATCCAGGTCTCGGCGACCGAGAAGATGGGCCTGGACGACCTAATCGAGGGTATCCTCCTCCAGGCCGAGGTCATGGACCTGAAGGCCAATCCGGACCGCACCGCCGACGGCACCGTCATCGAGGCCAAGCTGGATCGGGGCCGTGGCGCGGTCTCCACCGTCCTGGTCAAGCGGGGCACCCTGAAGCGCGGCGACATCGTGGTGGCCGGCTCCAACTTCGGCCGTGTGCGCGCCCTGCTCAACGAGCGGGACGAGCAACTGGACGCCGCCGGCCCCTCGGTTCCGGTGGAGATTCTCGGCCTGGACGGCACGCCGTCGCCGGGCGAGCCCTTCGCCGTGGTGGAAAACGAAGCCCGCGCCCGCGAGCTGACCGAGTACCGCACCCGGGTGAAGCGCGAGAAGGCCGGCTCGCCGGTCGCCGCCGGCGTGACCATGGCCGACTTCATGGCCAAGCTTCAGGACAAGAAGATCTCGGAGCTGCCGGTCATCATCAAGGCCGACGTGCAAGGCTCCGCCGAGGCCATCGTGGGCTCGCTGGATGCGCTCGCCACTGACGAGGTCCGCGCGCGGATCATCCTGCAGGGCGCCGGCGCGATCAGCGAGAGCGACGTCATGCTGGCCAAGGGCTCGGGCTCCCCGATCCTCGGCTTCAACGTCCGCGCCTCCAAGCAGGCCCAGGCGCTCGCCGAGCGCGAAGGCGTTGAGATCCGCTACTATGCGATCATCTACGACCTGATCGACGACATCAAAGGCGTGCTCTCGGGCATGCTGGCGCCGGAACAACGCGAAACCTTCCTGGGCAACGCGCGGGTCCTGCAGGTGTTCGACATCACCAAGGTCGGCCGGGTCGCCGGTTGCCGGGTCACCGAAGGCGTGGTGCGCCGCGGCGCCCGCGTCCGGATCATCCGCGAGGACATCGTGGTGCTGGAACTGGGGACGCTCAAGACCCTCAAGCGCTTCAAGGACGAGGTGGCCGAGGTCGGCTCCGGCGTCGAGTGCGGGATGTTCTTCGAGGGCTTCCAGGACATCAAGGAGAACGACGTCATCGAGTGCTTCAGCCTCGAAGAGGTCGCGCGCAGCCTCTGATTGGCCGCAAAGATCGTCAAAACCCTCCCGGCGACGGGAGGGTTTTTTCTTGCCCGCCGCCCGAGGTCCGCCATGCGCATCGCTCTTCTCACCGTCCTCGCCCTGACCCTCTCCGGCTGCGCCACGGTCCAGCGCTACGACGCGGCCAATGACGTTCACGCCCTGCTGGTCTCGATCCGCGACAATGACCGGCGAGCCTTCGACGCCCATGTGGACCGCCCGGCGCTCAAGCGGCAGATCGAGAGCCGGCTGCTTGCCGAGACTCGCCAGGCCGAGGCTAGGGACGGCCTGGCGGCGCTCAGCATCCTGCTCTCTCCGGTCGTGGCCGATGTGGCCGGCGAGCTGCTGGTCCAGCCCCGGGTGTTCCGGGCGGTGGCCGACTACTATGGCTATGGCCCCGACACCCCGATCCCCAGCGCCCTGGTCATCGGCGCCCAGCTCAAGCCGGCGGGCGAGGGCCGGGTCTGCGCCACCCGCAGTAAGGACGGCCCCTGCCTGCTGACCTTCACGCAGACCTCGGGGACCTGGCGGCTGTCGGGCTTCGAGGGCGATCTTTCCATGCTGCGGACCAAGCGCTGACCTGTGTAAGCTCGAGCTCCACCTTGGGGGAGCGGGCGATGGGCTACGAGGCCGCACTGGCGGACTATGAGGACACCGCGTTCACCCATGGCGGCCGGACGCGGCGGGTGTTCAAGAAGGGCTCCGGCCCCGCGGTCATCGTCATCCATGAGATGCCCGGCCTGCATCCCCTGGTCATCAAGTTCGCCGACCGGGTCGCGGCGTCGGGCATGACCGTCTATTGCCCCAGCCTGTTCGGCGAGCCGGGTCGGCCGGTCACCACCGGCTACGCCCTGCGCGAGTTGATCATCGGCATCTGCATCCGACGCGAGTTCAATGTCTGGGCCACCGACAGGTCGAGCCCCATCGTCGACTGGCTGAAGGCGCTCGCCCGAAAGGCGCACGCCGACTGCGGCGGCAGGGGTGTCGGGGCGGTGGGCATGTGCTTCACCGGCGGCTTCGCGCTCGCCATGATGACCGAGCCCTCGGTGGTGGCGCCGGTGCTCTCCCAGCCCTCCCTGCCCTTGGCCGGCAAGAACCCCAAACGAGGCGCGGCGATCGGCGTCTCGGCCGACGAGATCGCCTGCGCCCGCAAGCGGTTCGAGGGCGAGGACCTGTCGATGATCGGCCTGCGCTTCAAGAGCGACGCCTTCGTCCCCGACGCCCGGTTCGACACCTATCGTCGCGAGTTCGGCGACAGGTTCGAGGCCATCGAGCTGGAGGACGCGGATGCCGCCCCCGCGCAGATGAAGCCGCATTCGGTCCTGACCCTGCACCTGAAGGATGACGGCCCCACCAAGGCGGCGGAAGAGCGGGTGCTGGCCTTCTTCCGCGAACGGACCGGGGCGGCCTGACGGGGTGGACTTCCAGGCCCCACGCGACTAGAAGCCCGCCCTTCCCCTGAGCCAGCCGCGTCCGATCCGCGGCAAACCATTTTCCGACGAAGTGGCCACCGGTTCGTCGAAGAAAATGGTTCAACGAAAAAGTCTTGAGCCTTCTCCGATCCAAAGGGATCGGAAAGGCTCGGGGTCTTGAAAGGCCAAGCCATGAAGAAGAACAACGCCCCCCGCCCGCGCGGCGTGGCCGCAGGCCCCACCCAGCGCCAGCTACGAGCCGGCGAGCTGATGCGCCACGCCCTGGTGGAGATCATGCGCACGTCGGACTTTACCGACGTCGATCTGGCCGACCGCTCCGTGACCGTCACCGAGGTGCGGATGAGCCCCGACCTGCGCCACGCCGTCTGTTTCGTGGAGCCGCTGGGCGGCATCGACGCGGAAAAGGTGGTGGCGGCCATGAACCGGCACACCAAGTTCATCCGCGGCCAGCTGGGCCGGCGCATCGACATGAAGTTCACCCCCGACCTGAAGTTCCTGCACGACGAGAGCTTCAACGAAGCGACCCGGATCGGGGCCCTGTTCGACAATCCCAAGGTCCGCCAGGACCTGACCCCCGACGCGCCTTCCGACAGCTGGAAGGACGAGGACTGATGGCCCGACGCAAGAAGGGCGACGCCGTCTCGGGTTGGGTCTGTCTCGACAAGCCCTACGACCTGGGCTCCACCAGCGCGGTCACCCGGGTGCGAAGGATCTTCAACGCCCAGAAGGCCGGCCATGCCGGGACCCTGGACCCGCTCGCCACCGGCATCCTGCCGATCGCGCTGGGCGAGGCCACCAAGACCGTCGCCTTCCTGATGGACGCCGACAAGTCCTACCGCTTCACCGTCGCCTGGGGCACGACCACCGCCAGCTTCGACCGCGAGGGCGCGGTGACCGCCACGTCCGACGTGCGTCCGACCGCCGAGGCCGTCGCCGCCGCCCTGCCGGAGTTCATCGGCGAGATCCAGCAGGTCCCGCCCATCTATTCGGCGGTGAAGGTGGACGGCGAGCGAGCCTACGACCTGGCCCGGGCCGGGGAGAAGGTGGAGCTTTCGGCGCGCACCATCCAGGTCCACGACCTGCGCGTGGCCGGTGTCGTGGACGCCGACCACATCGAACTGGAAATGGACTGCGGCAAGGGCGCCTATGTCCGCGCCGTGGTCCGCGACCTCGCCGAGCGCCTGGGCGCCTGCGGCCATGTCAGCGCGCTGCGGCGAACGCGCGTCGGCCCGTTCCGCGAGGAAGATGCGATAACACTGGAATTGCTTGAGGATTTGGGCCATAAGGCCCGCTGCTTGGAGGCCCTGCTTCCGGTCGAGACCGCCCTGGACGACATCCCGGAGCTGGCCGTGACCACCGAAGACGCTTTCAAGCTCAAGCAGGGACGGCCGATCGTTCTCGTTCCCCGACAGGTTGAAGCGCTCAAGGCCCGGCTAAACCCCGGGACCCGAACCGTTTCGGCCATGGCGGACGGCGTGATGGTGGCGCTCTGCGAGATGCGCGCGGGCAAGCTCGAGCCCTCGCGGGTCTTTCATCTGGATAAGAGCGGAGACTAACCGATGTCGATTACTCTTGAGCGCAAAGCTGAGCTCATCAAGGCCCACGGCCGTTCCGACGGCGACACCGGAAGCGCCGAAGTGCAGGTTTCGATCCTCTCCGAGCGGATCGCCAACCTCACTGAGCACTTCAAGACCCACAAGAAAGACAACCATTCGCGCCGGGGCCTTCTGAAGATGGTCTCCCAGCGCCGCCGCCTTCTCGATCACCTGAAGCTCTCCGACGCCGGACGCTATCAGGCCCTGATCGAAAAGCTGGGTCTGCGCCGCTAAGACTTCGGTCGGCCCCCGGGAAAACCGGGGGCTTTGCGTATCAGGCCTATCCATAGCGCCGCTCGTTCCGCGACAGGCCGGAACGATCAAGCGGCGATCCGGGCGCCCATGGTCGGGCGCTCCGCTACACGCCGAGGGCTCAAGAAGTCCTCAACCCGCCCGTCAGTTGGAGAGGATTTCGGAAGTCCGACGCCCTGTCCGTCCCCGCCGGGAATACGCCCGCGGGATAGAAAGAAGAAAAATGTTCGATATCAAACGCAAGACCATCGAGTGGGGCGGCAAGACGCTCACCCTCGAAACCGGCCGCATGGCCCGTCAAGCCGACGGCGCCGTCCTGGCCACCTACGGCGAGACCATGGTGCTGGCCACCGCCGTCTTCGCCAAGAGCGCCAAGCCGGGTCAGGACTTCTTCCCCCTGACCGTGAACTACCAGGAGAAGTTCTACGCCGCGGGCAAGATCCCGGGCTCCTTCCCCCGCCGCGAGGGCGCGCCCTCGCAAAAGGAAACCCTGACCTCGCGCCTGATCGACCGTCCGATCCGCCCGCTGTTCGTCAAAGGCTTCAAGAACGAAGTCCAGGTCGTCACCACCGTGCTGGCCCACGACCTCGAGAATGATCCCGACATCGTCGCCCTGGTCGCGGCTTCCGCGGCCCTGGTGATCTCCGGCGCCCCGTTCATGGGCCCGATCGGCGCGGCCCGCGTGGGCTACGTCAACGGCGAGTACATCCTGAACCCGACTCTCGACGAGATGAAGGAATCGGCGATGGACCTGGTCGTCGCCTCGACCAGCGACGCCGTCATGATGGTTGAGTCCGAGATCCAGGAGCTCAGCGAAGACGAAGTCCTGAAGGGCGTCATGTTCGCCCATGCCGGCATCCAGCCCGTGATCGACGCGATCATCGAGCTGGCCGAGCACTCCGCCAAGGAGCCCTTCGAGTTCACGCCTGACGACACCGACGCCATCAAGGCCGAAGTGAAGAAGCTGATCGGCAAGGACCTCGCCGCGGCCTACAAGATCGTCGCCAAGGGCCAGCGTCAGGACGCGGTCTCCGCGGCCAAGGCCAAGGCCACCGAGAAGTTCGGCAAGTCCGACACCAATCCGGCCGGCATCGCCCCCGACAAGCTGGGCGGCGTGTTCAAGGAGCTGGAAGCCGACGTCGTCCGCCGCAACATCCTGGACACCGGCATCCGCATCGACGGGCGCACCGTCGACAAGGTCCGCCAGATCGTCTCGGAAGTGGGCGTCCTGCCCCGGGCCCACGGCTCGGCGCTGTTCACCCGCGGCGAGACCCAGGCCCTGGTCGTGGCCACCCTGGGCACCGGCGACGACGAGCAGCTGATCGACGCGCTGGAAGGCAAGTACTACGAGAAGTTCATGCTGCATTATAACTTCCCGCCGTTCTCGGTCGGGGAGACGGGCCGCATGGGCGCGCCGGGGCGCCGCGAAGTCGGCCACGGCAAGCTGGCCTGGCGGGCGATCCGTCCGATGCTGCCGAAGCAGGAAGACTTCCCCTACACGATCCGCCTGGTCTCGGAGATCTTCGAGTCCAACGGTTCCTCGTCCATGGCCTCGGTCTGCGGTTCCTCGCTGGCCCTGATGGACGCGGGGGTGCCCCTGAAGAAGCCGGTTTCCGGCATCGCCATGGGCCTGATCCTCGAGAAGGACGGCTTCGCGGTCCTGTCGGACATCCTGGGTGACGAAGACCACCTGGGCGACATGGACTTCAAGGTCGCCGGCACCGAGGACGGCATCACCTCCCTGCAGATGGACATCAAGATCGCCGGCATCACCGAAGCGATCATGAAGCAGGCGCTGGAACAGGCGAAGGGTGGCCGCAAGCACATCCTCGACGAGATGGCCAAGGCCATGGAAGCCCCGCGCACGGAACTGGGCGAGTTCGCCCCGAAGATCGAGACCATGAAGGTCCCGGTCGACAAGATCCGCGAAGTGATCGGTTCGGGCGGCAAGGTGATCCGCGAGATCGTGGAAAAGACCGGCGCCAAGGTCGACATCGAAGACGACGGCACGATCAAGGTCTCGGCCTCCGATCAGTCGAAGATCGACGCGGCCAAGGAGTGGATCAAGTCCATCGCCTCGGAACCCGAGCTGAACGCCATCTACACCGGCAAGGTCGTGAAGATCGTCGACTTCGGCGCCTTCGTGAACTTCTTCGGCGCCAAGGACGGCCTGGTCCACGTGAGCCAGATCTCCAACGAGCGCGTCGGCAAGGTGTCGGACGTCCTGACCGAGGGCCAGTCCGTGAAGGTCAAGCTCCTGGGCTTCGACGATCGCGGCAAGACCCGCCTCTCCATGAAGGTCGTCGACCAGGAGACCGGTGAAGACCTGTCGGCCAAGTCGCCGGCCGAGACCGAAGAAGCCTAAGGCTTTCAGGCCCAAGAGTTCGAGGGGGCGGCCGCAGCAATGCGGCCGCCCCTTTCGTTTGGGCCTAGCGCCGCCGGGCCTCGATCTCGTCGATCGGCTGATTCTCCACGGCGGCGATCTCGTTGCGCGCGCCGTCGGTGGCGTGGATGAGCTCGTCCAGCTTGGCCTGCAGGGCGGTGGTGTCGCGCCGGGCGTTGCGCTCGATGATGATGGCGATGATGAAGGTGATCAGCGTCGCCGCGGCGTGCCAGTCGAGGCTCTCGCGGTCGAAGATCGACCAGGCGCCAACGAAGAGGAGCATCGCCAGCAGCGATGAGGTGTGGGTGAGCACGCGGCCCGCCGCGTCCAGTGCCCGGCTTATGATCGTTACCTTCATCCTGCTAGAACGGCGAAGGCCCGATGGCGTTGCAGCTCGCGCTCCGCGCGCTAACCTCGCGCCATGTGCAACGAATTCGCCCGCCAGAAGCAGCTGGCCGACGCCATCGCCGAGTTCGACAAGCGCGCCTTGCCGCTGTTCGGGTGGCGCGACGGCCTGGTCCCCAACCTCGACGCCCAACCCTCGATCCGCATCCGCGACACCGCCGTGGTGGTGCGGCTGCGGGACGGAAGGCTCGAAGGCGACGCGGTCACCTGGGCCTGGCCCGGGCCGCGGGGCGCGCCGGTGTTCAATTTCCGCTCGGAGGGCCGGGACTTCTCCCTCAGCGACCGGGTCCTGGTCCTGGCCGACGGCTTCTTCGAGTACACCGCGCCCCAGGCCAAGGGCGTGAAGCTGAAGGATCGCCACCGCTTCACCCTGGCGGGGGCGGACTGGTTCTGGATCGCCGGCATCGTCAAGGAGGGCTGCTTCACTCTGCTGACCACGGAGCCGGGTCCGGACGTGAAGCCGTACCACGACCGCCAGATCGTCACCTTCGCGCCCCAGGCGGGCATGGATTGGCTGACCCTGGCCCGGCCGGAAGGCGAGCTGCTGCGGCCCGGGCCGGCGGGGACGCTCGTCGCCCAGACCCTGCGCAAGGATGGCGTCGACCTGGCCGCCTGAAACGCGAAAGGCCCGCCGGTGAGGGCGGGCCTTTGGCTTCCAGCCTGTTTCGGCGGGATCAGCCCCTGAGCTTGCGCAACAGCACGTCCACGTCGCGGGCGATGACCGGATCCTCCGCCTTCAGGCTCTCGATGCGGCGCACGGCGTGCAGCACCGTGGTGTGGTCGCGGCCGCCGAACCTGCGGCCGATGTCGGGGAGGGAGCGGGTGGTGATCTGCTTGGCGATCCACATGGCCACCTGGCGGGGCCTGGCGACCGCGCGGGCCCGGCGCTCGGAGATCATGTCGGCCTGCTTCAGCTGATAGTGCTCCGCGACCACCTTCTGGATCTGATCGACGGTGACCCGGCGCTCGTTACAGGCCAGGTGGGGGCGCAGGATGGTCTGGGCCTCGTCCAGGGTCAGGCGGGCGATATCCCCGCCCACGCGGGCGATCAGGGTGTTCAGCGCCCCTTCCAGCTCGCGGACGCTGTCGGTGAAGCGGTCGGCCAGGAACTGCAGGACCTCGGCCTTGGCGGAGGGCACGAAGCGGCCCTGGGCGGCCAGGGTGGCCAGCTTGCGCTCCAGGATGCCCAGGCGCAGCGTCCGGTCGGCCGGCTCAATGCCGCAGACCAGGCCCGACTGCAGATGGCTGCGCAGGCGCGGCTCCATCTCCGAGAGCTCGGCGGGCGAGCGGTCGGCGGTCATCACCACCCGGCGGCCGTCCTCGACCAGGGCCAGCAGGGTGTGGAACAGCTCCTCCTGGGTGGAGGTCTTGCCGGCCACGAACTGGACGTCGTCGATCAGCAGCAGGTCGGCGTTGCGCAGCTCGTCCTTGAAGGCCGCGGTCTGGCGGTCCTGGACGGCCTTGACGAAGGTCGTCGTGAAGCGCTCGGCGGTGATGTAGACCACGCGCTTGCCGGGACCGGTCTGCATGGCCTCCCAGGCGAGCGCGTTCAGCAGGTGGGTCTTCCCGAAGCCATAGGGGCCGTGGAAGATCACCGGATTGAAATGGCCGTCGGCCCAGGACGCCACCCGGCGGGCCACGGCGAAGGCGAACTCGTTGGCCGGGCCGGCCACGAAGGTCTCGAAGGAAAAGCGCTCCTGCAGGCCCTGCTGGCGGGCCGCGCGCGCTTCGAGGCTGGGCGCCGCGACCGGCGCCTCGATCTCGATGACATCGGTGTCCACGGCGATGAGCGAAGGAGAGGCCAGGGCCTGGGTCTCCGCATAGGCGCCCTGAGGTTGGGCGTCGAACTCCATGCGCGACTTCAGGTCGAGGCTGCGACCCATCGGGTCGTTCTGCGCCCACAGCTCACCGATGCGGCGCCAGGCATGACGACGAATCCAATCGCGAGCGACGCCGGTGGCGGCCACCAGGCACAGGTCCGACCCGCGTTCGCGCAGGGCGGCCTGGCCGAGCCACGATCCAAAGGTCGCTTCGCCCAGCTCCCGCTTCAGCGCGAGGCAGGTTTTCGTCCAGACAGCCCCCGCCGGCGCATCAGACATAGAACCCGCAATGCCACCATTGGCCATCATTCCAACCCCATCATGTGTCATCGGCCCAGCGCCCCCGCGACGGCTAACTTTGTTTAACGAACACAAAGCCTTATTCAGCGCGAGCATAGCCCTCGCCGCCGTCTGTTTTCATCCGAGATCA